>JBKHBS010000004.1:0-78148 GCA_046542225.1 Candidatus Izemoplasmatales bacterium | reverse complement strand
ATATACTTAATTTTATAGAAAAATAAAGTCGCTGATGAGCGACTTTATTTAATGATAATGTATTTTGCGTATAATTCCCCTAAAAACTTTTCCATTGGTTTATAAAGCCACATGACTGCTAGAAAGTTTGCGATCCCCATAACAATTTGCCAAGGTATATCCGCCAATAAGTATAATAAAATATCAATTTCTAAAACAAAAGCTTGAAAGGGTACAAACATAAGCCCATAGATATGTCCAAAGATATAGGCAACTATTGCGAAAATAATGATTGAATCCGTTCTTCTTCTAATGATAGAAAAAATGCTTGCAATCAATAACCAAGCCAAAGCCATAGGTATCCAAATATTAACCATGCCAAGGGAACCAAATAATAAGTTATCAATGAATACATGAACAATGATGATCATATATGACTTTCTTAATCCAAAAACACTGGTATATACCATAATGAGAAAAGTTGTTAATTGGATATTTGGAATAAATGAGAACAGTAATTCTTGTACAATTAATATACTGGTTGCCAAGGCAAGTAATGTAATTTCTTTAACATGTTTATTCATTGATGACCGTCTTCCTAATGGTAATGACATCACCATCGGATAACTCGATTAAGGAAACACCTTTAGTTGACAGACTATCATTAACATAGATACTCAGAACAGTATCATACCAGTTTGTTTGTACATCTTCAATGCCCAATAGAATACGTCCATAAATAAATTTATGAGAACAGGTGTCATCTGCTTGATAATTTTTATCAGCACATACCAAGTCATAATGTCTATTCATTAAGGTGAACAGTGTATCATCCTTATAAAAAGACAATGTATCATCGATGACTAAATCTTGTTTTTCATCGTATAACTTAAAATATATGTCTCCTTGAGGTGGTTCACTCGTATCAACACCATCATTTGACCGATCTGAAATGTAATACATGGTCATGGCTAAAACTGCTATTAAAAGCAAAGATATGATTATTTTTATGTTATTTTTAATAATCATATGATATCTCCTATTCAACAATTACGTTATCTAAAGTTTCTCCATTGATGCTTTCTTCATATAAAGTGATTTGTGGGACTTCACTTGGTTCATTTATTTGGTAAATAAAACGACCAATATAGGTTTCGTTTTCTACTAGATTATAATCATCTGGTATCGTGTAAAAAATATAATCACTTGTGCTTGGATAAGCCATATTCACTGATATGTCAGTACTTGATAAACCATTAATATCTTCTGCAAATATTTCAAAACCAAACTCTGAACTGTCTTCTACATTAGTAACAGTAAACTGTAAAATAAACACATCGCCTATTTCTAAATCATATAATTCAGTGAAGTCTGTAAGGACATCTAATTCAAGTGTTGATGGGTTAAAGACAATGGAATCATTGCTTGCTTCTAAATCAACCATACCTGTTAAATCATAAATAAAACCAACCACTAAATCAACAAATACCAATGTGTCCGGTAAATTGGCTATTTCAACGACAAATGACTGATTATCATTTTGAAATATTATTTCTTCTGTACCAATTTCAATAATCTCAGCTTTTAAACTCACTTCCCATGTAGCAATTTCTTCTGTAAAGCTAAAGACATCACCATCTTGATACTCTATAGTATCCAAACCTGCACTTGCAAACTCATCATTGACAGTGAAACTAATCCAATGAAAATCATCTTGTTGTAAGTCACCAATACGTGTAATCATAGGACCATATTCAGTTGAAAAATATTCTAATTCAATATCAGATTCATCAATCAAATCAAAAGCTGAAGGCTTTGTTTCTGAGCGATATATTAAATCATAAGTTTCATCACCAAGAACAACACTAATATATTCAAAGTTGGCCATAAACTCACTGACTTCAAATTCGACAACGTTACCTGTAATTGATGAAGGTTGACCTGTAATTGTATATTCTCCACCAACAATCAATTTATCTGTGTCAATACTTTCTTTATCAATCAAAAGCTCATAATCGCCAATTTCATAGACCAAAGAAATATCATTCATTGATTCTAATTCAACAGTAAAGGTTTGATCCCAAGTTGATAAGTTTTCAGAAAATTCAAAAACATCACCATCTTCATAATCGATTGTATCTAAACCTTCACTGGCAGTTTCTGAATTCTTTGTAAAGCCAATCCAATGAAAATCATCTTGTTTATAGTCGCCAATTTCTAAAACCATTGGGCCATAATCAGTGTCTACATATTGCATATGTATATCTGACGATTGAATCAACTCAAATAAAGATACTTCTGTATCATCATAGCCTATTAAATGCGATTCCTCACCAATAACAATCGAGACATAGTTGTTAAAAGGTGTTTCTGTGGTTTGTTGTTCAGTGCTTTCACCAGTACAACCAACCAGTGTAACCATTAATAAAAACATCATTAAAAATACTTTTTTCATACTTTCTCCTCAGTAAAGTGTATTTTTGAATAGTTTTCTCCGAAAAATAAAAAAAGACCTATTCCTAGGTCAAAAAAAGTAAAAACTTCTTTCTCATTACCCAGGAGAAAACATTTGATTTACAGGTAGGTCTACCGGCTAAACTTCATCCTACTTTGCACCTTCCCGCTTAATCGCAGTGGTATTTGCATTTCGTCAGTATTACGGTTGCTGGGACAGCTTAAGCTTTTAACTTAATTCCCTGTTATGTATTGCTACACCTATAAATACATATTCAATTAAGTTAATTATAGACAAATAAATACATAAAGTCAACGGTTATCTTAATGTTTTTTATCTTGATCAAAAGACTTGATTGATAAATAATTTTTTTCACCGATAATGATATGATCTAAAAGATATATTTGCAACATTTTTCCGGCTTTTTCAATCGCTCTTGTCAGTTCTATGTCTTGTTTAGATGGATATGGATCACCAGAAGGATGATTATGGACCAGAATAATTTGATAAGCAGAATGTTTAACTGCATACTTAAAAATTTCCCTTGGATGGACCAAACTTTGATTTAAACTTCCCCTAAAAATTTCTTTTTTCGCGATTAGGTTTGTTTTCAAATCTAAATACAGGCAAATTAACACCTCTTGTTTCAAATCTTTTAATTCAAAGTGCAACATGTCAAACACCATTTGAGGCGAACTCAATTGGACTTTTTCTTGTTTGTTTTCTAAGACCCTTTTACCAAGTTCTAATGCTGCAAGTATGGTAATGGCCTTGGTTTTGCCTATACCACGAATTTTTGTCAACTCATTGATGGTTTGACTTCTCAGTTCATTTAAACTATTTAAAGAATGAACTACTTTTTTAGAAAGTTCAATAACTGAATCATTTTTTGTTCCTACTCGAAGTAAAATGGCCACAAGTTCGTATGTGTTTAAACTCTCAGGTCCAAAAGACATTAACCTTTCTCTTGGCCGTTCATACTTTGGCATATCTTTAATCATATACATTTAAATCACCCGATGAAATAATACATCGGGTGATAGGTTAATTCTTTATTTTATAAGTAATTTTCTTACCTCAGAAATAAAATATAAGGAACCGGTGATGAGTAAAACATCTTCTTTATTTAAATTATTGACCAATTTATAAAATATTTCTTTATAATCATGATGATATGATTTTTTATAATGTGTAGATTCGAAGAATAGTTCTTCTGCATCGGCTCGCCTTTGGTATTCAAATTCTGTAAAATATAGTTCGTCGCAGAAATTATCCAGTTCTTCAATCATTTGCTTATGTTGTTTGTCTTTCATCACAGAAAATAAACATTTAATGTTTTTACCCTTGAAAACTGTTTTGACAGATTCTTTTAAAGCTTGAATACCGCCAATATTATGGGCACCGTCAATGACTATCTGATGGTTAAATATTTCAAAACGTCCAGGCCAACGTGTCATAAGCAAACCATTCTTTATATTTTCCTCGCTGACATCTATACCGTTGATTAATCTTAAAAGTCGTATAACTTCTATCGATAATACAGCGTTTTTAACTTGATGATGACCTGTTAAATTTAGCATATATTGATTTTCTTGGTACTTAAATGTTGTTTGTTCGCCAATCTCAACATCCTCTACCAACTCAAAATTGATAATTTTAACCCTAGCATTTTTTTTAGAGGCAACTTCATAAATCAAAGGGAATAAATGTGTGTCTTCAATCGATGTAATTAATGGTATGTTTTCTTTAACAATACCAAGTTTGTTTAAGGCTATTGACTCTAAAGTATTGCCAAGTTGTTTCATATGGTCATAAGAAACGTTTGTGATGACTGATATTTCAGGGACAATGACGTTTGTTGCATCTAACAAGCCCCCAAGACCGACTTCAATAACACCATAATCAACTTTTTGATCTCTGAAGTACAGAAAAGAGATGACCGTTAAAACTTCAAAGAAAGTGATGATATTGTCTGGGTCTTCTTCTATAAGCTTATCAGAAATTTCATGTAATATGTTTGCATATTTTACCAATGCATCATCGGCAATATTTTCTTGATTGATTTTTATACGCTCATTAAATTCAACCACATAAGGTGAGGTATAAAGACCAACCTTAAAACCAGCATCAACAAGTATATTTTTAATAAAATTAGATGTTGACCCTTTGCCGTTAGTCCCAGCAACATGTATGGATTTAAATTCTAAATGGGGATTACCAAGCATTTCTAGAGCTTTAGAAATTCTTGATAAATCCAATCTTGATCCAAACCGTTTAATGTTTTCTATCCAATTTTGTGCTTCTTCTTTTGTATTAAACATTTTATTTCTTTAACTCCATTAGTCTTTTTTGTGCCTCTTGTTGTCTGTCTGTATAATCATTTAATTTCTGCTTTTCTTCCTCTACTTTATGTTCTGGTGCTTTGTTCATAAAATTAGGGTTATTAAGCATACCTTTACAACGCTTGATTTCTTTTTCTAAATTTTCAATTTCATCTTCGATTCGCTTGATTTCATCTTCAATATTAACCAAAGAACCCAGTGGTATATTGACTTGAATGTCAGCCAGTATGACTGAAACAGTTTGCTTTAAATCAACTTGTTCTTTATTAATATATAGGTTATCTGGATTTAAGAACTTATTTATGTAAACTCTATTGTCTTCAATAAACGCTTTGTTATCCTCATTTGTTTTAATAAAAATGTCAATCGGTTTATTCCAAGAAACATGATAATCATTACGTATGCTTCTAATTTTTTTAATAATTTCAAAAAACCATTCTCTATTTAATGTTTCTTCAAAGATTAATTCCTTATTTGCTTGAGGCCAAGGCGCAACCATAATTGATATTTCTTTATGGGGTAACTGTTGGAAGATTTCTTCTGTTACAAAAGGCATATAAGGATGCAATAGTTTTACAATTTTATCAAGGACATAAATAAGAACTTTTTGAGTCGATATATCATCTGATAATTTACTCATTTCAACATACCAAGACGCAAAATCATGCCAAGTAAAATTATAAATTAAACGCGCGGCCTCATTAAACTCATATCTTTCAAAAAAGTTTTCACTGTTTTTAATTAATAAGTTTAATTTTGTTAAAATCCATTTGTCCGCAAAATTCAATGAATGCAAATCGATGGTCAAATCTTGATCCATAATATCCTCTGTATTCATGATAACATAGCGACTGATATTCCATATTTTATTGATGTAGTTCCAGCTAGATTCAACTTTTTCTTCTTCATATCTTAAATCTAAACCTGGGGCAGAATTTGTAGTTATAAAATATCTTAAAGCATCGATACCATATTGATCTACAATATCAATAGGGTCAACTCCATTGCCTAATGATTTAGACATCTTTCTACCTTGGTCATCGCGAATTAATCCATGCAATAAACATTGTTTAAATGGTGATTCTCCAGTAAACTCAATGGCTTGGAATATCATTCTTGATACCCAGAAAAAGATAATATCATAGCCAGTTACCATTAAATCATTTGGGTAATAACGTTTAAAATCGTCTGTCTCGTCTGGCCATCCTAAAGTAGAAAAAGGCCATAAAGCAGAAGAAAACCATGTGTCTAGAACATCTTTGTCTTGTTGCCACCCATCTTCTTTTGGACCATCTTCGCCTACATAAATTTGATCACCCTTATACCAAACAGGAATCCTATGTCCCCACCATAATTGTCTAGAAATACACCAATCTTCAATGCCTTCCATCCAGTTAACGAAAATCTTTTTAAATCGTTCAGGGATAAATTCAACTGTACTCTTGTCCAGTGCATTATTGGCTAAAACATCCATCTTAACAAACCATTGTTTAGACAATCTTGGCTCAACAATGACATCTGTCCTTTCAGAATGTCCAACATTATGTGTAATGGGCTCAACTTTGGTGATTAATTTCTTATCTTTAAGTTCATTTACCAATGTCTTACGACATTCAAAACGGTTCATTCCCTCATATTTATAGGCCAAGTGGTTCATTGTTCCATCAGCATTCATACACAAAGGCATGTCCAAAGAATGTCTCTTACCAACTTCAAAATCGTTTGGATCATGTGCTGGTGTAACTTTTACAATACCAGTTCCAAATTCAGTATCAACGTAAGGGTCAGTAATGATTTTAATTTTTGTTTCAGTTGTTGGGATGTAGGCTTCTTTGCCATGTAAGTCAACAAAGCGTTCATCTTCAGGATGAACCATTAAAGCAGTGTCTCCATACATGGTCTCAGGTCTTGTTGTTGCGATTTCAACATAACGATCTTCACCAACAATCTTGTATTTAATATAATACAAGGCACCTTGAACTTCTTTATGTTCTATTTCAATATTTGAAAGTGCTGTCTTTGCTTCAACATCCCAATGGATGATTCGTTCACCTTGATAAATAAGGCCTTTATTATAAAGGTCAATAAATACTTTGTTAACAGCTTTTGATAAACCTTCATCTAAAGTAAACCTTTCACGGTCATAGTCCAAAGAAAGACCCATGGTCCTCCATTGTTCTCTGATGTATTCAGAATATTCTTCTTTCCATTTCCAAGCATGTTCTAGGTATTTTTCCCTACCCAAATCATAGCGATTAATGCCAGCTTCTTTTAGTTTTTGATCAACCTTTGCTTGAGTCGCTATCCCTGCATGGTCCATGCCAGGTAGGTAAAGGGCATCATAGCCTTCCATTCGTTTTTTACGAATAACCATATCTTGTAAAGTGTTGTCCCAAGTATGGCCCAAATGCAACTTGCCGGTAACATTTGGTGGTGGAATGACAATTGTAAATGGTTTTTTTGATAAATCGCCGCTTGAAAATAACTTATTTTCCAACCAGAAATCATATTTTCCTTCTTCAACTTGTTTAGGATTGTATAGTTTATTCATGATATCTTTTCCCTTCTATTATTTGAAACTTTTGACGATAATAAGCTTCAATTATTTGTAATGTATCCATTGAATGTATCAATGGTAAATTGTTATAATCAAAATACTTTAACTCAAGTGATTCTTTGTCATTAACCTTCAATGTTGAACCAAGTACTTTGCCTGTAAAAGCAAAACTAATGATTCTTGCATAGTCTTTTTCGCGCCAACGCATAAAAGGGTTATTGAAGACACCAATAAATTGATCTAACTCAATATCTAAGTTGGTTTCTTCTTTGACTTCTCTTATGGCACAAGACGCCAATGTATCTTCTAACTCCAATAAACCGCCAGGCAAACCCCAAAGTAGGTTATCAGATCTTTTTTGTAATAATATTTGATTTTTTTCATTGGCAATTACAACTGCACAAGCATTTAAAATAACCCAGTCATTACCTATTTTACGTCTCAAGTCCTTAATATAACTCATGAGTTCACCCCTTAAAAATAAAAAAATCGTCCTCAAAAAGGACGATTCATAACCGTGGTACCACCTTAGTTCTAGAAAATCTAGCACTCAAATCTTTAACGCAGATAAACGATTGAAGTTACTTGATTTCACTTCAACTACTCCATGGCTACCTTCCTCACAACAGACATAAACTTTCACCAACCGTTTATTCTCTATTTCTCTGTGGGTGAGTACTCCTCCACTTCGCTGTATTTGATTTGTATTTTACCAAAGGATCTTCAAAATGTAAAGTAAATTCGTTTATATTTTCAATAATCATCATGCCTGTATAATCATTAATTTCAAAAAAACTTAAGGCAAGTTGCTCACTCATCTTATTCACAAATTGACTGTATAAATGAAAATGCAGGTCTAAATCAGTATAATCTTGATGATTATAAAAGAACTCCTGTTTGATTGGTGGGTTAAGAAATAGCAAATCACCAATAATAATTTTCCCACAATCACTCAGATACTTAATCAATAAGTTTAATAAATCAAGAGTGGTTTTAAAAGAAAAATGCATGCATACGTAATTAAGCACAATATAATCAAATTTATTTTTCTTTAAAGTTTCTGGCATGCCTTGCAAGATATCATGATGTATAAACTTAGCATCAGGATAGGATTCTTGTGCAATTTCTAACATTTTTTTAGATTGATCAATGCCAAGTAAACTATATTTTGAAGTTAATAAATGTTCATATAATTTACCAGTGCCACAACCAATATCTAAAATCTTCACGCGCTTTTTTTTATTTGATAAATCATCGGTTATAAGGTCTTGAATCAACTGATATCCTGAATACGGAAAAGCATGATGGTGAACATCTTGATTAACCAAATCATTATATCTTTTTGCTATTTCATCATAATGAAGATCTATCATAACTATCCCTCATTTACATGTTTTTCTAATATTGTCCAAATTTCTTCATGGTTCTTTTTGCTTTTGATTGAATATTCTAACATAATGTCCTCTTGACGAGGGTTAATGGCTTGTTTTATAATCTTTTTTTGTTTGGCTATTTGATTATTTGATAATTTATCTGCTTTTGTTAAGACCAATAAAATATCATAGCCAAATGATTTAAAATAGTCATACATCAACAAGTCGTCTTCATTGGGTTCACGACGTATGTCCAATAACAATACAGCCAGTCTTGCTTGTTTTGATTGAAGATACTCATCAATCATCGTTGCAAATCTAATCATCTCAGCGTGGTTTACCTTGGCATACCCATAACCTGGTATATCAACAAAATAAAAAGCCTCATTGATTAAAAAGAAATTAATTAACCTGGTTTTTCCAGGGGTTTGAGAAACTCTGGCAATATTTTTTCTTTGTAACAAAGAATTTATAAATGATGATTTTCCAACATTTGACCGGCCAGAGAAAACAATTTGTGGCAAATTGTCTTTAGGGTATTGGTCGGTTTCAACTGCAGACGTTATAAATTCAGCGCTTGTAATTTTCATAGTATCACTCCAATTGTATTATAACATAAAAAACAATGATTATAATACTTAATTTCTAGCGTATATCACTGAGTATATTTGGTTCATTTGGATAGATTTTTTGGTCAACTCAACATCTTTTAAAGAAATGTTTTCTACATTGTCGATGTAATGTCCAATATCAATCCTTTTCTTGGTAAAATCAGCCAAGGTATAATTGATTGAATATGCGTTGTCAAAGTATCCAATAAAATGGCCCACTCTGCTTCTAATCGATGCGATGAATATTTTTTCATCAATGGCCCCTAAATTATTTATCATATCCATCAGTATCTTTTTCAAAACCTTGGGTTTTGTAGATTCACTTGAAATAGAAAAATAGGCATAATCATCAGTGATTTTGATATGTGTTCCGTACATATAATTGATTAAGTTCATTGATTTTAATGTTTTATAGTTCTTTGAACTCTCAGAAAAGAAATATTCGAAAAACATAATCATTACCAATCGCTTTTGACTGACTTCTAAATGATCAAATATGGATAAATCCAATTTTATACCCATCATAAGGTAATTGACATTCTGATTAGGGTTAATTTCATAGATATGACGCTTGCTTTTTCCCTGTAAATGATGACTTATTTGAGGCAAATATGGATTTGACTTTAAGTTATTAAAAGGTGATTGCTTAATGAGTTTTAAGATATCTTGATATTCAAAAGGCCCTGTAACAACCAAAACCATATTTTGAGGTTGATAAAAATGATTCACTGTTCTTTCCAAAAGAGATTTATTGATCTGCTGGATGGTTTCTACAGTACCAGCAATATCAATCCAGACCCTTTCATCTTTATACATTTGTTTTAATAAACGTTCATTAACTTGGGTGTATAAATTATCATCATACATCATAATCTCTTTTTCGATGATATTACGTTCTTTTTCTATGGTTTTATTTGATATACTCACAGAAGAAAAATGTTCTAAAAAACGATTAAAAATCATCTCAAAATTATCCTGAGCACTAAAATAATACTTGGTCACTTCTCTTGAAGTCGATGCATTGATATCGGCGTTATATTTTGAAAACTCATCGCTTAAATTGACGCCATTACTTTCAAAATACACGTGTTCAAGAAAATGTGCGGTTCCTGCAGGTAAGGAAAAGGTTTCATTTCCATATTGATAAGATAAAGCATTTCCACCAATTTCGACTTGTAAACTTGCATGATAGTCCACAAAGCCTTTTTTGGGATGGATATAGACCTTTAATCCATTGTCTAATGTTTCAACATATAAGGTTTCGTCCATTAAAATTTGTTTTTTATTCATCTAAATCATCCTTCTTCACAAATCTAAAGACAGTATCTAAAAATAGTCTTTTGGCTAAAGCCACCAACTCGTCTTTAGATATACTCAAGATAGATTCTATCTTATCCCCTAAATCAAAACCTTCTTCACGATCCATATCCGCTAGTATATTCAGTTGCAACAAACCACTCAATGAATCTGCAGAAGACTTATAATATTTGATTAGATAATTTTTGGCAAGATCAATTTCTATGTCAGTAAACAATCCATTTTGAATGTCTGAAATGATTTTTTTCACACTCTCTATGGCAAGATTTTCGTCCTTGCCTTCTAATTCAAAATTAATGGTCATCAGTGTATTGTTATGGTCATACATACTGTAGATATAATAAACCAATTGCATTTCTTCACGAATAATAGTGAATAATTTGGATTGTGAATAACCCCCCACAATAATATTTAATAGAATCATAACTTCTAAATCACGTTTAGTCGTTGTAATTGGCAACCGGTATCCTAAAAATATACGGCTAATACTGACATCATCATACTCTACGATTTCTTGTGGTTTGTCTCTAGGGGTGTATTGGTGGCTTAAAGACAAGTCATCAATAGAAATAGAATCACTTCGGTCATTAAAGGTCTTTTCGATAATTTCATCCATTTCTGCTTCGCAAATATCACCAATAATGTATATTTTTAGTAAATCCTTATGAACCATGGTTTGATAAACATCTGTTAATGAACGGTTATTGACTTGTTGCAAATGCTTTTCATTTGGAAAAATCAATGAATGTTCTTCATTGTTTGAAATGGTCTTCATATAATGAAAATATGCCTTTGAGGCTTTGTCTTGTGATAGGGTTTGTAAAAGTTCATAGGCTTCTTGAACAACTTCGTCTGTGGCTTTTTTAGTTAATAAACCCTTGTATCTTTTAGGTTTGTAAATCAAATCCTTTAAAAATAAAAAAGCTGATTCAATTAAATTTTCATCACCGTTTAAGTATTTTTTATTGACAAATTTTAGGTTAAAGTTGTTGGCCATTAAATCGCCTTTATTAAATACAAATGATTTCAATCTAGCCCCATATAGCATATCTAAATGCAAATTTAATTGGTCACTTGTATTGTATTTATAATTATGATTTTCCAATAAATCTAAGACCATATTTCTTTCATTAAATGTCTTATCATTGGCTTGAGAAAAGAAATTTAATGCAATCATCATATGTTTATATTTTTTTACAGGGATATAATTGACTTCTATTCCCTTGATTATTTTTTTATTTAACTTCATATTCACCTCAATAAAAAAGGATGTTGCCATCCTTTTTATTTATTCTGCTAGTTCTAAAGCAATTTTCATCATGTTTGTGAAAGCAGTTTGTCTTTCTTCTGGTGTTGTGGATGCAGATGTCACCAAAGAATCAGAAACTGTTAATAAACAAGCAGCGTTTTTACCAGTAATATTGGCATTATGGAATAATGCAAAAGATTCCATTTCAACACCCAATAATTTTTTTTCTTTGGCTTGGTTAAGGGCAGCGTCAGGATCTTCTCTATAAAATACATCACTTGAATGAATGGTGCCTATATGGATAGGAATGTTTAAAGACTTTGCAATCTGAGATAATTTATCATTCAGTTTTTTAGAAGCAGGCAAAGTGTCTCTTAATTCTCCACCTTGAACCTTTGCATAGGTTGATTCTGAAAAAGCGTCTTGGGCAAGGATGGTATCGTATAAGTCTAATTCATCAGTGTATGCACCACATGAACCAATTCTTACAATGTTTTCTACATCAAAGAATTTAAACAATTCATAAGAATAAATACCAATTGAAGGTTGCCCCATACCTGAACCCATTACTGAAATTCTTTTTCCCTTATATAAGCCTGTGTATCCGAACATATTTCTAACTGTATTAAATTGTTTAACATCTTCTAAAAACGTATCAGCTATATACTTAGCTCTTAAAGGGTCTCCAGGCATTAAAACTGTTTTTGCAATGTCATGCATGTCTGCTTTTATATGTGGTGTTGACATTTTACTTTCCTCCTCGTTTTGATTTTTCAATTAATGCAATTGCTTCTTTATTATTCACAATTGTAAAGCGATAATATTGGCCTGCAAATGTTGAATCCAAGGTAATTGATTTATGATTTTTATCAACAGATTGTCTGTCAATTACAAATTTATCACCATATTTAACAGGAATGCTTAATTGATCTTGTTTGTCGTTTTTTCTTTGTCTAAAGGCTTCAATATACAATTGGCCATTTTCGATGACTAAGGCTGCTCTTTTTAGAAAATATCCTTGAAAAGTTTTTTCTAATAAAGGCACATAAAGTTCTAAATCATCGTGTTTATCAAGGGTGTAATTATAATATTTAATCATTTGTTTGTTAGAGTATTTTGTGATTGAATAGTCTCTTAATATACTATATAAGAATGATATAGCAATGATTACAAAAGTCATTGGCCAAGTAATCATATTAAATAATGCTAAGACCACAACCAACATAATTGAAGAAATCAATGTATATAAAAATATTCTTAAAGGATTGACAGTTCCTGTTAAGGACTTTGTTTGAACGAATATCTCGTTTTGTAATTTACTCATTAGTAGTCCGAGCCTTCTTGATCATTCATGATTTTAACACCACTACTTGCGCCAATTCTTGTTGCACCAGCTTCAACCATTGCAATCAAGTCTTCTTTTGAACGCACACCACCAGCGGCCTTAACTTCTTTGCCATTGACATTTTCTTTCATGATTCTTACAGCTTCAGGTGTGGCACCACCAGTTCCAAAACCAGTTGAAGTTTTAATAAAATCTGCATTTGTTTTACCGACTATTTCACTCACTTTTTTAATTTCATCATCATCTAGATAACAAACTTCGACAATAACTTTCACAAGTTTTCCAGCAGCTGCACGACAAACTTCATTTATTTCTTTTTCTATATAATCATATTTTTTATCTTTAAATTCCCCGATGTTAATGACCATGTCAATTTCATCAGCGCCATTTTTAATAGCATTTAAAGTTTCAAATACTTTCGTTTCTAAGGTGTTAGCGCCTAGAGGGAAACCAACTACAGTACATACCAAGACATCTGTTTCTTTCAATGCTTCATAAGCATATGCCACATGGGTTGGATTGATGCATACACTTTTGAACTTGTATTCCTTGGCCTCATCTAGTAATTTATCAATATCTTTCTTTGTTCCAAATGCTTTTAAATATGTGTGATCAATTAATTTATTAACTTCCATAATATCCTCCTTGTTTAACTACTTAAATTATACAATTATTCTTACTGACTGTCAAAGAATCTAAAAATGACGTGCCGAAGAAAATTCTCCGGCAACGTACATTATAAATTATTAACGACTGTTTCACATCGATCGCAAATACCATTATCATTGATTTCATCAACAACTTGCCAACATCTATCACAGGTTGTGCCTTCTGCAGGACTTACATCAATGGAAATGTCTTTACCTTTGAATTTACCAAAGCCACTCTCATAAATATCTAGCTTTGATACGATAAATGTTTGTTTTAAGTCAATATTTAATTTATCTAATAATGTTTTAACCTTTGCTTTAGGATATAATTTCAAATGCGCATTTAAACTTTTACCGATGATTTTTTCATTTCTTGCATTCTCTAAGGCTTTTAAAACATCTTCTCTTAAAGACATAAAGTCTTCCATTAATTCTAAGTTAGAGAACTCTAGTTCCTCTACTTTAGGCATATCTAGTAAGTATGCATCATCGAGATGTTTGATGTTTGGAATATGTTTATAGGTTTCAGACGTTGTATGAGGAATCATTGGTGTTAAAAGTTTTACCAAGGTATCCAATACTTTAAAAATAACCGTTTGAATGTTTCTTCTCGCATCAGAATCCGCTTGTTCAATATATAAAATATCTTTTGCTGGATCTAAATAAAATGATGATAAGAAAGTCACAAAATTAGTGATTTTTCTATAAACAATATCAAAACGATATTCATCATAAGCACTTAAAACTTCTTTGATTAAATCATTATTTTTGACCATTACATATTGATCAACATCACTTAACTCTGAAAATGAGCGTTGATTCTTTGTGTCATCATAATCGAATAAGTTACCCAATAAGAACTTCATTGTATTACGTACTTTACGATAAGATTCAGATACTTGTTTAATTAAATCATTTGATAATCTAACATCTGCTTGATAATCAACACTTGCGACCCAAAGTCTCAATATATCTGAACCCAATGTGTTTGCAATTTTGTTTGGATCAACAACATTACCCATAGATTTAGACATTTTTTTACCTTCACCATCTAAAACAAAACCATGAGAAACAAGATTTTTATATGGTGCTTTACCGGTTGTAGCCACACCTGTAATTAAACTGGAATTAAACCATCCCCGATATTGGTCTGAGCCTTCTATATAAATATCCGCCGGATAACCATAACCTCGTTCAAGCATACCACCATGGTGAGATGAACCTGAATCAAACCAAACATCCATAATGTCTGTTTCTTTTTTAAAGATACCATTTGGAGAATCAGGATGAGTGTATCCCGGTGGTAATAATTCATCGATTTCCTTTGTATACCATGCATTTGATCCTTCTTTTTCAACGATGTTAGAGAAATAATCAATGACAACTGGATCTAAGACAGCTGTTCCTTTTTCAGTATAAAAAGCAGGAATAGGTACACCCCAAGTTCTTTGACGAGAAATACACCAAGAACCACGATCTTTAATCATATTTGATAAACGAACGCTACCCCAATTTGGATACCATTTGATGGTTTGGATTTCTTTTAATATATCATCTTTAATAATATCAATTGAAGCAAACCATTGTGGTGTTGCTCTAAAGATTACTGGCTTTTTAGTACGCCAATCATGTGGATATGAATGGGTCATATCAAACTTGCCTAATAAGGCTTTTGCTTCAAATAAGGCTTGGATAATTTCTTCATTGGCTTTATCAACATACATACCAGCAAATCTTTCACCAGCTTCTTCAGTCATTAATCCTTGCTCATCAACTGGGCAGTATACATCTAAATTATATTTTTGACCAACAATGAAATCTTCTTCACCATGACCTGGTGCTGTATGAACAAGTCCTGTTCCGTCTTCAGTCGTGACATGATCACCTAAAATAATTGGCGATATACGGTCATATAGTGGATGCTTATAAGACATGCCTTCTAATTCCCAGCCAAAAATATTTTGTACTTGTGTCACTTGACGCCAATCCAATATATCTTTTAATGCTTCTAAACGTTCCCGGCCTACAAGATAATGTTTGCCGCTTGTTTTAATAAGGGTATATTCAATTTCTGGACCAACCGCAATGGCTAAATTGGCAGGTATTGTCCAAGGTGTGGTTGTCCAAATGACAAATTGTGTATTTTTTGGTAGTTTATTCAATGTTTCCATTGCTTCCATGGCAATATAAATTGATGGAGAAACAATGTCTTTATATTCGATTTCAGCTTCAGCCAAAGCAGTTTCGCTAGAAGGTGACCAATAAACAGGTTTTAAACCCTTGTAGATTAACCCTTTTTTTACCATTTGATTAAAGACTCGATATTGAGAAGCTTCATACTCTTTTTCTAAAGTAATATAAGGCTTATCCCATTCACCAAGTATACCCAAACGTTTGAATTGCTCTTTTTGAATATCTATTTGTTCTAAAGCATATTCTTCACATAAATTTCTAAAATCAGCCAAATCCATTTCTTTACGGTTGACCTTTTTACTTTTAGATAATGCATTTTCAATTGGAAGACCATGGGTATCCCAACCAGGTAAATATGGGGCTCTAAAACCATTCATCGTTTTATAACGCACGATGAAATCTTTTAAAATTTTATTTAATGCATGACCAGCATGAATTGATCCGTTTGCATATGGCGGACCATCATGTAAAAAGAACTGAGGTTTATCTTTATTTTTATCTAAAGCTTTTTGATAAAGATCAGTTTCATCCCACTCCTTTTGTATTTTTGGTTCATTTTTCCCTAAATTTCCTCGCATTGGAAAATCGGTTTTTGGAATTAATAAAGTATCCTTAAAATCTTTCTTTTCCATAAATATCTCCTCCTAGATTAAAAAAAACGTCCTCAATAAAGGACGTTTAGAACGCGGTACCACCTTAATTCTAGCTTACGCTAGCACTCAATATCCATTAACGCTGGCAACGTAATCAGTTACTTATTTCACTGATTAAACTCCTAGGTGATAAAAGGTTACTTGCTTGATTTCAGCGTAGACAAGCTCTCTGTTGATTAAACCTTTGTTGTCCTAATCATCGTTTATATTCTTAATAGATTATACCAAATTTTAGGCATTTTGCAAGTAAAATATTAAACAAATAAAACCCGTTCAATCATGGTTAGTAAAAATCGATATAATAATAATCCAATAATTGGTGTGAAATCCATACTTCCAAGTATGAACCAGCCTCTAAATATACCTAAATAAGGTTCAACAATTATTCTCAGTATAAGATAAAATTTTGAATTCACCAAAGGGGTCCAAGACAATATAATATATACAATCATGATATAAAAGTAAATCCGCAAAAATAAATATGTATAGTATAAAAAAATCTCAGCCATTATGAATCCTTTCTATACTCATCAACAAACCTTTTCAAAGTCGGTCCTAATAAGTCGCTTTTTTGAGCCATTAAGTAAATCTTATCTTGAATTTTAACAATTTCTCCATCGCATGCATATAAAACACCAGATAAAAAAATCAATACTTCATTGGCTTCTGAAATTAAAGTATCGGTAAAATTTAAGACAATCGGTTCTCTATGCATGATCAATTCAGCGTATTTATAAATACTTTTATTGTCATTGACTTTAATAAAGGTAATGTCATCAAATTCTACATCAGTAGGTGCAATTTTATCTTTTTTTCCAAATAAACCCATATTTACTCCTCCTCATACAAATAGCTGCCAATTCTTAAATGAGTTGCACCCATTTCAATGGCTATTTTGTAATCATTTGTCATCCCCATCGATAACTTATGAGACTTTGCATATTTTGTATCAAACTCAGCTTTTAAATCCCATAGAATTTGGAAGTTACTTCTGATAATGGCTTCATCATCTGTATGTTCTGCCATTCCCATAAATCCAACTATATCTATTTTATCATAATCTTTAATTTTATTATAGAAATCGAATACTTTTTCTTTTTTAAGGCCATATTTGTTTGGATCATTTGAAATATTCACTTCAATAAAGCAAGGCAAAGAATCCAAACGATGTTTTTCTATTTCCTTTGCGAGGCTCATTCTATCTAAAGAATGTAAAACATCAATATCATTAATCATTTTTTTTACTTTCTTAGATTGTAAATGACCAATAAAATGCCAAGTGATGTCTTCATCTTGATACTTTTTAAATTTTTCTAAAAAGACACCAACTCTATTTTCTCCAAAATCATGGACGCCTTCTTCTAACAAAGTTTTAACTTCTTCATCGCCTACATATTTTGTTACAGCAATAAGTGTTTGCTGATCTATTTCTGATTTTAATTTGTTTAAATGTTCCTTGTTTACCATGATAAACTCCTCAATCTCTGTTTCTGCTTAAAAAAGACATCATACTTGAAAAAGCAATCACATAAGCCCCAAGTAAAACCTCGACAAATGGATTGTCAAGTACATATCGAATCAAAACCAATACTATGGCTAAATTGACTAATGATAAAATGATTGCTACCAGTCTGTTTCTAAGCATTTATTTCACCTTTTTTCTTAACTCATTGATACCCCTTTGTGTTTGATTGGCAAACTTAAGTGGTGTAATTGAAATATACCCATTATTCACAGCATGTAAATCGGTTTCTTCAGTAAATTTTTCGTCTAGAAAATTCCTCTTTGTTACGTAGTAACCATCTTCTTCAACATAATAATGTCTTGTTGGTCTAAAGCCCAAATCCGTAATCATTATACCCTTAGATTTTTTAAAATCTCTTGATATAAAATTAACATTTAACAAATATTCTTTAGATAATAAATTTTGATCAAAAATGTAAGATAAAACTTTATCTAAATCTTTTTTTGCTTGTGGTAGATGATTATAGTCTGCAGATAATGCAATGCCTGGTATTTTAAACTTTAAACCCTCCATACAAGCACCAACTGTGCCTGAATAAACTGTATCAGCACCTAAATTAAAACCAGCATTAATGCCTGATATAATCACATCAGGTCTTATATTCAACCCGTGCAATGCCAAAGAGACACTATCTGCAGGTGTCCCTTCTACAGAATATACCATATCATCATGTTGATGCGCCTTAACTTTCGTCCAAAATACTCTTGATACAGATGCTCCTGACATATGTTCGTGTGGAGCTACCAAATATACATCGCCATATTTCTGCAGAGCCTTATATAAAAATTGAATGCCTTCTGCGTTGTAACCGTCATCATTAGTAAGCAATATTTTCATTAGAGTCTGATCCTGTCCTTTAACTTCTTGTTTTGTTTATATAGTAATAAAACACGACCTATTTTATAGACGACCATAATCCCATTCTCTTCTAGTTTACTGATGATTTCAGCTGGTGAATCTGGACAGTTTTTTAATATAGAAACCCTGCCCACCTCATGTTTTTCTAAATTGGTTAAAATGTTATCTATCACTTGTTGAGTGATACCAGATTGGCCAATTTGAAACATAATGTCTTTATCATTTGCTAATCTTCTTAACATTGCTTTTTGTTTTCCTTTTAATTCCATCTTAATCTATGGCTACTTAAAGCCTCTCCTTTCGTTTTCTGATTTAAAACATCGGTAATAAAATACTTAATCCAATGGTGTAATAAATACTTAAAGTTACAATATCAGATACAGTTGTAATAAAGGGACCAGACGCAACTGCTGGATCAATTTTCAACCGATTCATAACCATGGGAATAATGGCCCCCAGGGTTGTCGATATTAACAAAGCGATGAAAATAGCACCTGATGTAACCAAAGCGAATATGTAATCAAGTTTAAACAATTCACCTTTTCCTGTATAGGTTGTAAAAAGTATCATCCCAAAAACAACACTTCCAATTAATAAGCCTTGCAAGACTCCAGTTTTGATTTCCCTTAGAATCATCTGACGCAATACACCTTTTCCAATATCTTCATTTTTACTGAGATAGCGGATGGTTACCGCTAAACTTTGCGTTCCAGTATTTCCAGCCATGTCTAAAATCAAGGGTAAAAATACCGCTAATCTTGCTGCTAATAATGGTCCGCTATTTGCCAGTTGTCCATCAAAAAAAGACAAAATAACTGAAGTTCCCATAGATAACAAGAGTAAAATACTCAACCATGGCAAACGACTTTTAACTGATTTATAGACATTGGCAGAACTTTTTTCACTACTATAGTCAGATAAACCTGCAAACTTTGTATAATCTCCTTCTTCAGCCAAAGCAATAATATCCATTAAATCATCATGAGTGACAACACCAAGCATATGGTCGTCATCATCTAGTATTGGTATTGATGATTCTTTTGTTTCCTGCATAATCTTAGCGACATATTCAACATCATCATCAAGATAAACTTTTGGATACCTAGTTTGCATGATGTCTTTAATTAACTCATCTGCCCGCGCAGTAATAAGATCTTTAAGTTTTATATAGCCAGCCAATTCTTGATTATGACCTATATATACAATGGAAATATAATCAAAGTCATGAGCTTTATTAGTCACATATTTCATCGTTTCTTTTACCGTATACGATACATCTACGAACAAGAAACTGTCATTCAAATAAGAGCCAATTTCATTAGGATTATATTGCATCACTTCTTTAATTCTTGTTCTTCTGCTCATTGGAATTTGATTTAAAATTTCAATTGCATTTGTTTTTAAAGACTTTAATAAATCAACACTTAAGTCTAGGTCCATTTCTCCAATAATTTTTGCCAAATCTTTCACATCAAATAAAGGATATATTTCCTTAAATTCATTTTCTGAAATATACTCAAATATTTCAGCGGTGAATTTAGTGGGTAGTTTATTAAACAATTTCTTCAGTAAGTCTTTATCTAATTCTACAACAGCCCTGGATAAGTCATAAGGATGATATTGTTCCAACAATGAAATCATATTTGGATATGCTAAATTATTTTCAATCAATGAGACAATTTCATTTTGATAATTAAATATTTTTTCTTCCATCATCCTAACCTCCTAACTTAAACCTGTGATTAAAGTTGTTGCGAGACCAAAATAAATCAATAAAGAGATGATATCATTGATTGTGGTGATAAAAGGTCCAGATGCAACTGCAGGATCAATCTTAATTGAATTTATAAGCAAAGGTACTAGACTGCCAGCTAAAGTCGCTACGACTAATGCTAAGCCAATCGATAATGATATCACAAAAGCAAAATTTAATCCAGCTTGAAAGTCAGTGCCTTTCATAAAATTAAATAAGATGACAAGAACAAACAAGCCAATGCCAACAAACAATCCGTTGATGACACCTATGAAAAATTCTTTTGCCAAGTGTTTTATAATTTCACCTTTTTCTTTAAATTGATTGGTAGCAAAAAGACGAATGATTACACCCAAACCTTGAGTGCTAGAATTCCCAGCCATATTTAAAATCAAGGGCATAAAGACAGCTAAAGTTGTTAAGGTCTGTAACTCTTCTTCGTAGCCAGAAATGATTGAGGATGTTATTAAATTTACAAATAATAAAATCACTAACCAAGGTAATCGCTTCTTTAATGAAGAAAAGACAGATTCATTAGAAGTGATTTCTACATCAGTTAAACCAGCTAAACTGGCATAATCAGCACTGGATTCTTCATTCATGGCTTCAACTGTATCATCAAAAGAAATGATCCCAATCAACTTGTGGTCCGAACTAATAACCGGTAACAATTGGAAGTCATAATTTCTCATCAACTCAATAGCCTCTTCGACATTGGTTGTTGGATACAAGTAAACCAAATTCTCAACCATAATATCTTTAATGAGAACAGACTTTTCGTTGCCTTTACTTATCAACTCTTTAAGAGAAAGTGTCCCCACCAAGGTATTGTATCGATCCACAACATATATATTATGAATATACTCCACGACTGGTGCTTGATCCACAACAGATTTGATGGCTCTTTTTACAGTCATATCATCGTTGATTTTAGCGAAGTTATTGTTCATAATAGAACCAACCATATCGTCATCAAAATGTAGATATGATTTAATTATCTTACGTTTTGAAGTGGGAATTAAAGATAAATAATTAATTTTTTTATCTTTATCCTCAATAACTTCAATAATATCTACCAAATCATCGGTTTCGATGAAATCTAAGACATTAATAAGAGTGGTAATATTCATTTTTTCAAAAACATTGAATGCATCTTCAGGGGATAAAGTTTCAATGACTTCAGTCAATTTTATTAATGAGAGAGATTGATAAAGTTTCTCAAACAATTCATCGTCTAGATTAATCATAACATTACCAATTTCATAATGATGATAATCATCTAACAGTTCTTTGATACGGTTTAAATCTTGATAGTCTTTAAGAATTTTTAAGACTTGCTCAGCATAATTATTATGAGTTTCCGCCATTATAAACGCCCCCTTTCGTTATTAAAATTTTATCATTAATTTACTTAAAAAACAATGAATATAGGTTAGTTTGTTTATGATACAAAAAAAAGACTGGTCCACCAGTCTTTATTCTTTAAACGAATTCTTTAACCAAGAAGGTACATTGATTTCATCATCTTCATTTTCTTTGTTGTCCTTTGATTTATCAAGGACTTGCTTCTTTTGTTTTTTTGTTTTTTTCTTCTTATGTTTTGGCGGAGAAAAAGTTTCTTCTACAACTTCTTGCGCTTTTTCTTCTTTTTTCTCAATCTTGTTGTCTTTATTAAAAATAGGATCATCACTAAAACCTGTCGCTATGACCGTTACCACCAATTCATCATCTAAATCCGAATTAATGGCAGACCCGTAGATAACATTGATTTCTGTCGTTGAACTCTTATGGATTTCTTCTACAACTTCATTCATTTCATATAATGAAGCATGAAAATTTGAGGTGATGTTCACAATTGCATCTGTTGCACCATTGATAGATGTTTCTAATAAAGGTGAACGAATGGCCTCTCTAGCTGCTTCAACGGCACGGTTAGGACCTTCAGCAACACCAATACCCATTAAGGCTGTTCCTTTGTCTTTCATTACTGTTTTAACATCAGCAAAGTCAACATTTACAACACCAGGAATCGCAATAATTTCTGTAATTCCTTGAACACCTTGTCTCAATACTTTATCCGCTTCTCTAAAAGCATCTAAATAAGAGGTGTTTCTATCTACAACGTAAAATAATTTATCATTAGGGATTACAATCAAGGTATCCACATAAGGTTTTAAAGCTTCTAGACCTTCTAAGGCAACTGTCATTCGTCTTTTGCCCTCAAAACCAAAAGGTTTGGTAACAATACCAATGGTCAAACAGCCCATTTCTCTTGCAATTCTAGCAACAACCGGGGCAGCACCAGTTCCGGTTCCCCCACCCATACCTGCAGTAATGAAAACCATATCTGTTTCAGCTAAGAAATCTCTAATTTCATCTTCTGATTCTTCAGCGGCTTGTCTACCAACATCTGGATTGGCACCTGCGCCCAATCCTCTTGTAAGGTTTTTTCCTAATTGTAGTCTAATATCGGCTTTAGAGAGTTTAAGAACTTGTGCATCTGTATTCATTGCTACAAATTCAACCCCTTGAACTTCATTCTCTATCATTCGGTTTACAGCAGATCCACCGCCACCACCGACGCCAATCACTTTGATATTTGGTTTTTGATTAAATTTATCATCCATATTAAACATGAGTTACCTCCAAAAATACTAATTCCATATTATCACAAATATATAGGTAAATAAACAAGTTATTTAATATTATAATTACTTTTTATAATATTTCTTGAAAAACTCATCTTTAAAAGAACTTAATCTGTCTTCTTTGATGGCTTCCCTTATTTGATGCATCAATTTTTTTAAAAAATATAGGTTATGATAAGTCACCAAACGTTGGCCTAGAAATTCTTTGGCTTTGAATAAGTGTCTTAAATAACTTCTGCTATAGTTTTTACATACTTTGCAATCACATTCATGGTCAAGTGGTGATTGGTCTAATTCATATGTTTTATTTTTTATAACAACTTTTCCCTGAGATGTCATTGCAGTTCCGTGTCTTGCGATTCTTGTTGGTAACACACAATCAAACATATCTATACCATTCATGGCACCAATGATTAAATCGTCAGGCGAACCTACCCCCATTAAATATCTGGGTTTATCTTTAGGCATCTTATCTTTAAGAAACTCTAAAACTTCATACATTTCTGCTTTTGTTTCACCAACACTTAAACCGCCAATTGAATAGCCTGGAAAATCTATTTTAGTCAATTCATCAATGGCGTATTGTCTCAATTCTTTATAGGGTCCACCTTGGACAATTCCAAATAAAGCTTGGGTGTCAGGGTTTTTATGCGCGTTTTTACCTCTTTTGGCCCAACGAATGGTTCTTTCAACAGACTTTTTATGGTATTCAAATTCGGAATTAAAAGGTGGACACTCATCGAATGACATAATGATATCGGCACCTAAGTTATTTTGAATGTCGATACTTTTTTCTGGAGACATCTTCAATATAGAACCATTTAAATGGTGTCTAAAGGTTACGCCTTCTTCATCAATTTTTCTCATCTCAGACAATGAAAAGACTTGATACCCACCTGAGTCAGTTAACAAGGCATGATTCCAGTTCATAAAACCACCAATACCACCATGGGCTTTGACAATGTCATCTCCAGGTTGTAACCATAAATGATATGTATTGCCAAGGATTAAACCATCACTGACTTCCTCAATTTCTTTAGGTTCAAGTGTTTTTACACTTGCTTGAGTTCCAACTGGCATAAAAATAGGTGTTTCAAAACTTCCGTGGGGAGTATGTAAAACACCATATCTAGCACCAGTTAATTTATCTTCATGGATTAACTCGTACTTAATTGCCATTATAAAATTATTCCGTATTGTTCTCCAGTAATACCAAGAGCATTACCTTCATCGGTATCAATATGCATGGCTGATTCAAAGTCATCTCTTACTCTAATTACCACATCATCCAAGATACCTGAACGATCTTCTGTATCGATTTTAACAGCAACAATTTGTTTGTCTTTTAATCCGTAAGCTTTTGCATCATCTGGAGTGATGTGTATGTGTCTCTTAGCAACAATAACGCCTTCAGATATTGTAACTTCACCTTTGGGTCCAACCAATTTAGCTGGTGCAGAATTTTCAATATCACCTGATTCTCTAATCGGCGCATTAATACCTATAGATCTTGCGTCTGTCATTGAAATTTCTACTTGTGTGGATTTACGTGCTGGTCCTAAAATTGATACCTTAGGTAATTCTCTTTTAGGTCCGACCAATTTGATTTTCTCTTCTGCAGCAAATTGCCCAGGTTGAGACAACTCTTTTTTAACTGTTAATTCGTAATCTTTCCCAAATAAAATATCTAAATGTTCCCTAGACAAATGACAATGTCTAGCAGATACTTCTACTAAAATCTTTTTTTCCATAAAAACCTCCTCATGTAATCAATACCATTCTACTAAATTTTATCATTTTTGGCAAACAATTGTTGTTATTTTACTAATTTTTGTTATAATTAAATATCGAAATACGCAGTTCGAAAAATCCTGCGAAAAAAAACTAGGAGGAAACACATGCCAAACGAAATTATTTGGATAATTTTTGCAATTACTAATTTTTCATTCTTTCTTGCCAGTTACAAACTTTTTGGAAGAGTGGGTATCTATTTGTGGATAGTTTTAGCGACTATTTTAGCAAATATACAAGTCTTAACCGTTGTTGATTTATTCGGTGTCGAAGCATCTTTAGGAAATATTCTTTATGGAACTATTTTCTTAGGCACAGATGTTTTAAATGAAATTTATGGGAAAAAAGAAGCTAAAAAAGCAGTTTTCATTGGATTTTCTGTAATGTTTATTACTGTCATTATCATGCAAATTGCCATTCTTTTCACACCCAACTCAGAAGATTGGGCCATGCCATATATTAGAGAAATATTCGGTTTCTTACCAATTGTATTTTTAGCAAGTATGACCGCTTTTATCATTTCACAACTTGTTGATATATACGCTTTCTCTAAAATCAAAGAGAAATTACCGAGTAACAAGTTCTTATGGCTTAGAAATAACGCTTCAACCCTTCTTTCTCAATTGATTGACACAGTTATTTTTGTACCTATTGCCTTTTACTATAAAGATATTCATGGTATTTTTATTCTGATTTTAACCACTTATTTTATCAAATTAATTGTTGCCCTATTGGATACACCAGTTATCTACATTACAAAATTAATCAAACCAATCGAAAATTAAAACACCTTACTCAGGTGTTTTTTTATTGGATTAACATGGAATCGCCAAATGAAAAGAAACGATATTGATGTTTGATAGCCTCTTCATAAGCATTAAAGATAATATCTTTTGATGCAAAAGCAGATACTAACATCATTAATGTTGATTTTGGCAAATGAAAATTTGTGATTAAAGCATCAACAGCTTCATATTTAAAGCCTGGATAAATAAATATATCTGTAAAACCAGAATCTTCTTTAAATGTACCATACTTTTTATAAATGGTCTCTAAGGTCCTAACAGATGTTGTTCCAACAGCAACAACACGGTGGTTGGTTTTCTTAGCTTCATTTAACTTTTCGGCAGTATCTTTAGACAATTGATAAAATTCACTGTGCATTTTATGTTTCTTTACATCTTCAACATTGACTGGTCTAAAGGTTCCTAAACCAACATGTAAAGTCAAATACTCAATGTGAATACCTTTTTTCTTAATTGTCTCTAATAGTTCATTGGTAAAATGCAAACCTGCAGTTGGTGCAGCGGCTGAACCGACAACTTTTGAATAAACGGTTTGATAGCGCTCTTGGTCTTCCAATTTTTCGTGAATATAGGGTGGTAGTGGCATTTCTCCAAGTTTATCAAGTATGTCTTGTAAATCACCTTCATACATTAACTTAAAATGTCTAATGCCTTCATCCAATACTTCTGTACATTCAACTTTCAATTCACCGCAACCAAAACTGATGACAGTTCCTATTTTCACTCTTCTTGCAGGTTTAACCAGTGCCTCCCATAAATGGTTGCCATATTGATTCAACAATAAAACTTCAATATGGGCATCCGTATCGGTTTTTTGACCATGCAATCTCGCAGGTAAGACCCTTGTATCATTCAAGACTAAAACATCATCTTTATTTAAATAATCAATGATATTTACAAATCGATCATGTTTCAAATCTTTGTTATTTTTATTGACAACCAAAAGTTTAGACTCGCTTCTTTTCTCTAAAGGGGTCTGCGCAATCAGTTCTTCGGGTAATTCATAATTAAAATCTTCTGTTTTCATTAAAATAAAGCTCCTTGATATGATTTTTTAAGGTGCCTATAAGCTTTTTCAGTTACAACACGTCCTCTTGGTGTTCTACTTATAAATCCCTTTTGAATTAAATAAGGCTCATATACATCCTCCAAGGTTGTTGGGTCTTCTGAAATTGATGTAGCAATGGTATCTAAACCAACAGGCCCACCATTGTATTTTTCAATGATGCCGATTAAATATTCTCTGTCTTTGTTGTCCAAGCCAGACTCGTCTATTTTCAACTTATTTAAAGCAATTTTTGTGATGTCATAAGTAATCAATCCATCACCTAAAATATCCGCAAAATCTCTGACTCTTCTAAAAAGTCTATTGACAATTCTTGGTGTGCCTCTGCTTCTCTTAGCCAATTCAATAATGGCATCATTTTCGGCTTTGCACTCATAAATACCAGCTGTACGTTTGCATATTTTTTCTAAATCAGAATCAGAATAAAATTCTAATTTATGTATGATTCCAAAACGATCCCTTAATGGCCCTGTTAAATCACCAAATCTAGTTGTTGCGCCGATTAAAGTAAAAGGTGATAAATCAACACGAATGGATTTGGCACCTGCATCTTTACCTACCACTATATCAATCACATAATCTTCCATTGAAGAATACAATATCTCTTCAACAATTTTTGGTAATCGATGGATCTCATCTATAAACAAAACATCCCCAGGTTCTAAAGACGTTAAAATAGCAGCCAAATCACCTGTTCTTTCAACAGTAGGCCCACTAACAAACTTCATATTCACATCCATTTCATTGGCAATCACTTGAGCCAGCGTTGTTTTTCCAAGTCCTGGAGGTCCATATAAAAGTACATGATCAAGAGATTCATTTCTTTTTCTAGCAGCTTTTACTGCTATCTCAATCATTTCTTTTACATCTTTTTGTCCAATATATTCTTTAAAATACTGTGGTCTTAGCGTAACATCGATTTCCTCGTCAACAAGTAAGTCACTTGTAATTATTCTCTTATCCATAAGCACCTCTATAATATTATAACAATTTATCATAAAAATAACACCCTATTTTTGCTATATTATTGATAAAACACGTGCTTTATATTATAATTAAACTATAGAAGTCCATAAGGAGAGTTAAATGGCAAAGATAGGCGATATCTTAATAAAATACAAAGAAGAATATCCCACTTATGAATCCGAATCTACAAACCGTTTAAATGAACTTAAACGGTCTTTTTCCAATGAAAAGAAAAATTTTAAAAATATAAAAGAATCAAATAATCAAAAGTTAGAAGAAAATCAAGCCAATATATTCAAGCAATTTGCTTCTCATCATCAAGATTATTTGGATAAGGTTCAAGCTTTGAATCATCAATATGAAGAAATAGCCAATGACTTTAATGAAGATGTTTATAATGCTTTGAAATCTCTTGATGAAAAAGCTGAAAAAGAACATGACTTATTTGAAGAAATTCTCGAAGCTTTTGAATCAAAAAGACAAGATGCTTTTGATATATACTTAAACTTAACCAAAAACAACAATCAAGAAATTGATCAAGATATGAGAGTTCATCATGAGTTTATAGAAAAGGAACAAAAAAAATTAGATAAGTTCAAATCATATTATGATGACCTTAACGCAAAACTAAATAACAAATTGTTATGGACCATTGAAAAATCAAAAAATGCCATTAATCAATTAGAAAATGACTTAAGCACTATAGAAAGAGATGACTTATTTTCTTTGAATAAAAAAATCATTCAATCCCTTTCGGATATGAGAGGCACCAGAAATGATATCAATGCCATGTTCAAAGAGTCTTCATCACTTTTACAAGATTATAGAGAAAGTATCTATAAAATTAGAAAAGTAAAACAAAGGCCTTATGCTGATGTCAATCAAAAACTAATTCAAAAACTTGTCAAGCAAATCAGGATTGCCAATGACAATAAAATTAAATATCAAACCATTATTAAAAATGATTTAGAAGAATCTAAATCTGTCTTATATCCCTTAATTATAAAAGCCCAAGACAATAATGATACAGATAAATTAGAAAAATACATACTCCAAACCGAAGCTTTAGAACAAAAAGCTAATTTTTTATTAGAAAAAATTAATAAAATCACCAATTATAATACTTCTAGTTACCAAAAAAGAATTAAAGAGATTAAAATTGAAGCTTTTACAAGAAATGAAGAAATCAAAAATACCTATTCAGTGCCCGTGAAATTTATTGAAAACTCAGTCAATATTTATTCAAACTATAACTTCTACTTCAATCAGGGATTCAATGATTTAGACAAACTTTTATCTCAACTCATAGAATTTTCTCAAACCTTTAATGATATTAGAGATAAAGAAATTTTAACCAATAAGAAAGACTTCTCAGATTATCAGAATACTTTAATAGCAAAAATAAAAGAAGTTTCCGAAAAGCTTTCAGACTTACTATTCAACATTGATGAAATTGCATTTAATATCACAACTTTAGAATCAAAACATCGATTAAAAATTGCCGAGATAAAAAAAGAGATACTCAATGTTGATATCAAAGGTGATTATTTAAAATATATCGAATCATTAAACACAGATTACGAAATTGCTAACAATCACTATAAAAACCGACTTAAAAAAATCAATATCCATAAGTTATATAAAGATAAAATTTTAGAAATTTACAAGACTTCTGCAGATTTGAATAAAGAGATTCATTTGCTAGAAATAGATCAAGAATATAATCATGATCTTATTCAAATCGAAGCCAGTGCACATAGAGAAATTTATGATAACTTATTGGGTCAACTCGATAGTTTCTATGATTATCAAAAGAAATTATCAGATATTTTTATGAATATGATAAAAGAAAAAGTGACCCAATCAGTCAAAGCAAGCAATTATCACCTTGTTTATAATTATTATCAATTATTAAATAGACATAATGAATCTATTGTTAAAGAAGAAAATGCTTTGGTGGCCTTTATTAAACGCATGCAAAAATATATCAAAGACAATCATAGAAACGTCAAAATCATTTCTAATTTTATTGAAGACAAAAGTTCAACCTTTTCTTTAAAACAATACTTTAAAGAATCTGAAGATAAGTTATTAAAACAAATCAACTTTTTAGAAGACAAAAAAACAGAGACATTGCAGAATAAAATAAATGGCGCTTATTTAGATAAGAAAAAAATCATCCTTAAAACCAAAAAGCAAATATCTCGATTAACTGATGGTTATAAGTACTTACTTGATAACAAAAACCATATACATTCAAAAAATGTTTTAAACAAAAAACAATTCACTGACGCGCTTCATCAATTCACTTTACTTTACTATGATGTCCTAAATTATCTTTACCAGTGGTCTGCAAAGAGTGAGATTGAAAAACTAGATAATTACTACGATGTCTTTATTGCTAATTTTACCGAAAAATATGTAAAAACATCGGATAAAATTAGTCGTCTTAAAAAGGATAAAAAAATTAATCATTTGCTTTTTAAATATCTTAATTTTACTTTAGATGCCTTTAACCATACACTTGATTTTTTTGAAAACTTAGTTAATCAAGCTTTTGAACAAACTCTTAACCAATACGCAACACAATTGGCCCTTATAAAAGTCAATGTTGAAAATCACAAATCATATGTCCATTATGAGTACAATCAACTAGAAAACAAGACTGATAAATTACATGGAAAAATTGACACCCAACAAAAATTAATCAAGCAATATACTGAAGATTTAAACAAGCATTTAACAAAAAAAGTGATTGATAAGAATAAGAAGTTTTTAAATAAAAAAGCCCAAGGTAAAAGTCAATATGCCTATTTAAAAAAAGAAATCATAAAAATTATTAAGAAAAACGATAAAGAATTATTACATTTACTTAAACATATCAACAAGTTAATTTCTTATCATTATGATTCCTTACAAAAAGATTACAAAAATCATAAAAAAAGCATCCAAAACCAACTTCAAAAAATGCTTTTTGATTCCAATGTCGAAACACAGTATAACGCCTATATGATGTTTGAATACAAAGAAAAAGTCATGACAACACGCAATCAATTAATAAGACAATTAGACATCTTACCAGGAGAGAAACAAACACGTTTATCTTCTATTGAATCAGATAATCAAAAGGTTTTTAATAAGCAATACGACAAACTCATGATGACTTACGCAAAAATTGAAAAAGATAAGTTTTCTAAAACACCAATACTTGAACAAAAAATTGAACTAGAAGAAAAACAAATCATCGAAGATTACAGTGCACTATATGAAAAACATAAGTCATTAGAAGATCATTATCTAAATCAATACATTCATTTTAATAAAAGTTTTACTGATTTTCATAAGCAATTTAGGGATGGGCAAATTGTATCAACATTGAGTTTTGATCACGACTTAAATCAACCCCTTGTTGATTTATTAAATACACAAACATCCATGATAGATTTCACAAAAACTATTGAAAAAGAAACAGCTTTAAAAACTCAATTAAAATTAAATGAAATCAGCCAAGAGAAATCAGATTCAGAAAAGAAGCAAAATAGAATTATCAACTCTTAAGGGAGGGTAAATTGGTGGATAATAAACTAGATAAAGATATCTATAACACTAAAAATTATAAAGTAAATTTTGATAAATCATCCTTTGATGAATTATCATTTTTTGCTGATTTTCACACTAAAATTATAGATATTATTCAATCCAACCGCCATATAACAATTAACAACCTTAATAAAGTAAAGAACTCTTTAGACCATATACGTGAAAAAGCAAATAAATTAACACAATCAATCATTAACCATGATGAAGATATGATTATTGAAAAAGAAAAGATTACCAGAAATGCGTTAAATAAAATACATAAAAACAACCTAGAAATCATAAATTTTGAACAAGAAAAGGTTCAAGATAGAGTTTTTTCCATTGATTATTTACACAAGCAACTTACCAATGAAAATCTTGAATATTACAAGGCCTACAAATTCTTCTTAGATTCAACAATTGATATTATTAATGAAAATATCGATTACTTAAACAACAAAAACAAAAGCATGAATTACACCACCGAAAAACATTTTAATGAAATTGCGGAAGAATTTACTCATCTAGATAAAAAAATTAGTGACATTGATGAAACCATTAAAAATCTTATTGCAACAAAAAGTCACAAAGAAGAAATATTAGATGAATTTTTTGATATTGAAATTAAAAACCTAATTGATAGTCAAATTAATTTTTGTATTAATGACGACCCTTATTCGGATGATATTCAAAAGATTACTGAAGAAAAACAAAATCAATATGACCAATATGCTGAATTTTTATCTCAACAGGAAAAACGACTAAAAAGCGAGTTTGTTGAAGAAATCGATTCTGGATATGAAATGTACTACCATAAGAAATACAATCAAACCAATAGTCAAATAAGAGCCCAGCGGTTTGCACGCAAAAAAATAAAACCGCTTATAAAAGATAAGAAAAATATATTGTTTGACTTTAAAAAAGAGAATTTGCAAACCTTAATGTCTTTAAAGAAAAGTTTAAATCTATATTTGAATTTATACAAAACTGATCCTTTCCTTGCTCAAATATTCTCTGATATTGGCGCAAGTATCATCCATAGTGAAATTGAGTTTACCCGTTTATACAAAATGAATAAAGCCCTTAAGTATCATATTTATTTTTCTTACAAATTGGCACAACTCAATCACCAAATTAAAATATATGAATATCAATTGGTTCACTTTATTGAATCAAAATTTGCCACTCAAGAAGTTGATGTTTTTAATATCATCAAAGACATACATACTTACCTAATCGAAAGTCAATCCCAAATTGATTCTACAAAAATTGTCTTAAAAAGAGATAAACAATACATCCTCTTTTTGAATGATTTAATTGATGAACATATTGACCACCAAACAAAAAGTGAAAATTTAAATAGAGAGTTTCTCTCTAATTTTTCTCGTGTTTTAAACAACAATGTTTATAAAAAGTCTGAAATCGATACTAAAATCATCAACGCTACTTCTGAGATTAAACTTGCCTTAAAAGAAAGCGAAATAGAAACACTTCATTTTAAACACTTATTTGAAAACGAAAAAAGAATGTTATTGATCCAGCAACAAAGAATTGAATCTGAAACCGATATTAATTTTGAACTCATTTCTCAAACCTATTTGAATCAAATGAGATTCGCTAAAGAACAAATCAAACTCGCTGAGGACGATTTTAAAATGCGTTTATCCACCATTGTTCATAATATTGATAGTGAACGCATTCACTTTTATGATATGATTACACATGAAGTTAAACTAAAGGAAAGTGCAGCCAATCAAAATTTTTCCAAATACCAAAAACATGTGTATGACATCATCTTTGCAATTGAATCAACCAATGATCAAACTTTGATTAAGAAACTTGAGAAAGAATTAAAAAATGTGAAAGCGTCCTATCGACAAGAAGTCGATGCTATTATTAGTAAATATAGAAATAACGAAAGGATTCAATTATATAATAAGCGGCTTCAAGAACTTGATATGTATCTAGAAGACGCTTACTTAACTGCAAGTGACCTTAGAGATGAAACCATCCGGGAAATGGATGAGATTTATCGATATGCTGAAACTAAGTATAACGAATTTATAGATGGTATAGATAAAGAAGCCCATCCACTTGATGATTACTTATATGAAAGCTTAAAAAAAAGCAAAGCCAGACTAAATGAAAAGTTAAAATATGCTGAAATTACCCTTGATAGCAAAGTTGGCCATCTTATCGAAGACTATAAAAAACTCTATTTTAAACTAAATACTGAAATAAACTCGAGAGACATCGTCAAAATGTTAGAAGATTACCAAACAAATAAAAACGAACAAAACTTAGCTTATCATGATAAAATCAATGAGATTAATAATTTATATTTTATGAAAATCGAAAGCTTAAACAATCAAATTAGACAAGTTCAGTTGGATTATCACAATAAAAAAGATGAAATCATTTCTGAAAAGAATGAAATCATCAAAAATAAAATTAAGGAAATAAATCAACGTGACAGTGTCTTTAATGACTTTATCAAAAAGACCAATAAAAAACACAAAGAGTCTTTAAATAAGTTAATCGAAAATTATTTAAACAACATTGATAAAAATACTCGATTTTATGAAGAAATAGACAATGACTATGACCAACTTGTCAACACATTCCAAGATTATATAGATTATTCAAAAAATACTAAAAGCGTTCGCAAATTAATCAAACAAACCGAAAAAGATCATAAAAAAATTAAAAAGTCAAAGTTAAAATCATTAAAAAAGGAATTAAAAAAAAGTAGATTTCACTCTTAAAGTGAAATCTACTTTTATAATGTCCTTTTATTCTAATAAACTCAACATACTTTTTCCGATGTCTGTACCTTTTAGTCCAAAGTTATCAGCAATGGTTTCCCCAATATCAGCAAAAGTATCTCTGGTTTCAAGGAATTTACCTTTTAATTGATGATTGTATATAAATAGGGGTACATACTCTCTTGTATGGTCGGTTCCTTCATGGGTTGGGTCATTGCCATGGTCGGCTGTCACAATCAATAAATCGTCATCTGAGAGTTTTTGAATCAAATGACCTAAGTCTACATCAAACTCTTCCATTGCGGCCTTATAACCGACTGAGTCTCTTCTATGACCATATAAAGCATCAAAGTCAACTAAGTTTGTAAAATTGAGTCCAGTAAAATCTTTATCAGTCAACATCATGACCTTGTCCATACCATCATGATTAGATTTAATTCCATAATGGTCTGTAATGCCTGAGCCATTGAAAATATCTTTAATTTTACCAACAGAAATCACATCAAAACCATTTTCTTCTAAAATATTCAATACGGTTTTTGAACTTGGTGATAAAGCATAGTCATGTCTATTGGTTGTTCGTTTATAGCCATCTTCTTTATTGCCTACATATGGTCTTGCAATAATTCGGCCAACTCTCCATTTTTCATCTAAGGTTAATTCTCTGACTTTTTCACATATATCATATAGTTCTTCTAAAGGTACTACTTCTTCATGAGCTGCGATTTGTAAAACGCTGTCTGCACTTGTATAGACGATTAAAGCACCAGTTTCTACTTGGTCTGGTCCCAAATCTTTGATAATTTCAGTGCCTGAAGCTGCGATATTACCTATGACTTTACGGCCAGATAATTCTTCGATTTTATCAATTAATTCTTTAGGGAACCCTGTGTCTGTAAAGGTTTTAAATGGTTTTTCGGTTTTAATCCCCATCAATTCCCAATGGCCGGTCATGGTATCTTTACCATTTGATAGTTCAGCCATTTTTGTTGTGTTGGCTCTTGGATTATCAACGGGCTTAACGCCTTGAATTTCCGTTAAATTTCCATAACCAAATGCTTGGAGAACTGGTAAATGGATGCCTCCAGCTGCTTTTGCCAAATTACCAATCGTATTGGCCCCAACATCACCAAAATCTTTTGCATCCGGCATTTCGCCAACGCCTACTGAGTCAATGACAATTAAAAATACTCTTTTAAATTTCATCTTTATCCCTCTTTCTTATTTGCACGTGGATGTGCATTATTATATATTTTTGCCAGTTGTTTTTTAGACACATGTGTATAATTTTCAGTTGTAAGTATATCTTCATGTCCTAACAATTCTTGAACTGTTCTTAAATCAGCACCATTTTCCAATAGATGCGTCGCATAAGAATGTCTCAAGGTGTGTGGAGAAACAACTTTATTTATACCTGCTTCTTCAGCAATTTTTTTAATTAATTTAAAGAAGCCTACCCGACTTAATGGATTGCCAAATTTATTAACAAACAAAACATCTGCTTTTTTAGCCTTTAATAAGGGTCTTGCTTCAACGATGTATTTTTGTAAGGCCAATATGGCATTTTCATTTAAGGGTATGATTCTTTCTTTATTTCCTTTTCCAAGTATATTAACCAAACCCTTATTTAAATGTAGGTCACTAATTTTTAAATTTAATAGCTCACTTACCCTTAAACCAGAACCATAAGCAAGTTCAATCAAAGCTTGATTTCTTAAAGATAAGGCGTCTTCAGATTGATAGGTCAAATCGATGATTCGATCAATCTCTTGAATGTTTAAAACAGTCGGTAAGGACTTTTTGGTTTTAGGCTTTCTTATCTTTCTTGATATGTCTTTGTCAACGATATTTTCACTGGTTAAGTACCTGTGAAAAGATCTTATTGAAGATAACTTTCGAGTGATGGTTGAATTTGAGTTGTTTTTCCTTGATAAACTTCGAGAAAAATTTTGAATATGTTCTTTATGAATGAGATTTAAATCACGGAATTGGTAATTATCTTTGATGAACTCTATATAGGCCTTCAAATCTCTTTCATATGATTGAATGGTATTTTTTGATAGGTTTTTTGTGATTTTTAAATAATATAAATATTCTTTTAAATAAGTATCTAACATCATCAAACCTACACAATATCAACGAAAACTTGGTTGGATAGATAGACACCATCATTGGTAAACTTTAATCTGGAATCTTCTATTTTTAATAAGCCTTGGTCAATATACTTTCTCAATTGTGGATAAAGATCAAAGACATCAATATTAAACTTCTCTTTATAAGCATTTAAATCAATACCTTCTGTTTTCCTTAGGCCTAGCAAAAGAGTTTCTAATTGCGGATTAAAATCTTCTAAATGATGTAAGGTTAAACTCTTATCATTGATACCATCCAAATAAACAGAAATTCTACTAGGGTTAATCATTCTCACATAATTAAACTGTGAACTGGCATTGAGACCAATGCCCAAATATTCATCTAAATTCCAATATAACAAATTATGTTTTGATTCAAAACCTGGTTTACAATAATTAGAAAACTCATACTTTTCATATCCTAATTGTTTTAATCTATGGTCGATAAATTCACCAAATTCTCTAGCTAAATCTTCAGGAAAGTCTTCAACTTTATGTTTGTTAATCAAATAATTGAGGACTGTTTTATCTTCCAAAATTAATGAATAATAAGATATATGATGAGGTTCAAACTTTTCAATGTACTTTAAATCATTGTCTAAATCATTTTTAGTTTGGCCAGGCACTGCATAAAGAAAATCCAAATTAAAATTCAATCCAGAGGCTTTTAAAGCATCAATGGCTTCTTCTACAATCTTAGCCGTATGGGTCCTACCTAAGAACTTTAAGATGTCTTCATTCATTGATTGAACACCCATTGAAACACGGGTAACATGATGTTTTTTTAAGATTTCTATCCAATGATCAGTCACATCGTTTGGATTGGCCTCTATGGAAAATTCCTTAATCTGTTGGACATTGACCAAGAGTTCTAGTTCTTCTAAAAAAGCATCCAATAATTCATCATCTAAAGATGACGGGGTTCCTCCACCAATATATATGGTTTCTATATGTGACAATAAATCGCTATAGTATTCCATTTCTTTAATCAAAGCTTTCATATATTCTTTTTTCGTATGGTCTGAAGTTACCATTTTACAAAAGTCGCAATAGGTACAAATCTGATCACAAAAAGGTATATGAATATAGAGTCCTTTTATCATAGTATCACCATTATTATGTTAACATAATAAGTCCTTTATTAAAAGTAAATCATATCAGGTTCAGTACAAAAAAATAAAAAAACGCCCTATAAAATAGGACGTTTGATATTAATCGTCTGATTCTAAAGATAAAACTGTCATAAAGGCTTCTTGAGGAATCTCAACTGAGCCCACACTCTTCATGCGTTTTTTACCTTTTTTCTGTTTTTCTAAAAGTTTCTTCTTACGGGATATATCGCCACCATAACATTTGGATAAAACATCTTTTCGCAAGGCTTTGATATTGGTTCTGGCGATGACTTTTGAACCCATAGCAGCCTGAATTGGTATTTCAAACATATGTCTGGGTATAATATCTTTGAGTTTTTGACATATTTTTAAGCCACGTTCTCTAGCAAAATCCTTATGGACAAGAAATGCAAGAGCATCCACAGGTTCTGAGTTTAACAAAATATCAATTTTTACTAAATCAGATGCCCTTAAGTCTGCCAACTCATAATCAAATGATGCATATCCTTTGGTGCTAGATTTTAAGCGATTAAAGAAATCATAGACAATTTCAGACAAGGGCATTTCGTAAATGATTTCAACCCTTATATCTGATTGGTATTTCATGTCTTTAAAAACACCACGTTTGTATTGGCAAATTTCCATCACATTACCCACAAATTCATTAGGCGTAATGATGGTTGCTACAACATATGGTTCTTCGATTTTACTGACCATCTGTCTTTCTGGCATTTTTGCGGGATTGTCAATTTCTAAGACATCCCCATTTTCTAAATGTACCAGATAGTTCACGGATGGTGCAGTGGTGATTAAATTCTGATCGAATTCTCTCTCTAAGCGTTCTTGAAATATTTCCATATGCAACATACCCAAAAAACCTACCCTGAAACCAAAGCCTAAGGCCGTTGATGTTTCTGGTGTAAACTTAAGGGATGCATCCGATAATTTAATTTTTTCAATGGCATCTTTTAAAGACAAGTAATCATCAGCTTCGACTGGGTAAACACCTGAATATACCATTGGGGTTAACTCACGATAACCAGGCAATTGTTCTTTGGCTGGGTTTTTAACATGGGTAATGGTGTCACCAACATGAATATTCGCAATATCTTTAATGGAAGCAGAAATCCAACCAACATCACCAGCAGCCAAATATTCAACTGGTAATTCCTTTGGCGTATAGATACCTAAATCGATTACTTCATAGGTAGAATTCGATGCCATCATTTTAATTTTATCGCCTTTTTTTAAAACACCATTTTTAACCATAACCAGTGGTATAACACCACGGTAAGGGTCATAAAAGGAATCAAATATTAGGGCTTGTAACGGTTCTGAAACGTCACCTTGTGGTGGCGGTATTCTTTTAACAATGGCTTCTAAAACATCTTCAATACCCATCCCGGTTTTAGCTGAAACTGGAATGCATTCATCAGGGGATATACCCAACATTTCTTCTAAAGAAGTTTTAACGCCTTCAACATCAGCGCTATCTAAATCAATTTTATTAATGACTGGAATAATTTCTAAATCATTGTCTAAAGCCAAATAGACATTAGCAAGGGTTTGTGCTTCAATACCTTGCGTAGCATCTACAACTAAAATTGCCCCATCACAGGCGGCCAATGATCTTGAAACTTCATAAGTAAAATCAACATGTCCTGGTGTATCAATTAAATTGAGCATATAGTCTACTTGGTCTTTTGCTTTGTATTTAATTTTAACACTATTTAGTTTAATGGTAATGCCACGTTCACGTTCTAATTCCATAGAGTCTAACATTTGTTCTTTCATATCTCTTTTTTCAACAGAATGTGTTGATTCTAAGATACGATCGGCCAATGTCGATTTCCCATGGTCAATATGAGCGATGATCGAAAAGTTTCTTATTTTATTTTGATCTCTATTCTCTAACGACATATCTCTACCTCTAATTCTTTAAAAAAAGCATATAACCGTTAAATTATATGCTTTTTAATATCAAGCCATCTATAAGCCATGTTCTGTCGCCATAAAAGCTGGCAATCATTTATCTACGGTCTCCCGTCAATTGTTTCAATTCATTTCTTGAACAATCGTGCCCCTACCAAAATTTGGGTTTCTAGCTTGTGGGGTTTACCCGTTTCACTCATAGATATTCTCTATGATTCGTCACTGTGGCACTTTATGAATACTCAGGCCTTTAACATCCCTTTCTTCGCCGTCACCCCCTAAGGGGTGCCTAAACTTATGGTTTCGTTTAGCGCAAACACTACAAACATCTCAGTTTGTGCTAGCATGGACTTTCCTAACGCTTAATGCGCTCGATTGCCCGATGGCTTGATAATTAATTATATCATTCTTTTATATCATTTAAAACAGCTTTTCTTGATAAATCAACACGACCTTTTTCATCTACTTTAATGACTTTAACTTCGATAGTGTCGCCAATTTTAACAATGTCTTCAACATTTTTAATATGTTTGTTATCAAGTTTTGAAATATGAACTAAGCCGTCTTGTCCTGGCCATAATTCAACAAATGCACCGAATTTTTCAATACGAACAACTTTACCTGTGTATTTTTCGCCAACTTCTACTTCGCGGATAATGTCTTCGATTAATTTCATTGCTTTATTAATAAAGAATGTTTCTTCATGCATTAAGATGATACGACCATCTTGTTCTATATCAATTTTAACATCATTACATTTTTCAATAATGCTTGAAATGGTTTTCCCACCAGCACCAATAATGTCTCTGATTTTATCTGGTGATACTTTCATTAATTTAACTTTTGGTGCGTATTGAGATAATTCTTCTCTTGGTTCAGCAATGGCTGTCTTCATGTTGTCTAAAATTTCTAAACGAGCTACTTTAGCTTGAGCCAAAGATTCTTTAAAGATGTCTCTGGTGATTCCTGAAATTTTAATATCCATTTGTAAAGAACAAATTCCTTTTTCAGTACCAGCAACTTTAAAGTCCATGTCACCAAAATGATCTTCTAAACCTTGAATATCAGTTAGAATGGTATATTTATCATTATTCATGATTAATCCCATTGCAATACCAGCGACTGGTGCTTTAATTGGAACCCCAGCAGCCATTAGAGCCATAGAACCTGCACAAATCGTTGCTTGAGATGATGAACCATTTGATTCTAAAATCTCTGAAACAATACGAATGGCATAAGGAAACTCTTCTTCGTTTGGTAAAACTTGTAATAATGCTCTTTCACCCAATGCACCATGTCCGATTTCTCTACGACCAGGTCCACCATATCGGCCAGTTGATCCTACTGAGAATTGGGGGAAGTTATAGTGTAGCATGAAGCGTTTATTTTCATCAACACTAATATCATCAATAATTTGTGACTCTCTTAAAGCACCTAAAGTGACTGTCGCAAGTGCTTGAGTTTGACCTCTGGTAAACAATGAAGAACCATGAGCTCTAGCCAATATATCAATTTCAGATTCTAAGTCTCTTAGTTCATTAGGTTCTCTACCATCAGGTCTTTTTTTGTCTTCAGTGATTAAACGTCTCACTTCATTGACTTGGATTTCTTCTAAAACACTTTTTGCATCTTTAATGTAATCTCTAATGTCAAACTTATCGACACCTTCATTTAAATATTTTTCTTCAACTTTTTCAAGTATTTCATTTTCAATTGCTTTAATGGTGTCTTGTCTGTCAAGTTTATCAGCATTAGAAACGGCTTTTGTAATACGTCCATCCTCTAAATCATGAACAAATTTTATCATGTCATCAGATGGTAATTTTCTTTCGACTTCAATTCTTTCTTTGCCAATTTCAGCAATAATCTCTTCTTGAAAAGCACATAATTCTTTGATTTTCTCATGTGCAAACATGATGGCATCTAACATGATGTCTTCATCGACTTCTTTGGCACCAGCTTCAACCATATTGATGGCATCTTTTGTTCCTGCAACGATTAAGTCAATTTCAGATTCTAATAATTGCTCTGGTGTTGGGTTTAGAATATATTGTCCATCAATATAACCGACCATGACACCTGATACCGGACCATCAAAAGGCACGCCACCTAATTTAAGTGATAAAGATGCTCCGAATAAAGCTGTCATTTCAGGCGTTTTATTAGCGTCTGCACTCATCACTGTGTTAATAACTTGAACTTCATATCTAAAACCTTCACCAAATAAAGGTCTTAAAGGTCTATCAATCGCTCTAGAAATTAATGTTTCATGTTCTGTTGGTCGTCCTTCTCTTCTTAAAAAACCTCCAGGAATTTTACCTGCAGAATATAATTTTTCTTGATAAACGACTAATAACGGAAAGAAATCCATATTCGTTGGTTCTTTCCCGATAACAGAAGCTGATAAAACAGCTGTGTCACCGTATCTTACCATACAAGACCCCGTGGCTTGCTTAGCGAACTTACCGGTTTCTACAACCAATTCAGTCCCATAAAAATCCTTCTTAAATACTTTTTCCATTTATTTACCTCACTTCAATAATTTACATACATACATTGATATATTATAACATATTTCTTATGAATTTAAAAACATTAAAATAAACAATAAGCACCCACTGTTATGGGTGCTTTAAAGCTATCTTCTTAAGTTTAATCTTTTAATCAAATCAGCATATCGATCAAGTGATTTTCCTTTTAGATAGTTTAATAAACTTCTACGTTTACCAACTTTCATTAAAAGGCCTCTTCTTGAATGATGATCGTGTTTATGAATTTTCAAGTGTTCAATAAGAATATTGATTTCTTCAGTCAATAAAGCAATTTGTACTTCTGGAGAACCAGTATCTCCTTCTTTCACTTGGAACTCATCAACGATTTTCTTGATTTGGTCTTTGTTTAAAGCCATAATATTTCCTCCTTTTATTCAAAACTTACCTGTGTCCGAATAAATCGTTGGAGTCTCGATAAATCCAGAAATAGGCGCGATTAATATATTATCATGATTATACTTAAAATGCAAGTACAATATACACTAAACCATGTCTTTTAGACGGTTGATAATCTTATATAATAAATAAGCTTTGTGCTGGCTATATAGAATCATATTGTCCTTTGCTGTTTGTTTGGTCTTCTCATCATAATCATTAAACAATCTAAAATTTTTATATTCGGTAATATTGTCATGGATGGGTAATTGATTCATTTGATTCAAATCGAATACCTCAGCCAAATGTTTCCTAGAGTAAACCCCTGATAAACGATTATCATAAAAATTATAGGTACTAAGGTCTAAATCATCTCTTTCCAAACTTCTTAAATACTTAGCATCGATTTGTAAAATATCCAAAACATCCACAAAACGATTCATAATCATATCAAACTTAACTTTTAAAGTTGGAAAAACGATTTTAATACTTGAAAATAATTTTTGTAATTTCGGTTTATTATAAACAATAATGCTGCCGTCATGTTCTAGTAAATGATTGGCAAATCTATCAGCAAAAGCAGTTCTTGTATCGGTTCTAGTTTCTTTAAAACTATTGATGAAACTTTCATCATCTATATCCAGCAACTGTTCGTGGTCTTGATAGTATATAGAATATTGAAAACCTAAATAATCAAAAGGCTTTTCTCCCTTAAATTTAGGAATGATTGTTGGCATTAAACTCAAATCTAAGTAAGTTAAGGGATAAAGCAAATGATCAAGCATCAAAGATATTTTGTCCTTGTTAATGTATTGAACATCATTGTCCAGACAATATCTTTGCATCAATCTGTTTTTATGGCTAATCCATTCTAAAGGTATGTCTTGCATTTTAATATAGCCTTCATTGAGTAACTCATAGGTGTCATGATGTAAACTTGTGTTTTTCAATGGTTCTTTAAAACCTAAATGTGTGTCAAAATAGTCTAAAATAGAATTCTTTTTTGGTAAGTGACCGTAACAAAAATCAACAAACTTACATTGCATTTCTTTGCCTTTTAAACAAGCATTTTTTACAAGTTCACAAGGAGTGAAATCATTTAACTCTATATGGTTAATCATCCTAAATAAGGCAATCTCTAATTGGTTATCCAAATCATCGATATTGGAAAAATCAAAGGTGTGATATAAGTTCGGATTAAAGGCTAGGCCATCATGAATATAATCTTCATTCAACATGACAACATACATGTTAAAATCTTTGTTGGGATAAATGTTCTTATACAAATATTGCATAAAAGCATATTTCAATATGACCCGTCCTGTTATTTCACTTCGACTTAACATTTTATTGATTTTGGTGTCATAATTTTCTGAGTTTTTGACATTTTTTTCGAGTTTATAATGACCCAAATCATCTTTCTTAAAAAGATGGTGGGTTTGGTCAATTTGTTTATATTTTATGTCTAAAAAATGTTTTGATGATTCGGTAATCAAAATATAGATGTCTCGATCATTAAAGATAAAATCATAATCTTCAGATAAGGTAAAATCATGGTGAAAGTCATAGGTTAAATTGATGTCTTTATCATATGACATGTTTTCTTTATAGTTTAAACCTAGAAAAATATCCTTAAATTTTGATAATCCCTTATGATAGTAATCATCTTTTTTATATGGGTCTGTTTCTACATTACCATCATGCAATGCAGCGAATCTTCGACACCTGATATAATTAAAAAGTTTGTTGGTTGTAACAATCATATAAACACCTAATTATAAAGAATTTGATAAGGCTAAAAACTCTCTTTGCATAATATTATGCGCTTTAGAATAAGCTGAATCGTGGCTATCCAATAGACTTAAAGCATCTAAATAAGGTAGCCAAATCATTTCTATTTCTAAATAATGTTCTTCTTTTGTTAAATTTTGATTGGATTGATGTTCGTTTTCAAGTGTACATAAAAAGAAATGACTATTCCAAGACGAATCTTCGTAATATTCTTTAATCAACACAGTTTCATTTAAGACATGAACATCAAGTCCTGTTTCTTCTTTAACTTCTCTAACAACACATGTTTGGGGTGATTCGTTTCTTTCAATTCTACCCCCCGGCAACATGTAATAATCTAATTTTTTTGAATAAAGCAATAATATAGCATCATCCTTTTTTATAATGGCCCTAGATGAATAGTAGGCGTTCTTACTGATATCTTTTTTTGTTAATCCGTCCGCAAATACTTCTAAAATCATATAATCCTTCCTAACAATTTATAAGTTGGTTTTTGGAATAAATCAACCATCAATCCAATGAATAAAAGCACGATAATTGTTGTTTGTCCAATAAAAAAGAAATCAGACTGATGATGAAATATCAAACCAAAAACAATGGTTAATAAAAATGCAAGTAATTCTCCAAGTAATTTTGCCCGGCCAAAACTAATTTTTAAGCGATTTGATATGGCAAAAATAAACTGTTCCAATGCCGGCAAAGTATAACCACAATAAATAATAACATTTAAACCAACAGAAATCAAAATCATTGCAAAAATTAAATATAAATAATTAATAAATAAGTTAAAATTTGAAACATTTGGTATAAATAATAAAGCCAGGTCAATTGAAAAACCAATAATGGTTGAAACAATGATTGGAACAATCATATTTAAATCCGGTTTCTTCCAATTGATTAAATATGCCAAAAAAATTAATACAACCGATAATATCGGAGATAAATAGGTATACTGAATCGGAACGCCTTCATAAAAATTTCTAGACAAAGCGTCCCATGGGGCCATGCCTAAGCTTGTATTTTGAATTAAAGCAATACTCGTTCCTAAAATCATTAAAGAAATCGCATAAATGATGGGTTTTCTCATTTTTCTCATGTCTCTCTCCATACAACAAAAAGCTATCCCTAAGGATAGCAATTTGAAATTAGTCTATTAAAGCAATTTTAATCACGTCATCTAATTTCTTAGCGAAATGAATTTTTAATTTATCTTGTACTTCTTTTGGAATATCATCAACGTCTTTTTCATTACCCTCTGGAATAATAATTTCCTTTAATCCAGATCGGCTTGCGGCGATTGCCTTTTCTTTTAAGCCACCAATCGGTAATACGCGACCGTTTAAAGTGATTTCTCCAGTCATACCCACGAAACGATTTACTTTCTTATTGGCAATGACTGAAATTAAGGCTGTCGCAATGGTTACACCCGCTGAAGGTCCATCTTTTGGAATGGCGCCTTCTGGCACATGAATATGAAAGTCATTTTTTTCTAATATTTCTGGGTCAATTTCTAATTTTTTATGGTTAGACTTCACATATGATAAGGCTGCCATCGCAGACTCTTTCATTACATCACCTAAATTCCCTGTAGAAACAAGATTATTCTTCCCAGGGTAATAGGTTGCCTCAACCTCTAAAGTGTCTCCACCAGCCATTGTATAGGCTAATCCAGTCACTGTACCAATCATATTGCTTGTTGGTATTTGGTTGCTTTTAAATAACTTTTTACCTAAGAATTTATGGACATTGTTTAAAGTGACTGAGACCGATTCCTTTTTCTTGATGAGTATTTCTTTAATGGCTTTACGAATAACGGTTCCAATTAGTCTTTCCAACTGTCTAACACCAGCTTCTCTTGTGTAATCATTGATAATTACTTTAATGGCTGAGTCGGTAATGTTGAACTTATCTTTGTCTAGTCCATGACCTTTAATTTGCTTTTCGATTAAGAAATTCTTAGCAATATGGAATTTTTCGATTTCTGTATATGAACTCACATCAATAACTTCCATACGATCTCTTAAAGGTGCAGGGATATTTTGTAAATAGTTTGCTGTTGTGATGAACATAACCTTTGATAAATCATAATCTTCTTCAACATAATGATCACTAAAGAACTTATTTTGTTCTGGATCTAAGACCTCTAACAAGGCTGATGATGGATCATCTTTTTGATTTTGGGTCAATTTATCAATTTCATCAATAAGGAACACAGGGTTTGTTACCCCTGCTTTAATCATTCCGTTCATGACTCTACCAGGTAATGCACCTACATAAGTTCTTCGATGTCCTCTAATCTCAGCTTCGTCATGGACACCACCTAGAGATGTTTTTACAAACTTGCGATTCAATGCATTGGCAATTGATTTAGCAAGTGATGTTTTACCAACACCTGGAGGTCCAGCAAGACAAAGAATGGTTTGAGGATTTTTGCCGGTTAACATTTTAACTGATAGGTATTCAATGATACGGTCCTTGACTTTTTCAAGGCCATAATGTGATTCTTCAAGTTTATTAATGGCAACATTGATGTCTTTTTCATCCTCAGTTTCTTCTGACCAAGGAATTGAAATCAAGGTCTCAATGTAAGTTCTTGCAACATTTGATTCATTTGAATTTGGCGCTAAGTATTCATAACGTTTCAATTCTTTTAGTGCCTTCTCTTTAACTTTTTTCGGCATATTTGATTCGTTAATTTCTTTTAAGAAACGATCATAATCACTCTGTTTAGAATCGCCAAGTTCTTCTTGAATGGCGCGCATCTTTTGTCTTAAGTAATATTCTTTTTGATTTTGGTCTGATGATTTTCGCACATTTTCATTGATTCTATTTTCAATGGCTTGTAATCTTTTTTGTTTTTCTATGTCTTCTAATAACATTTGAATGCGTCGATTCACTGATAATTCTTTTAGATATTTGATTCTTTCGTTTTCTGAAATTCGCAATTCAGAAGCCACTAAATCTGATAGTGCAGCTGAAGTAATACCTTCTTTTAATGCCGTTAATACTTTCTTTTGATCTCTAAATAAAAATTTTGAATTTTCAACAACTTCTTTAGACAAAATCTTAGAAGAGACTTGTTGTTCATCCATATCTTCAATGCTTGTTAAAAGCGATGTAAATTCTATTTCATAATATGGACTCGTAATAATTAAATCTTCTAATCTTACTCTTGTAATCGGTGTGAATTTAATTTTGTAATTTCCATTAGGCAACTTAATCTTAACAGCTATTTTAGCCAAGATACCTACATCTATAAAATCACCAAATTCTGGATTCTCTATTTTAGGATTTTGTTGGAACACCAACAAAACATGTCCATCACGATTTTCTTCTGCTTCATGGATTGCTTCTTTTGAAAACTCTCGGCCAACTTCTACTCGTATATCTGACACAGGCAAGAAGACAATGCCTCTCACTGCGATAACTGGTAATTGATCAGAGAATTTCTCATTTGGATTATACATTTTGTCACCTCTTTTTCTTTATAATCTACACTTAATATTTTACCATAATAATACAAAAAACCCTAACAATTTAATCTAGAAATTCTCAGGGTTTTTCCTTTTTTAAGTCAATAATTTTCTAATTATTTTTCTTCTTTTTTACTTTCTTTTTTTTCTTCAACATCAGCATTTTCAACTAAGAAATCAATGGTCTTTGAAAATAAAATTTCAGATTCAACTGCTGATTGAGGAACAGCTTGTTTAATTTGTTCCATAGAAACATTTTGAGATTTATATTGTTCAAGTAACTCATCATATTTGGCATTGATTTCTTCTTCTTTAACTTCGAAATCTTCTTCTTTACCAATTTCAACGATGACCAATTGTTGACCAATATTGTTTTTAGCTTGTTCTTTTAATTCTTCTTTAAATTGTTCAACAGTTTTACCCATATATTGTAAATAAGTATTAAAATCTAAACCATATTGTTTGATTTGACTTTCTTGTTGTTGAAGCATACGATTTGTTTCTTCGTCAATCATTTCATCAGGTATATCAAATTCAGCATTTTCAACTGCTTTTTCAACAACTGTTTGCTTAATATGATTTTCATTTTGTTTTTCTTTAGCAGCTTCTAGTTCTTTTCTAATATGTTCTTTGTATTCTTCTACTGTAGAAACACCTTCAATGTCTTGTTCTTTAACGAAGTCTTCATTGAATTCAGGTACTTGTCTTTCTTTGATTTCATGAAGTTTAACTTCAAATATAGCTTCCTTACCGGCTAAAGATTCTTGTTGGTAATCTTCAGGGAAAGTTACAGTAACTTCTTTTTCTTCTTCTGGCTTCATTCCAATCATTTGTTCTTCAAATCCAGGAATAAATTGTCCAGAACCGATTTCTAATTCATAATTTTCAGCACTTCCACCTTCAAATTTTTCACCGTCGACTGATCCTGAGAAATCAAATACAGCTGTGTCGCCTTTTTCCAGTGTGCCTTCTTCTTTAAGAACCATTTCAGCATTTTGTTCTAGTTTGCGTTCAATCTCAGCCTCTACTTCTGAATCACTTGCTTTGGCTGGAACTACACTCACTTTTAAGTTTTTATAATCCCCTAATTTAATTTCAGGTCTTATGGCTACAGTTACACCATAAGTGAAATCTTCACCCCGTGTAATTGTATTTGGATCTAAATCAATTTTAGGTTGTGCAACAACATCAATCTTATTGTCAACAACTGCGTTGTAATATGTATCTTGAAGTACGTATTGGATTGCTTCATTATACAATGATTCAATACCATACTTATTTTCATACACTTTTCGTGGTGCTTTACCTTTTCTAAATCCTTTAATTTCTACTTTTTCATTTTCGATCTTAAATGCATGATCTAAACCCTCTTCAAATTTCTCTGCAGAAACATTTACATCAAATTTCACTCTTGATCCACTTTGTTTTTCAATTTTTAATGACATAGTTTTTATACCCCCGTGTCGTCTATTTTTTCACTTTTCAAATTATAACAAATATATCTACATAAAGCAAATAATTCAATTAAAATATTTTGTTAAAAATCCCTTTTAATCGGCTTGGTAGCTTTTTCATTGACTCAGTAATGACTCTTGGCAATAAAATAACGGCTTCACCAAAAGCAAGTTTTCTAATTTGCTTTCTATCTAGACCTTTTAAATCCATGAATAAATAGTTGCGACAAATAATACCCACTCTTAAGGATAACAATGCATTTCCAAGACCTTGAGCAAATGAACCTGTCACTGTTTTAAGCAAAGGCATTTCCTGTAAAGCATTTAAACTTGAAGAAGGAAAAACTTCAGAAAAGTTCATATCTTCTAAATTTTCTGCAATGATGGCCGTTGACAAAACATTCAAAGACAACCTTCCCAAACTAACATAACTAGGCCTAAAACCACATTTTTGAACCAAGGCTTTAATCAATCTTAAATTAATAACAATAACCGCAATGGCATCTAAACGACCGTTTTGAGAAATAGCCGTAGATATATAAACTGTTTCAGCATGTTCAATAATCATCTTATTTAATTCTCTTTTAATGGTTTTATCAAATATCGTTGATAAACTACCCTTAAGCAATAAACTATCATTTAAGCTTTCAGATATAAGTTCTTTTTCCTCTTCACTAAGATAATCTTCTTTCAAAAGATTTTTTGCAACCTTCTTGTACATACGATAGTTTTTCTTTGCATTTTGTTCTTCAGTAAACAAATGATCCATTGAAAAACTTGGTGACAATAAAACAATCATTAAAGGTCTCACAAATAAAATTAAAAATAAAAGGGCTGATATGCCATAAAAAGCATATTCAAAATAAATATGAACTGAAGCAATTCTGTCGCCTAAATTTAAAACGGCAGAAAGGATAATCATAATTAAGAAAAATACTGAAGCAAAGCCAATAAAAATCCAAAATGGTTTACCTAACTTTTTCATAAATTTCTCCTTATTAATATATTTTTAGCTCTTTCAACATCCTTGTGTATTTGCTTGATAAGGGCTTCTTTATTTGAATACCTAATTTCATCGCGCATAAATTCAATAAATTCAATTGATATATATTGACCATATAAATCTTTATTAAGGTCAAATATATAAGCTTCTAAACTCATGGATTGATCTTTAAAAGTTGGTTTTTTACCAACATTGGTGACACCAAAATGTTCAACGCCATCGATGATGATTTTGGTTAGATATACACCTAGTTTAGGCAAATAATAATTGGTGAAATCTATATTGGCTGTTGGGAAACCCAGTTGTTTTCCCATGCCTCTACCATGGATGACTTCACCACTAATTTGATAGTTTCTACCCAACAAGTAATTGGCTAAATCTAATTCGCCTTCATCCAGATATTTTCTAATGATGGTTGAGCCAATTTTTTCATCTTGATAAGTAATTTCAGGTAAAACATGGGTTTCAAATGCGTCATATTGCTTCAAGTCCTTAACCGTTCCTAGACTTCTAAAACCATAAGTGAAATCAAATCCAACAATCAAATGTGACATATCAATCAAGTATTGTTTGATGAATGCATCTGGATTTAAAGAAATAAATTCATTAGAAACTTTAAAAACATATAAAATATCTACATCATAGTCTTTTAATATTTCTTTTTTATCTTCTATTGATGTTAAATAATAAAATGGCTTATTGCTTAGATATTTAGAAATGCTTTGATCAAAAGTAAAAACAAATAAAGGTTTCTTTGTTTCTTCTTTTATTAATTGCCCTTTTTTTATGAGTGCTTGATGGGCAATATGTAAGCCATCAAAAAAACCCAAACAAGCTATACCGTCTTTTTCTTTAATATGATCAAGATGATCAAGATATATAACCTTTAGCACCATTTCACCGACATTCTCATCACGTCTTTATCCTCATCGTAGTAATATATGGCTAAAACATCGCCCTCACTTGAATAAATAATGGTATCTGTTTTCTTTTTAAATAAAGATAATTCTAAGAAACGACCATTTTCAATATAAGATTTCGCTCTTTCATCAACCACCAATTTTTGCATGGTTAAATATTGGAAGGGTTCTTGAATTTCTACATCGCCTGCTTTTAATTCTTCAATGGTATAAGCATCTTTGATATGAAATTTCTCAATGCTGGTCCTTCTTAATTCACCCATTGCTCCAACCAATCCTAGTTTTTTTCCTATATCTCTAGCGATGGCTCGAATATAGGTGCCCTTAGAAACTTTTAAGTGTGCTTTAAATTTAAAGACTGAACCGGTTTCTAAGACTTCAAAATCATCAATATCATAAACCTCTATTTCTCTAGGTTCAATATGATGAACTTCGATATCTCTTCTAGCGAGTTCATATAATTTTAATCCGTTTACTTTAACGGCAGAAAACTTAGGTGGTGTTTGCATTGATTTACCTTTAAAAGACATTAAGGCTTCATAGACCTCTTCTTCCTTTAAATCACTGGCATCCATTTCTTCGATAACCTTTCCAGTCAAATCATCAGAATCTGTTGCTTTTCCAATCACCATTTCGGCTTCATAGGTTTTGGTGTTTTCAGAAAAGAACTTCACCAACTTTGTGGCTTTATTAACACACAAAACCAAAACACCTGTTGCATTGGGATCTAGGGTTCCAATATGGCCAATTCGGCGTGTTTTTAATGACTTCCTTGCGACATCTACAACATCGTGTGAAGTCATATCTTTTGGTTTATCAATGATTAATACACCATTTTCTCTATCGTTCATTTTCAAACATCCCCTCGATTTAACTACTTAAAATATATAACAGTAACACCTTTCCCACCTTCGGTTTCTCCACCAGGACGGAAAGACTTGATTTGCGGGTTATTCTTTGCGTATTTTTCAACGCCTTTTTTTAAAGCCATGGTACCTATACCATGGATGATATAAGCAAATTCTAGATTATTCAACAAACAATCATCAACAAACTTATCCAACTCTTCCATGGCTTCAAGATATCTTTTTCCGTGTAGGTCTAACTCTACTTTAACATTTTTTACGGGTTTAGGCGTAGTCTTATACTTAACTTTTTCTTTTTTTGCCTTGCCAATGTATTCTAGTTCTTCTTCTTTGGCATTAACAGTTAAGACACCCATTTGAACTTCAAACTCATCATCTTTTAGTTTTTTGCTCACAACACCATTGCGTTGGTAGGTTAAGACTTTAACACTATCACCAACTTTAATTTTGTGGTCAGTTGTTTTTTTATAAGTAGGTTCATTCTTAATAATTTTTTTGCTGCGATGTTTAATGTCTGCTAGTTTATGTTCTTTAAACTGGGCTTCTTGAGCTTGAGTTCTTAATTGGTCTAGTTCTTCAATCAACTGCTCAACTTCCTTTAAAGCTGCTTTTTGTTTTTTAATATTTTCTTGTTCGTATTGAGAAATCAGCCGATTGTGTTCTTGTATTTGCTTTTGTTTTTCTAACTTCAAAGATTCTTCTTTCTTTTCTAAAATTTCAGTTTTCTCATGATAATCTTCTATTTGTTTTTCTAAATCAATACTTTGTTTTTCGAGCTTATTGATTAACTTTGTCACATCTGTATCAAAACTAATGGATACCTGCTCAGCATCTTTACAAATTGATTCGTCTAAACCAAGTCTTCTCGCGATAGAAATGGCATTGGATTGTCCAGGCACACCAACTTTCAATTTATAGGTTGGTTTTAAACTCACTATATCAAACTCTACAGATGCGTTAATGATATCATCTAAGTTATATGCATAGGTTTTTAATTCAGGATAATGGGTTGTGACCATTGAATAAATATGATTGTTTCTAATATAATCCATAATTGATATGGCTAGAGATGCACCTTCTTTAGGGTCTGTTCCTGAACCAATCTCATCAAGCAATACCAAAGAATCATCTTCAATATCGTTTAAAATTCTAATAATATTGCCAATGTGTGATGAAAATGTTGACAAGGATTGTTCAATGGATTGTTCATCACCAATATCCGCAAATATATTTGAAAATACAATCGTTTCTGATTGTTCATTAACCGGTATTAACATTCCTGATTGAACCATAATAGATAATAAACCTAAAGTTTTTAATGCCACGGTTTTACCACCAGTATTAGGACCGGTGATGATAATGTGTTTATAATCTCTAAAAAAGATATTGTTGCCAACGACTTCTTCTGGATCGATTAATGGGTGTCTTGCATTAATCAACTTAATCTTATTTGAAATGATTGGTCTAGTCATCTGATAATCATATGCATATTTGGCTTTTGCAAAAACAATATCTAAGTATGTGAAAATACTTAAATTATTTTTTAAATCTTCAACATGTTCAGTCACATGGGTGGTTAAGTCTCTTAAGATTTTTTCAATTTCATTTTCTTCTTCTAAGATTAAATTTTGTAATTCATTATTCAATGTAAAACATGCCATAGGCTCAATAAAGACGGTTTCCTTACTCGCTGATTGGTCATGTATCATTCCTTTAAAAGAATTTTTAAATTCAGACTTAACTGGTAAAACCAAACGATTATTTCGAATGGTGATGATAGAATCAGTCAGTTTATTGGCTTCACTTTTCAAAAGTGATGCCATTTTTTGATCGATTTTATCTTCAGTAGACTTAATTTGATTTCTAAGTTTTGATAACTTAGGCGAGGCATTATCATAAATCTCACCTTTTTTATCAATGACTTGATCAATTTGTTTCTTTAAAGCTGATAAATTGACGATTCGGTCATAATAATTTTTTAAGGCATCAAAATTGATTTCTAAATTCGTAATCTTTTTGATATATTGTTCAGTCCGTTGGATTGCTTCTTGATGCGATACAAGTTTCATGAATTCTTCGATTGTAAGGACAGATTCAATTTTGGCTTTTTTAATGATTGAACGGATGTCTAAAACACCTGTTAAAGGTGTTCGATCTAATCTTAATATCATTATCTTGGCTTGTTCGACTTCTAACAAACTTTTTTCTATAGATGAAAGATTATTAGTAGGTTTGATTTCTAATGCATCTCCATGACCCATATCTGTATTTGTATATGAAGATAAAATCTCTTTAATTTTATCAAATTCAAGTTTTTTTATATCTGCAATCATATTCACTCTCCGTATCTTCTATTTTACCACAAAATGTGATAAAATAAAAAGAGGAGTTGAGACGATGAAGACTGTTTTTGAAATAAATGATAAATATTTAGAAAAACTAATAGATTACTACCATTCTTGTGAAGTTGAGCCCAACACACCTCACATTAAACACCTCTTTAAAACCGATGATTTTACCATCACGGTCTACAAATCAAATAAGGTGTTGTTTCAAGGTGATGAAGCTGAAGAAGAATTTCAAAAATGGGTTAAAGTTACCGGTATCAAACCATCTATTCCTAAGGCCATTAACACAACTGCTTATATGAATGAATTCTACAAAAAAACTGTCATTGGCACCGACGAAGTAGGTACAGGTGATTTTTTCGGCCCAGTTGTTGTGACTGCTGCCCTTGTGGGTCCATCAAACTATCCTTTTTTAAAGGAATATAACATTCAAGACTCTAAAAATATTAGTGATGATATCATTCTTAAAATCGCGCCACATTTAATCAGAGATATTCCTCATCATACCATTGTCCTATACAATGAGAAATTCAATGAATTGACTAAAAAAGGCTATAATATGAATAAGATTAAAGCCTATCTCCATAACCATGCCATAAAAAAATTAATTAAAAAAATTAAAACTTATGACACCATTATCGTTGATCAATTTTGTAGTGAAAGTAATTTTTACAAATATTTAAGTGATCAAGAAATCGTCCAAAACATCGAATTGGTTGAAAAAGCAGAATCCATTCATCAATCTGTTGCTGTGGCGGCTATAATCGCAAGATATACCTTTTTAATTGAAATGGATAAGCTTAGCGAAGACATCCATATAAACCTTCCTAAAGGCGCATCTGGTTCAGTTGATGCCATTGGAAAGCTAATTCATTTAAAATATGGTGACGATATATTCAATCAAATCGCAAAAATCAATTTCAAAAATATGCAAAAAATAAGGGATTAACTTCGGTTAATCCCTTTTATTATCTATAAATGCTTTAAATTCCTTTGGTAATTCAGAATCAAATTCCATCCATTCTTTGGTTCTTGGATGGGTAAAGCCTAGTACTTTAGCATGTAAATACTGACCAAAATCATCGATTTTTCTTCCATAGAGTTCATCATTGACCAAAGGATGGTCTATATATTTCATATGAACTCTAATTTGGTGGGTTCGACCTGTTTCTAAGCGACACTTAATTAAGGTCATATCTTTAAAGACTTCAATGACTTCAAAGTGGGTAATTGCATGCTTACCACCTGAAATAACTGTCATCCTTAACCGATTATTTGGATCCCTACCAACTGGGGCGTTAATTTTACCCCGCTTATTTTTAATCACACCTTCTACCAAAGCAATGTATTCTCTCTTGGTATCTTTTGACTGCAGTTCGTCAGCCAGTTTTTCATGAACAAAATTATTTTTCGCGACCATCAGTAATCCACTGGTGTCTTTATCAAGACGATGAATAATCCCAGGTCTTAAAGAACCATTGATATCAGAGAGCGATTCTAAATGGTACATCAATGCATTAACCATGGTGTCTTTGTAATGGCCAGGTGCAGGGTGTACAACCATGCCAGAAGGCTTATTAACCACCAATAAATCATCATCCTCATAAACAATGTTTAAAGGAATATTCATGGGTGTAATGTCTTTTGAATCCAACTCGGTTTCAAAAATTTCTATCAAATCATTTTCTTTGACTTTATATGATGATTTTACGGACTCGCCATTGACTAAAATATAATCTTCATCAATTAAAGATTGAATGGTTGATCTAGAAAGTTCACTGAGCTTATCAGATAAATACTTATCAATCCGTACCTTTTTAGACGTTGATACAATCATTTTTTTTATATCATCATTCATTTTCATTTCTCCTTTTAGACTCTAAAAAGAAAACATCCACAAATAAAATCGCCAAACCAACATTTAAATATACATCAGCGAAATTAAATATATAGGTCCATAAAGACCCTAGAGCTCTAAAATCAATGAAATCGATAACGCCATGATCTGGTTGAAACAAGCGATCAATTGCGTTTCCTAAAGTTCCAGCTATAAGCAATGTTAATGCAAAAGAATACCAGTAAGTTCTTTTGTCATCAAAGTCATTTTTATAAAACATATAAGCAAAAATACTTAGGGCAATTAAAGCAAATCCACTAAGTACGGCTGTATGTGTTGATGTTGCGCCTTGAAACAAACCAAAGACCAACCCTAAGTTTCTTACATAAGTAATATGTAAAAAACCTTCAATAAGTGCATAGTTCACTTCATATGTGGCAACTAAAAATTTTGATATTTGATCGAAGGCAAGTAAACCGACCATCAATCCTATCCACTTTTTCATATGACCTCCTAAATTTGCATGATTGGAATAAAGACATAGATAAATAATAGTCCAACAAGGACAATCAAACCACTATAAATAACCAAAAGTATGATAAATAAGTGGTTGAGTTCGACAGAAACATCGGTCTTTTTTAATAGAATTGCCTTTTTCCACATCAGTAATTGTAACATAGATAGGCCTATAGAAACAAGCATAATTAAAACGACCCAAAGATTTAATAAATAATAAAACATAGAAATCACTTGTGCAAATATTAAAACAACAGGAAGTAAAATCAATAAAGTATAAAATAAACTTGCAAATAATGCATCAAGTATTTGAGTCGACCCAACTTCTTCTTTAAGAATCTTCCAGGATTTTAAATAGTTTTTCATCTTATTCTATCCCTTCTAAATAATCAATGGCTTCTTGAATGTTTGCGACCGGTATCAGCCAGCCTTCAGGGTCGATACCAAATTCTTCACAAGCAGCCAAAGCTTCTAAATAATTATGGGAGCTATACCTCTCATCAATGGCAGGAATAAAAAATAAGTCAACTTCATTTATATAAGCTGTGGCTATTTTTTGTTTAATACCACCAACGTATCCAACACTACCGTCATAGCGAATGGTTCCAGTTCCAGCAATTTTTAAACCCTTAGTAATGTCTTCTTGGACCAGATGATTATAAATTGATAAAGTTTGTAATAAACCACCTGACGGACCACCAATATTTGAATCTGTTTCAGTAAACTTAGGATAAATTTCGTCTTCATCAACAAGCAAATATTCTGTTAAAATCAAGGCTCTATCTTCAATATCATCCGTGCTTAAGTCCACTTGGTAAGTTGACTGATCATCTTTAAAATTAAAAGTATAGGTCTTACCCTCTTCCATAAAATCAGTTAATTCAGTATAGTCTGTGACCAATTCTTTGCCTTCGCCAATCATAGAAATAAATTCATCGCCCAGTCCAACACCATCATATTGTGATAAATCTTCGGCTTTTCCAGTGACTAAGACCACACGATATGTTGTAGAGTCATTGAAAACGACATCATCATTGGTTTGACTAGCCAACTGATAAGCAACAATCACTGCAGCATCCACACTGGTCATTTTTTGCAAAGAACTAATTTGCCTATTTTCTTGATCGGTATAATGCCTATAGTATTCGGGTAAAATGATGACTTGATTGTATGTTGAAAAATCAGTCATGATGAACTGAAAAAATGTGGGTCTTTTAAAAGATATAACATAGGTTGACGAAATTGAACCTTCAATTTCATCAACCTCATAATCGATATCTATCACAGACTCTACTTCAGTAATGCCCCCTGGTGCATAGATTAGGTAATCTATCCTATAAACCAATAAAAACATTAATATAATATAGGGAATGATTAATAGCCTTATGGTTGGCCATAATACTTTAGTAAGTTCTTTCATAATTAATCCTTAAATGGTAGTGATCGAGTTTTTTAAAATGAACCCCAGCCATTTCAAAAAGTTTTTTTGAAGCAAGTGTCATATCAATATCAGGATACTTATCTTCAAGGTAAATGACTTCTTTAATTCCTGATTGAATGATTAACTTAGCACATTCATTGCACGGGAAAAGGGTCACATAAATCCGAGAACCCAATAAGTCTTTATTAGAGTTTAAAATGGCATTGGCTTCTGCATGAACCACATAAGCATATTTTGTATTTAAAAATTCACCTTCTCTTTTCCAAGGCAATTCATCATCAGAGCATCCGATTGGGAAGCCATTATAACCAATACCAACAATATGATTGCGTTGATTGACTATACATGCACCGACTTGGGATGTGTCATCTTTTGAGCGCTTAGAAGACAAGTCTGCAACACCCATAAAATATTCATCCCAAGGTATATAATCATTCCTTTTCATAAAAACACCTCTTTAAAAATTCTTGATTTTTTTATAGATTGGAAATTCTTGAATATTAGTAATCTTATTTAAATTGATATGACAATAACCATTGGGATTCTTATCAAGATAGTGTTGATGGTAATTTTCAGCCACACTAAAATCCTTGGCCATTTTTACACTTGTGACAATTTCTTTATCATATTGATCACGAATAGAGTCTATGTAAGCTTTTGCTTGTTTCATATCTTCTTCATTGTAACAATAAATACCGGTTCGATAAGACATACCAATATCATTTCCTTGACGGTTGACTAAAGTTGGATCAATGATATTAAAATAATGTTTTAATATCATATCCAAAGAGGTCACTGTTTCATCATACTCTAAATACAAGGCTTCAGCATGACCACTACCGTTTAAAACATCTTGATAAGTTGGATTATCAAACTTGCCATCAATATATCCTACCGTTGTTTTTGTAACACCTTTAACTAAATCAAAATACGCTTGGACACCCCAAAAGCATCCACCAGCTAATACTATTTTTTTCATTTTTTTCTTATTCACTTTCTAAAATTTTATTAATAACAAATGACGCCATCATCAATCCAGCAGAGCTGGGACAAAAGGCTGTTGAACCTAATACAAGTTTATTGTTCGCTTCAGCAGGTTTTTCTTCAGAATAAACCACTGGTATATCCATGGATAAACCGGCATCTTTTATTCTTTTTCTCATCACCTTAGCCAAGGGACAAACACTTGTCTTTTTTAATATAGATAATTTGATCATTTCTGGATGAAATTTATTAGCAAATCCCATGGCCAAAATGATTGGAATCCCTAAGCGTTCACATGCCTTTGCAAGTTCAACTTTTGCAAAAACATCATCAATACAGTCTAAAACAAAATCAGGTTTTTCAGAAAGAAGGTCATAGACATTATCCTCAGTCACCTTTTGATTAATGGCTGAAATATTAATGTCAGGATTAATATCTTTTGCTCTTTTTAAAAACACTTCAGTTTTAAATTGGCCAATGGTTGATTCTAAAGCAACAAGTTGTCTATTGATATTGCTGATGTCTACAACATCATAATCCACAAGTGTTAAATGGCCGATTCCACTTCTCACCAAAGCTTCACCTGCAAAAGATCCAACACCGCCTAGACCAAAGACAATGACCTTTTTATTGTTTAGTTTTTTTATTCCATTTTTTGAGATTAAATTTTCTAATCGATTAAAACGCATAAACACCTCTAGAAAGAAAGGCCGCATAGGCAGCCATCATTTTCTTTTTATATAATCAAACTTAAAATATTTCCGCCCTAAGTAACCTAAAGATATTAAAGTAAGTGCTGAGATAAACACCAATATATTTGCTATGTAATCTCTGTTTCCACCTAAGTAATCAAATAAAACAACAAAACCGAGAATGGCAAAGGCACTGACGAAAATCAAATAGATGAATTCGCCTCTATAATGGGCTTTTACATCTCTTTTTAATTTATCTTTTTTAATAAATAATATGACAGTCCCCACAATTGTCGTAAGTCCATTGATGCCTAATATAATGAATATGTACAAGGTTGGATCAATGATTTTATCAACATCAAATGTGAAAGAAAACACAAGAACTAAGGGTAAAAAACAGATCATAGTCCAATAAAACATAATGAAAGAAACTTCATAGTGAGAATAAATTTTCTCTTTACGTAATTTCATCAGGTACCCTTGGCTTCAGAAAGATTATTTTCATCTTTTTCTTTTCGTAAATCTCTAAAGAATTGATAAAATACACGTATAGATGCAGCAATAGGTGAAGCAAATATAACACCAATAGCACCAAACAATGATCCAAAGAATAAAATCGATACGATGATTAAAATTGGATGTATAGATAATTGATGAGACATAATCAATGGTTGGAAAATATTACCTTCTATAAACTGCAAAACAAAGTTAACCATAATGATTAACAATGGACCAGGTCCACTTGTGGCGAGCATAGAGTAAATGATTGGCGGGAGAGCCGCAATAATCAATCCAAAGTAAGGAATGATATTGGTGAGTCCGGCCAATAAGCCAAAAATAAAGTAATATTGTAAGCCAATTAATTTATAAACAATGGTTGCAACAGCACCAAGGGCAATCATTAACATCAATTGACCTCGCAAATATGCACCGACAGTTTCATTTAAGCGTGTAGATAATTTTGACACTCTTTTTTCATGTCTTTTAGGAATGATACCTCTAATATGATCGCCAATTAATTCATAATCATATAAATAATATAGAAGTAAAATCGGCAACAAAGCAATGCTGGTAATCAAAGGTATAATCCAATGACTGATGCCAGCTATAAAACCTGGAATGAATGATTCTAAAGTATCTTCAAAGACATTAGATTGAATGATATAATTTGAAATTTGATCGTATATGTCTTGTCCAAATATAAAATCATCTCTTAAATCAGTCGTGACATAATTAACAATATTTTGAAAATCGTTTTCAAAAAAGCTTTGGATTTCACTGGTAATAATCGGGATTAAAAAGTAAAATGCAGCAAATATCAACCCGACAGTAAAAATAAAAACCAAACCAAGGGAAAACCCTCTTGGGCCAATACCTTTTTTTTCTAAATAACGAATTAATGGAAATAGGATTAAAGCAAAAATATAAGCAACACCAATGGGAATAATGACTGCTCTTATTGCTGAAAATATCCATCGCCAAAAATCATTAAATTGCATGGCAATAAACAATACTGACATGCTTAATAAAATAATGACTAAATATTTAATAATTCTATTTAATTTTTCATCTGTTAATTTCTTTTTATCCATAGCCACATCCTGAAATTATTATAACATATTTTAATATGAAAAATACACATTTAATTAATTAACAACCACCACAACCACTTGAGCAGCCGCCACCTTTTAATTGTTTTAATAAGTAATCATATAAATCATCTACTTTTACAGATTCTTGTTCACCTGTTTCAGAATTTTTAACGTTAATCATACCTTCTATTGCCTCTTTTTCACCGTAAATTAAGTAAAATTTAGCATTCAATCTATCAGCTTGTTTGAATTGAGCTTTTAAACTTCTCTTTAAAAAGTCATAATCAACTAAAATCCCACCCATTCTCAAGTCATTAATAATTTTTAAACCCTCGTTGGCAAAAATATTATCTAAACTTATAAAATAAGCGTGTATACCAGCTTCAGATTCAAGAACTGGTGAGTCTTCCAGGGCCAACAATAACCTTTCAGCTCCAAATGCAAAACCAACAGCTGGGGTATCTGGTCCACCAAGCGTTTCAATCAAGTGGTTGTATCTCCCACCGCCTACAAGGGTTGATTGTGAGCCTAATAAGTCTGATTGACTTTGTATTTCAAATACAGTATGTGTATAATAATCCAAGCCTCTAACCAAATTACCATCAATTTCAAAATCTAGTTCTAAAGATTCAAGGCCACTAATCACATGGTCAAAATGATACTTAGCTTCATCTGATAAATAATCTACTGGTTTAGGCGCATTTAAAACTATTGGGTTGTTTTGATCAACCTTACAGTCTAATACTCTTAAGGGATTCTCAACATGTCTTCTTTGACAATCTTGACATAATTCATCAATATTGGGTTCTAAATATGCTTTTAATACTTCTGTATAATTTTCTTTTGATGATTTATCACCAAGTGAATTGACCTTTACCACAACATCTTCTATACCTAAAGCTTTTAAATAAGTCAATGCAAAATTAATGATTTCAACATCGACTAAGGGAGATGCTGATCCAATAATTTCAGCACCAAATTGATGAAATTGTCTTTGTCTTCCCTTTTGTGGTCTTTCGTATCTAAACATAGGTCCAAAATAATACAATTTTTGAGGTTGAGACGGATCAGCATACAACTTGTTTTCAATCACCGCTCTAGCAATAGGCGCTGTCCCTTCAGGTCTTAATGTATTGAAACGTTTACCCCTGTCCTCAAAATCATAAGTTTCTTTTTTTACAATGTCACTACTTTCGCCGACTGAACGATGGAAAAGCTCTGACGCTTCAAAAATAGGTGTTCTAATTTCTTTAAAATTAAAGATTCTAGCAACCTTACGCATAACATCTTCAATTTTCTGCCATTTTTCAGCTTCTTCGGGTAATATGTCATATGTGCCTTTAATTCTTCTTATCATAGCATTTCCTTTCTAAAAAAAATCGCCCTAAAAAGGACGATGTTTATTTTTATCCAAAATAATCGTCACTTACACTATCGGCTACATAATCTACTAAATCTTGAACATTTCTCATATCAGTAGCAGCTTCGTCAGTGATGGTGATTAAAAATTCACTTTCAATTTGATTAAATAATTCTAAAGCATCTAAAGAATCCGCTCCAAAATCTTCTGCTAATCCAGCATCTAAAGTGACTACTTCTGGTTTAACACCTAATTCTTGTACAATCATCTCTTTTATTTTGTTAAATACTTTTTCTTTTTTTTCCATTATTGTAATGCCCCCTATTATTTTTTATATTAATATTATATTCGATTTTCTATCTCCAGTCAAATAAACTTATTCATGTGTATCAACAATAATTGTCACAGGACCATCATTGACTAATGACACCGACATATTTTCCCCAAAAAGGCCCTCTTTTACACTTAAATCTTCCTTGATTAATAATTCATTAAAATCTTGATACATTTGCTTGGCTATTTCATAAGACATTGCATTAGAAAAGCCTGGTCGATTTTGCTTTTTTACATCTCCATAAATGGTAAATTGAGAAATCGATAAGATTTGACCCTTAACTTGTTTAATATTTAGATTCATTAAACCTAAATCATCGGAAAATATTCTTAACTTAGCAATTTTACTTGCTGCATATTTTAAATCTTTTAGGTCATCATCTTTATGTAAACCAACCAGCAATACCAAGCCTTGATTAATTTCACTTACCAAACGTTCACCAACCTTGACACTGGCATTTTTTACTCTTTGAACAACGATTTTCATGTGCCCATCCTCTCAATCGAATAGACCCCTTTTACTTTTTGCAAGTTGGCCACTAAATTATCAAGTTCATTGACACTAGAAATTTCTATTTTTGTAATGATAGTACCTTGTTTTAGATCATTTGTTTGTGCAGAAACTTGCACAATTTTACCCTTAGAAGATGTTGATGCATTTATAATCTCTGCAAGAATATTATCACGATTTTCTACATATATTTTTAAACTAGTTAAATATTTTTTAGCTGGGTCATCACCCCAATAAACGTCTATTAAACGATTTTCATCATAGGTTTCAACATTATTACAAGATTTTCTATGAACCATAATACCATAAGATTTAGATACATAACCAATGATATCATCGCCATAAATAGGTTTACAGCAATTGGCTAACTTGATGGATGGTTTATCCACACCTTCAACGATGACGTTGATATCAGAATGTACATAGCGTTTTTTCTTTGTTTCATCTTCACGGTTATATTTCTCTAAAAGTTCTTCTTCAGTAATCTCAGGTTTACCAACCAATACATTCACTGCATTGATGGCAGATAAAACACCTTTACCAATTTCATAATATAAGTCTTCTTCAGTCTCTATATGTCTTGAACTAAAGTGTGAGTTGACAAGTTTATCATCAACACTTAAGTCAATATGTCTACTTTTTATTTCTTTGTCAAAATCACTTTTTCCCTTTTCGATTAAATAATCACGTTTTTGTCTATTTAAGAAGTTTTTAATTTTACTTCTCGCATTTGAAGTTTTAGCTATATTCAACCAATTCTCATTAGGACCGACAGCATTTTTAGATGTTTTTATTTCGACCAAATCACCTGTTTTTAATTGGTAGTCAAGAGGCCTAATTTTACCATTGACAATGGCACCAACTGTTTTTTCACCAACTTTGGTATGGATTCTAAAAGCAAAGTCTAATGGTGTTGCACCAGCAGCTAAGTCTATAATGTCACCTTTAGGGGTGAAAACATATACATTGGCATTTAGAATGTCTCCAGTAAAAATGTCTAAAATTTCTTCTTCAGAATCCGATTCTTCCGTATATTTAATTAACTCAGAATACCATCTTAATTTAGATGCCATGATATTCTCAATGTCTTTTCTATTTGAATGTTTACCATGGGTTTCCTTATATGCCCAGTGTGCAGCAACCCCTTTTTCAGCAATTTCATCCATCTCTTGAGTCCTAATCTGAATCTCATAGATTTTTCCATTACTAACAACTGTTGTATGCAAAGACTGGTACATATTTGGTTTTGGCATGGCAATATAGTCTTTAAATCGTCCTGGGACAGGTATAAATTTAGAATGAACAATACCAATGGCCCTATAACAATCACTAACACTATCGACAATGATTCTTAATGCCAATAAATCATGTATTTCATCAAAATCAATTCTTTTGTTTTTCATTTTTGTGTAGACAGAATGAATATTTTTAATGCGTCCTCTAATTTCAAAATTAAAGTTTTCAGCCTTCAATAATTTATCTAATTCTTCTTCCATTCGATAAACATCAGCCTCTCGGCTTCCTTTTTTATCGCGAAGTTTTTTTGCAATTTCTTGATAATCATAAGGATAAAGATATTTAAATGCTAAATCTTCCAACTCTGCTTTTAAACGATACATACCTAAACGATGAGCAATTGGAACAAAAATATCTAGGGTTTCTCTTGAAATTCTTGTCTGTCTTTCATCGTTTAAAAAAGATAGGGTTCTCATATTATTAAGCCTGTCAGCGAGTTTAACAAAAATAACACGAATATCCTTAGCCATGGCAAGAATCATTTTTTGATGATTTTTAGCTTGTTGGAGGACTTTAGAATTCTGATATTGTAGTTGTTTTAATTTGGTTAAGCCTTCAACAATATCAGCAATTTCTTCGCCAAATTCCTCTTTTATCTCTTCATAAGTTGTGTCTGTATCTTCTAAAATATCATGAAGTAATCCCGATACAATGGTATTGGGATCTACTTCGTATTCAGCCAAAGTGATTGCAACATCTCTAGGATGTATGATATAGGGTTCTCCGGATTTACGATATTGATCAACGTGTTTAGATTGAGCATAGTCAAAAGCGCTTCTTATTAGTTTAAGATGCTTAGGTTTAGATAAGTATTTAGATAGCGCCTCTTTTAGAGGTTTGTAATAATCAATTTGTGTCAATGCAATCCTCCTAATACTTTAATAATACTTTAATTGGATATTCTCCAACCCTTTCTCTACCTTTTAACTCCAATAATTCAATAATAAAAGTCAATCCAACAACTTGTCCACCGGCTTCTTCAACAAGTTTAATTGTTGCTTCTAATGTGCCTCCTGTCGCAAGTAAATCATCAGTAATAATCACACGATCGCCCTTTTCAATAGCGTCTCTATGCATTGAAAGTGAGTTTGAACCATATTCTAAGTCATAGGCATAATCAAAGGTATCTCTAGGTAATTTTCCAGGCTTTCTAATAGGAACAAATGGCAACTCCAATGCGTAAGCAACAGGTGCACCAACGATGAATCCTCTTGCATCAGGTCCAACAATCTTTGTTGCCTTTTTTTCTTTAGCAAATTCGCAAAACTCATCAATACAAGCCTTAAATGCTTTTCCATTCCCAATCAAAGGGGTAATATCTTTAAACTGAATGCCTTTAATAGGGAAATCAGGTACGTTTTTAATATATTGACTATAATCCATAATGAACCTCCAAATAATTTTTTATTTTTTCACTCGTTGATTGGTATAACCAATCAATTGTTTTTTTCTTATCGACCAGTAATTGATATGTCTTAGATTGTGATAAATCTGCTTTATTTTTATCCTTTATACTATAATAATTCTTTTGGTGTTTCAAGAAATTTAACTCATCAAAAATTTGAATGATTAAATCAACAACTTCTTCTTGTAAATTCAATACATTCATTATATCAAATTTATTAAATTCCGGTATTTTTTTTAACTTCATATAAACTTTTAACAATTCATTACGATCGATGATTTGATTAAAGTTTATATTGAGAAATTTAGGAAACAAAGCATATGAATGATGGCCCTCAAATAAACTTTTTATATTATTGGACTTTATAATCGTTTCATCATTCAATACAACAAAATCTGGATACAAAAAATCCTGGGCTTGAGATGTGTTGACAGATTGTCGATAATCAATCACTTGTAAATGGTCGCATTTCAAATCGTTAATCATGATTTGAATGGTTTCTTTGTTCCTAAAACGATTGATTGTCAATCCACCGCAAACATCGATAATATCATTTTCACTTAAATTATAATAATAGTCTAAATTATTAAATTTAATAGCATCGAATAAGTGTTGCTGATACTCTAACGAAAGTTTTACATGGTTTTTTCCAATAATTTGTTTTCGAATAACCCTTAGGCCTTTCATTAAGAATAAAGCAGTATGAAATGATTTTTCCTGTAATTTCTGGATGGTCTCCTTACTGATTTCTCTTAAATCAACTTCCATGTCAATATTCAAAACCGGTTCTTTATCTTCTATGTCTAACTGGTTCAATCGTTTTCTAAATGTATCGATGTTTTTGACTTTTAATTGTAAACCTGCAGCTTGATCATGACCACCATAGCGTTCTAGTAAGTCCTTGGTTTCATTTAGCATTTCAAGAATTGAAATTTGGCCAAAGGTTCTCGCAGAACCTTTTGCGGTATCTCCGTCGATGGTTAATACAATGGTTGGTTTTTGATATTTTTCTGAAATACGCTGAGCGCAAATTCCAATCACACCCTCATGAAATTTATCCGATCCTAGCACCAGTACCTGATCCATATGATTGACCAAGCTCTCAGCAATGGCAAAAGACCGCTCTGTATGTTGTTTTCGAAGGGTATGGTTTTCTTCAATTTTTAAAATTAAGTCATTTGCCCTTTTTATGTCTTCTGTAATCAATAGTTCAATTGCCAAGTCAGCTTTATTTAAGCGACCACTACTGTTAATTTTTGGTGCGATTTGAAAGGCGATTGACGTTTGATTCACTATATCCAAGTCAGAAAAGGTTAATATTTTCCTTAAGCCTAGATTGCTTGTCTTTTTCAGTTGTTCTAAGCCTAGATTGACAATGGCTTGGTTTTCATCTTCTAAGGGCATTAAATCAGCAATTGTTCCTATCATAGCCAAATCACTTAACTCTTCAGGAAACTCACCTTTAATGGCCCATGCTAGTTTAAAAGCAACCATACACCCTGCAATTTCTTTAAAGGGGTAATCATCACTTAATTTTGAATGTAAGGTTGCATAAGCTTTGGGTAAAGTATCTTTAAACTCATGATGATCGGTTAAGATAACGTCTATTCCTTGTTCTTGAATATAATTAATCTCTTCAATAGAGGATATACCATTATCAACTGTAATAATCAATTGATATGTGCTGTTTGCAATTTCTTTAGCAATGTCAAGGTTTAAGCCATATCCTTCATTAAACCTGTCTGGCACCCGATAATCTACCATAGCACCATGGTTAGTCAAGATTCTATACATGATTGCCACAGATGTGATCCCATCACAATCATAATCGCCAAAGATTAAGATTTTTTCTTTGTTTTCAATGGCTTGGTTAATTCTTTTAACGGCTTTATCCATGTCTTTTAATAAATATGGTGAATGAATAGCTTCAATACCCATAGAGAAAAAAGCTTCATGATCATGAATGTCTCTGTTTTTATTAATGAGTTCAAAGATGTCTTTATCTTTTACTATTCCTTCAATTTGCTTGTTCCATAAATATTTACTTTTTATCAAGGTAAAGCCTCTTTTCTAAAATTTTAGTGATATATCCATAGATTGGTAAGAGTGTGTCAGTGCTCCCACACTGATATAATCCACACCAGTACTTGCTACATCTTTTATTCTTGACAATATCATATTACCACTTGCTTCCAATAATTTCATCCCATTATTGATTTTTACAGCTTCTTTCATATCTTCAATGGTCATATTATCCAGCATAATGATATCAGCATCAGTCATTAATGCTTGTTTAAGTTGTTCAATGCTTTCAACCTCAACTTCTATTTTCATCTTGGAATCCAGATGTTTCTTTACTTTTTCAACTGCTTTAATGATGCCGCCACTGGCTTTTAAATGATTGTCTTTAAGCATAACCATATCGGATAAACTCATACGATGATTTTTACCCCCACCATCTTGAACTGCCTTTTTCTCTAAGATTCTCAATAAGGGTGTCGTTTTTCTAGTATCTAAGATCTTTGTCTGTGTACCTTTGGTTTCATTCACAAACTTTTTTGTCATTGAGGCAATACCTGACATTCTTTGTAAGAAATTTAGTCCCACACGTTCTGCCTTTAAAATAGATTTGCTAAGACCTTTAACAGTCGCAATCACCATGCCTTTTTTAACCTCATCTCCATTATTTTTTAAGATATTAAATTCTACAGTTTCATCAACTTCTTTAAAGACGGCCTGACAAATATCCATACCTGATATAACCCCATCTTCTTTTGCAATAAATGCGCCTGTAGAAATATCATCTTTAAAAAGGTATTCACTGGAAACATCAATGGTTGGTATGTCTTCTATTAATGCTTGTTTAATAATTTCATGAATTGTCATTGTCTTCTCCTAAATGTAGTTTTAACTGTCCTTTTTCATCTTTGTTATCCACAATCTTAACCCATTTAGCACTTCTGCCTTTACCCAAAGAGCGAATGACATTGTCTTCTTGTAAGCGTTTTAAAGTACGGTTAATGGTTGAGTCTGAAACAAGTGGGTGTTTTTTTCTAATATCTTGTTTCGAAAATGTTTCTGGCATTTTTAATATAATATTTTCAATATAATCTGATTTTAAAATAGGTAAATCCTTATCAAATTTAATGTCTCTTGCCAAATCATTTAAATCTTCATACATTCTTTTATAAATTTTAATCATAAATTTTGTTAGAGGCACGACTTCAGCCAAGCCTTCTTCCCATTGAAAAGATGATTGGTGTAATAATTTAAAATAATCTTCTTTGACCATTAACAATTTTGGGAAAAATCCAACATAGTAAGAGACTTTTAATCCGTTTTCAATCATTAAAATATAAAACAACAAGGTTCCTATAATATCATTATATTTAAAGTCATATACCTTCATATTGATAAAATCAATCATAAAATTGATATAAAGATAGAAAGGTTCAATCACTTGATCTCTCGATAATTTATTGATATCTTCTAGATACTTTTCAAAAATTTCTCTAACTGATACAGAAGACGATTTTAATAAATTTTCCTTGCTGGCAAACTTTCTATACCTAGGCAATTCTATGACATCTTTAAATAAGTATCCGACCAATTCTCGGACTTCTACTATTTCTAACTTAAAGGGTTCATAACTATCATAATGTATCTTCCTAAAAACTTGATAAATATTCTTAAATAATTGTTCCGAACGATTATTTGCTGTAGAAGAATCCAAGGTTAAAGATGCTAATCTTGAAGCCGTAATATGCTTAAAATCAGGAATAAAGAGTTGATAAAAGCTTTTGGCGTTATCTTCAGCTGTTTTTTGTTTATAATAATCAACAGTTTTAGAAAACAAGTCTTCATAGTAGTCACCCTTGCCAATTTGTTTATAAAGTTTTGTCATTTCTATAAAAACATCATGGGGTATAGATTTTGTTTTAATGGTTTTAATACAGTTCATTCTTTCACTCCTATTCTGTAAATAGTAATTGAATCACCATTTCTATAAAAGCACTATCGAGTTCTGTAAAATGATTTTCATAAAATGAGACTTGATTTAAATCTGAGATATTGACCTCTGATCCTTGTGAAATAAAATCAGATGTTATATACGAAGCATAAAAGCCATTAATTTCCTTTGTTTCTGTACGGTTTTTCCCAATGATGCTTGCATAAGAGCCTTGATCATCACTGATTGTGATGGATTCGACAATAGAGAGATTATTACCAATATCATAAGCCCAGTTTTCACCAACCAGTAAGCCAAGGTGGTAATCACTTGCCGAAACATAAATTTGAGACAATACAAAATTATTATAAATATTAACGTTTTGACTATACCCTGCGAATCCACCTAAGGATACATGAGTCATACTCGTAACATGAAAATCTACTTTGGCTATATTCCTATAGACAATATCTTTATCCACGTAAAGAGAACTGTCTGTGTTTTCTAAGTCATACAAAAAGTAATGACCAACAACACCGCCACTATAAGTAGACATATCAGAATTTATTTGAATATTAGCATCTAGGACCTTATTATCAATTATAGCAATATTATGAGCCTTACCAATCAAACCACCTACATAGGTTAACTCACTTTCATTGATGATGATTTGACCACTGGCTTGGTTATCAGAAATATGGTTTGGTTTAAACTCATTGGAGATGACCAGTTTTTGTAAGGAAGTCAATGCATTTCCAACCAATAAACCAGCATAGACATTTCCTTCTGGGGAATTAACCTCAATATGACCATCAACATAGACATTTGTGACCGACCCATAAGTGCTTCCAACCAGCCCCCCAACATTGACTAAAAAGTCTGAACTAATATTGATATCAAAATCTATGACATTTAAATTTTCTATATCACCTTCAACATAGCCAAAAAGCCCATTATAACCAAGGTGGTTCTCTGTAATCTTGAAATTAGAAATTGTATAGCCATTGCCATTAAAATGTCCTCTAAAAGGCATATTAAAAGTCCCTATTGGTGTCCACTCTTGACCATTTAAATCTATATCTTGATCAAGTTCATAGGATTTATGAACATCCATTTCCATCAGTTCATCTGCAGTTGATACTTTTATAAAGTTGGTATAATCTACAGTGGTATTTTCCGTTTCTTCTTCACCTAAAAAATTACATCCAGCAAGAAAAAAAACAGAAACAACCATAAGTAATGTCATTAATTTTTTCATAATTCTCCTTTAAAACAATCTTTGTTGGATGATGTCATCATCTTCCTCATCATCTTCATCTTCTTCGTCATTCATTTCATCTTCTATTTCATCTTCAGAATCACTTGGATCATCCCCTGATATAGAAATTATTTTTTCCAATTCAGACATCACATCATCACTATCCACATTTTCCTCTTCTTCAACCTCATCATCAACTAAACTATTTAGAATATCATGAGTTTCAGCATAAGAATCTTTATCAATCATTAGATTCTTAGGTTGATCTTTTTTTGTTAACAGGGGAATACCATTCTCATAGCGATCAGCTTTTAATTCAGTCCCTAAGATTGTGATGACTTTATCTTTAGCAGACAAACGAAGGGTGATAAACTCTTTCAATCTAAAAATATTTTCAACGTCCATGGCCACAACCTGATATGGATTGGATTTAATCAATTTGAAGAATCTCTTACCTTTTGCAGGTCGATGTGATAAGTCAATATTTGAAGTGAATTCTCTTTTAAGTCCACCACGATTTGTCAACATCAACAATTCGTCTTTATTAATGGCTGTTGCAAACTTAGCCCCAACCAAGAGGTCTTTTCTTAAGTTAATGCCTTTAACACCCTTGGCCATGAGTGATTGAATCGATATTTCTTCAATTTCATATTTTACAACAAAACCGTTTTTAGATACCATGACCACAAACTCATCATACTCTTCTTGTAAATCAATAGAAACCAATTCATTCACTTTCGAACATGACAAGACATTAAAGGTTTTATTAATTCGGGTTTTAGAAAATTCTTCAAGAGGAACTCTTTTAATCGAACCATCTTGATTGGCCACTAACACATGTCGTTTTGAATCGAATTCATTGATAACCAAATAATCAATGACCCTTTCTTTATTTTCTAATGTTGCATAATTGCCGATATAATCTCCTAAATCTTTCCATTTCGCATCCATGACTTTATGAACAGGTAAGTTAATAAAATTACCCAAGTTCGTGAACAATAACAAGGTATCTCTTGTATTTACCTCAGCTCTTTTAAGAATAATATCATTTTCTTTTAAGCCTGTTTCTGTTTGGGTGGCTTGATAAGATTTCAATGAAGAACGTTTTATATAACCGTCTCTTGATAAAACAAGCATCACGTTTTCATTTTCGATTAATTCTTGTTCATCGAATTCCATTTTCTTAATTTCATTTTTTATCACTGACATCCTTGGAGTTGGATATTTTTCCATCAACTCTTTAATTTCACCAATGATAACATTTTCTAACTCATTTTCATTGTTTAATATTTTTGTTAATCTTTTTATCTCTTTGGATAAATGAACAGATTCTTTTTCCATTTCAGAAACATCAGTTGATGATAAACGATAAAGTCTTAATGACACAATTGCATCTGCTTGTTCAGGTGTGAACTTAAATCTTTCTATTAATTGAGCTTCTGCATCTTTTTTTCCAGTTGATTGTCGGATGATTTTAATAACTTCATCTAAAACACTGACCATTTTTAAGAATCCTAAAACGATATGTTTTCTCTTTTCAAATCGCTGTAATTCAAAATTAGAGCGATTGCGGATGACTTCTTTTTGATGAAGAATGTATTCATTTAAAATTTCTTCTAAAGATAGAAGTCTTGGGCTTCTTTGACTAATGGCAACCATATTATAATTAAAAGTCTTTGATAAATCAGTGTTTTTATGTAAGTAAGCTAAAACAACATCGCTGGCGATGTCTTTTTTGAGTTTAATTTCAATTCTAATTCCTTCACGATCAGAAATATCATTGACTTCCACAATGCCGTCAATTTTTTTCTTACTAGCAATATCACTGATTTTTCTTACCAAATCAGCTTTATTCACCTCATAAGGAATTTCTGTCACGATAAGTTCAGTATCATTGACTTCAACCTTACTTCGTATGACCACGCGGCCTTTACCTGTTTTAAAGGCTTTTTCAATCTCGTCAATACCTTCAACGATACCACCAGTGGGAAAGTCAGGTCCTTGTATAAATTTCAGTAAATCTTTAAGTGTTGCATCTTTATGTTCAAGTTTATAAATCAAGGCCTCCATCACTTCATTAAGATTATGTGGTGGAATGTTTGTTGCATAACCTGTTGCCATACCTGAGCCACCATTGACCAATAAATTTGGAAACTTGGCTGGTAAAACGACAGGTTCTAATTCATAATCATCAAAGTTAGGAATGAAACTGACTGTTTTCTTATCAATGTCTTTTAATAAGGCTTCAGAAAACACTGTTAATCTTGCTTCAGTATAACGCATAGCAGCGGCAGGGTCGTTATCAATGGATCCATTATTACCATGCATATCAATTAATAGGTTTCTCATCTTCCAAGGCTGGGACATACGAACCATGGCTTCATAGACACTTGAATCTCCATGAGGATGATATTTACCAATCACTTCACCCACAATTCTTGCGGACTTCTTAAAGGCTTTGTTTGATCCCATACCCAGTTCATTCATGGCAAATAATATCCTTCTTTGAACTGGTTTTAAACCATCTCTTACATCAGGTAAGGCACGATCTTGAATGATATACTTGGAATAACGGCTAAATCTTTCACCAACAATATCTTCTAAATTCATGGATATTATATTTTCTACATAATCATCCAACTTCTTTTTTACTGATTTTGCCATTATTTGTCCTCCTCAATGATGAAGTCATCCTCATTAGCAAATGAAACATTGTTGTCTATCCATTCTTTTCTAGGTTCAACATTATCACCCATCAAAACCGAAATACGTTGGTCTGCTTCAGCAAGGGATTCAATATTGACCGCAATTAAAGACCGTGTTCTTGGATCCATAGTGGTTTCCCATAATTGACTGGAATTCATTTCACCTAAACCTTTATATCTTTGAATTGAATAATTTTTATATCGCTTACTTAATATTTCTCTTTCCTCTTCTGTCCAGGCATACTCATATTTTTTTGAATGTGTCGAGGTGATTTTATAAAGCGGTGGTAAGGCAATAAACAACTTACCTTCTTCGATAAGTTCAGGCATATATCTGAAGAAAAAAGTAATCAATAGGACTTGAATATGAGCCCCATCTGTATCGGCATCGGTCATGATAATAACTTTATTATAATTGGATTTTTTAACTTGAAAATCGCTGCCAATACCCGCACCGATGGTTGATATAATAGTTGAAATTTCTTCGTTTTTAAAAACATCTTCCATTTTTTGTTTTTCTGCATTAATCACTTTACCTCTTAAAGGCAAAATGGCTTGGAATTTACGATCTCTACCTTGTTTGGCTGAGCCTCCAGCTGAATCTCCCTCAACAAGAAATAATTCTTTAATAGATGCATCCTTAGACGAAGCAGGCGCTAATTTACCTGAAAGAATAGTATCTTTCTTTTTTATTTTTTTAACAAGTCTGGCATCTTCTCTTGCTTTTCTAGCAGCTTCCCATGCATTTCTGGCTTTGATTGATTTAGATATTAATTCTTGAGAAGTTTGTGGGTTTTCCATCAAATATGCAGCAATTTTTTCATAAACAACAGCTTCCACTGCAGCTCTCGCCTCGTTGGTTCCTAATTTGTTTTTTGTTTGTCCTTCGAATTGTAATAAGTATTCGGGTATCCTCACTGATACAATCGCGGTCATACCTTCTCTAACATGGGTCCCCTCTAAAGAACTATCTCTTTCTTTTATAAGGTTCATCTTTCTTCCATATTCATTATAAGCCTTTGTAAAAGCAGACTTAAAGCCTGTTTCATGTGTCCCGCCATCTTTGGTTCTGACGTTATTAACAAAAGAGACAATATTTTCTGAATATGATTTTGTATACTGAAAAGAAACCTCGACTTCTATGTCACTGTTGGTCCCATTAAAATAAACAGGTTTGTTTAAAGTTGATTTCCCTTTATTAATATATTCAACATATTGTCTAATGCCCTTTTCAAATTGAAAAACTTGTTTTTCCCGACTACGATGGTCGGCAACTTCCATCTTTAATCCTTTAATTAAAAAAGCATTTTCTCTAACACGTTCTTCAATCATTTTATAATTAAATAAAGTCGTAGAAAAAATTGTTTGGTCAGGTTTAAACCAAACTTCAGTACCGCTTTTTCTTGTTTGCCCTGTTTCTTTTAAAAGGTAAACCGGTTTTCCACCATTTTCAAATCGCATAGAATAACTTTTACCATCACGATAAACATTGACTTCTAAAAATTCCGATAAAGCATTTACAACCGAAGCACCAACACCATGCAATCCACCAGCGACTTTATAGGCGCCATTGGCTGAAAATTTTCCACCTGCATGAAGTTTAGTAAAAATTAACTCTACACCACTCAATCCCGATTCATGCTTGTCAACGGGCATACCTCGCCCATCATCAGTAACTCTGATTGAGTTATCTTCATTGATTTCAACTTTTATATAGCTACCATAGCCAGCCAAAGCTTCATCGATTGAATTATCAACGATTTCCCACACTAAATGATGCAATCCTCTAGTATCCGTTGACCCAATATACATAGCTGGTCTTTTCCTAACAGCTTCTAATCCCTCTAATATTTGTAGTGATTGTGCATTATATGCATTAGACTTTGTGCTCATAATATCTGCTCCTTTTTGCTCTATCTTTTATTATATCAAATTTCACAAGTTATTTCTTTATTTTTCTTGATTTTTTTGGTATAATCAAAATCAATAAAGAGAGGTTCAAATGGAATATTTATTCTTAGTGATTGCTTATATTATCGGGGCTATTCCCTTTTCATATATTTTCGGAAAAAAACTTAAAAATAAAGATTTAAGAAAACATGGTAGTGGTAACCTTGGAACAACCAATGCTTTTAGGGTCCTGGGTAAAACCATCGGTATTTTAGTACTCATTTTAGACATCACAAAAAGCGGTATCATGGTCTTAATTGTTAGGTATAACCCAGAATTATTTGGCGTTGATATGTTACACCCTTTGTTTTACGGGTTGGCATCAATCGTTGGTCATATTTTCCCAGTGTGGATGAACTTTAAAGGTGGAAAAGGTGTTGCTTCATCCTTTGGTCTAGTCATCGCCTATGCACCATGGATTGGAATACCTTTAATACCCTATTTTATATTGGCTGTTTATTTTACAAAATACGTTTCAATCGCTTCTACCACAACTGCTTTGGCAGCTTCAATTATTGCGACCATTTTATACTTCACTTCGACCAACCCAGTCTATGACTTAATATTTATTATAGTTATCTGGTTTGCGACCATTCTAATATTCTTTAGACATAGACAAAATTTTATTAAACTGATCAAAGGTACTGAAAATAAATCTTATATATTTAAGAAGAAAAAATAAAAAAATATGATCCCCTTCATGGAGATCATTTTTTTATTGATTTTGTTTCATTGATGCCATGACTTGTCTGACTTGTTTTTCAGAAGGCTTTCTGCCCATTTGTGACATCATTGCTCGAATCATTTTTTCGTTAATCGGTGGGTTTTTATCTAAATAAGACTTAAAATATTTTCTAGCAAGGAAGAACCCTACTACCAACCCAGCTATTAAAGCAACAACGATTAATACGATTGCTAACCATAGTTCCATAATTTTATTCACTCCTTTAAACTCAACTATAATTGTATCAAAGGAAAGCCTTTTAATCAAGTTATTATCATTAGTTTTATTGATTAAATGTCATATATCTCATATATACCTTACTTGGTTGGATAAATTATAATAAACAACATTACGATTGTTATTATTTTTCATTTAAGTGTTTACAAAACCTTCAATCATTGTTAAAATATATGTGTTAAAGATTCTTAAGGGAGGATATCAAATATGCCAAGATTTATTTTAGACACATGTATTGCATGTGGAACATGTAAAGAAAGTTGCCCAGTTGATTGCATTGAAGAAGGCGAAATCTATGTAATCGATGAAGATGCTTGTATTGATTGTGGCGTTTGTGAAGCAAACTGTCCAGTTGACTGCATCATCACAAAATAAACATTTTAAGTTAAAGAAAACAGCGGATTCCGCTGTTTTTTTTTATCGGCTGAAGAAAGAGGATAAATTTTTCAATGAATCAATCAATAATTGATCTTCACCAACATTTAATTCTTCAAATATAGAGTCAATCATCTGTTCATGAAACAATTCATGCTTATGCAAAACTTCCTTGCTTAAATCCGTAAGTTGAATGATAACTTTTCGACGATCATCTTCGTCTCTATCTCTTCTTACGTATTTCTTTTGGTATAAAGTATTAATGGCCGTTGTTAATGAACCCACTGTAATATGGAGTTTTTTAGCAATGTTAGACATACTCGGCTCATCAACCTTTTGAATAGCTTCTAGTACATGAATTTCATTCATTGACAATTTTACGTTTTGTTTTTTCATAAACTCAGCTTCAATAATTAAAATTCGGTTAAAAATATCAACCAAAAGTTCATTTACGATTTGCTTAGCTTCTGAATTTTTACTTTTCAATATAACCCACTCCCATGGTACCAGGTCCAGCATGTGTTCCGACTACTGGTGTAAGAGG
>JBKHBS010000049.1:0-6653 GCA_046542225.1 Candidatus Izemoplasmatales bacterium | reverse complement strand
GGTCATTCGAAATTGACACTGATAAATTAGCTGAAGTTTCACTACCATAATATGCATAAGAAAATTTGATACTATACAAATTGGAAAAGTCATGTTGTAATTCAGCATAAGCATCATCTCTTGCTCTTATAGAATATGACCCATTGAATTTATCATTTGATAAACTCCCTAGTAAGGCTTCATTTAAATCCCATGTAAGTCCATTTACAGTAACTTCCCCACCTGCATATGATGTTTTTCCACCTTGATCAAAGTCTGCATAATATTCTTCTACAGGTATTGGCGTGTTATCATCTACCCATTTTGCATATAAGGTAATGTCTGCAGTTATTGTATCAGTAGCAAAATCAAAATCATTTTCAAAAGTCTCATCATCTGTAAACCATCCATCAAATACAAAACCATCTCTTGTTGGTGTATTTGGTTCTGTAGCAAGATTTCCATCTAATACTGTCTGAGGTAAAATTGCTGGATCTGCTGTTCCTTCATTTAAATCGAAACTTACTGTAAATTCTTCTATCCATTTTGCATATAGTTGAACATCTTCACTTACAGCGTTGCTAAAATTATATGAGTTAGTGAAAGTTGTATCGTCTGTAAACCATCCATCAAATTCAAATCCACTTCTTGTTGGGTCTGTTGGTTCAGTTACGGCTTCTCCGCCTTCAACAGTTTCTACTGTTGGTGATGTTGAACCATCATTGTAATTAAATGTTACATCATAGGTTTGCACTGGTAATACATCAACTGTATGACTAGCAATAATATCATGGTCAAAATAAGAATATAATAAAATCATAACATTTCCTTCAGCCACTCCAGTTACTAAACCATTTTGATCTATAGTTGCTATTGAATCATCAGAACTAAACCATATATGACCTTCTAATCCGCCGCTCGGATAAGACTCATTTAATTGTATTGTCTCACCAACATTTACTGTTGATGAGCCTGAAATACTTAAACTAGCTGGTAATTCTGAACCCATAACAGGCATTAATGGTAAGTTAATACTATGTGAACCAAGGTTTGTAGTAGAATCATCCATTGATATCCATTGAGAATCATCCCATTGAGGGTTTATTCCGCTCTCATCAACAAATGGTCCCAAAACAGAAGCTTTTCTAATTACCGTTGCATCAACTGTATTACCACCCTCAATAGTCCAAGCAGATCCAGGATCTTCACCAAGGACACCAAAAATATCAATAAGAGTGTCATTTTTAAATAAACCAATAGCATCATTACCATTGAAATTCGCTGTTGTAAAATCGTTTGCTTTATTTTCAAGTTCAGTCACTGAAACGCTTGAATTTACCAAAACAAAAGTTTCTCCTGGCTGAAGAATACCTTCTAATGGATTAGGAGTAGTATTTGTCCAAGTATCTTTTCCATTAGCAGCTGTTTTAATAGAATATTCAGATAAATCAATAGTTTGATTAGTTCCATTATATAACTCAATTGCTTTGTTCGTTCCGCCATCCCAGTCTAAATATTCTGATATAAATAACTCATCAGCATATCCATCTTTATGTACATATGAATAAGTAGTTGTTATATTATCAAATTCATCTGCTGTTGTAACAAATGCTCTATAGTTTTGGAAATCTTCAACAGTATCATTAAACATCAATACAAATTCATTAGTATTTGGATTGTATTTGTTACTATTGACAATTTGAACATCTGGAGTCTTATGTGTAATACCACCAGGCATATCTGATAACAAGATACCCCATTCAACTAATTCTTCACCTTCTGGTAAGACAAATTGTCCTAATAAATTAGCTTTTCCATCCATTTCAAATAAGTCAGCTGTTATAAAGGTATCTGAATCAGCTGTAAAGCCTGAATCATAAACAGCTTCTAATGTATGGTCACCTGTCATTGTAAATGAAAAAGTTTCATCTGTACTAGCAATTTCACCATCTTTTAACCAATAGTTGAATGTTCCTTCGCCGTTTGCTGAAACAGTCGCTATATCATTAAAAGCAAAATCCCCTTGACCAGTTCCATTTTCAACTGTTAAAGTATATTGCTCAGTTCCTGAGTTTTCATAAATTGGAAATACTATGGTGTCCTCAGTAAAGATTTTAGTTGAAAAATCAATGGTATCAGTACCATTACTTGTCCATCCAGTTGCTGTCAAACCAGGTTTGCTATAGTTTAAATGGTCTAGTGATGAATCAGTCAAATCTTCAGAATCAACTAAATCAGTAGCTGTCGTATAGATAACATCGATAAAGTCTTGATTAGTATCCATGAAAATAACAGCTGTTGAATTCTCCGGTTTGAAAAACGCAGATGCTGTTGTATTTTCAGTAACCCTTATGGATGCTTGAACACCTTGCATGACTTTATCTTTTACAATCCAACCTAAAAACTCATAGCCAGATTGACCTAGAGAACCACTGTCAATAGAGATCTTTTGTCCATATGATGCTAGGATTGAGTTTTGTCCAGGTGTTCCTCCATCATAATTAATATCGTAGGTAAAATTAAAATCCCCTTTTGCTGCTTCTACATCGGCAAAATCAGTTGTACTTAAACCTATGATTAAGCCAAACAATAAAAAGAGTCCAATAATAAATTTCTTCATTACCATACCCCTTCTCCGCCACACGATGTGTCTGGACCGAAATCACCAGAAGCAGCAATACTGTCTTCTAGATCAAATTCAATCACTTCAATTTGTGGACTTTCATAAATTTCTTTTGTCTTTTCTTTCATGTTTTCCCCCTTATATATTAAATACCTATTTGATTAAAAAGATCCTCTACTTTAACAATGTCTTCTTTGTTAAGTTGAAGTCTTTTCAACTTGCTTCTTGATTTTTTGCTAAATGCTAATTTAATTAATCTTTGTATCCATGCCAAAGGGAGTAAAAATGGATACTTATGTAAATATGAATAATTTGGCTTCATTTGATTTAAACCCAAAAAGGTCTTTTTAATTAAAAATTCAATTTTTGTTAAAAAGATAAACTTGTTTTTATGATGCTTCTTAGCCATATCACCGATAAACAAATTATGGGTTTCTCCTAAGCCATGGGTACCTGAATAAAATAGATATTGAATGAATGGTTCATGGTTTTTTACCTGTATTTTATCACTAATAAAATAATCTTTCAATAGAAAACCCGGAAATAATTTGTTTATTAATCCTATGGTGTAATCAACAAACTTATGCTTAGGAAATTGATTATAAATCATCTGATAGGTATCTTTATTCATTTCAATACCATAATGGTTTAAAAATAAAAATAAATCAACTAATGAACGGTATCCTACACCAGACCGATATAAGTGTTTAATCATATGGTAAATTTGATAGAAAAAATTATACTCATGACTTAATAAATATTCATTTCCATTTAAATGCATGGTGTATTGCCAAGGATTTTTAAACAAATCTTGGTATTCTCCTTCAATATTCGAATCAAGTAAAGGATGAATTTCTACGTTAATCTTGTGTTTCATAAAGCAATCATGTGCATAAGAATTGCTCCAATTAATAAAGCCATGATTTTTTAACAAAGAATGAATGTTTGTCATTGATTGATTTTTTACCAAAACATCAATATCACCCATGGGTCTCATATAAGACTCTGGGTAAATATGTTTTAAAAAAGAACCTTTTAAGAATACAAAGTCAATATTGTTCTTATTGAATATGACTTTTAACTCTTCAATCAATTGTATTTGAATTTCATCTTTTCTTATATACTGGTAATAATCAGATTTTAATTTTTTTATTAGATCTTGATTGACCATATCTTTATTAATAGAATGATATACCAATCCTATTAATTGGTTGTCTTTAATTAATTGATAGTCTTTTGAATCAATACTTTGGTTAAATACTTCTTCTTTTATACTGGCATTTACCAAGTCAATTATTTTTTGTATATTTTTATCCATGTTTAATTACCAAATAGCATCTTCTTAAAAACATATATACTTGTTTATAAAGTAAAAATAACCTAACTTTTACTTTATAAGACAAACGATTAACATTGATTAATTTATGGTTTTGATATTGATATACATAAGCTAAGATATGATCTTTAGAAACGATTTCATATTGATACAAGTGGTCTCCTCTAAAATAATAATTTTGATTAGAAACTTTAATCAACCTATGTAACCTATAATCATCCTTATATTTAAACAAACAAATATCATAGATTTGATAATTATCTTTTGTTTTTAAAAAGACTTCACTTTCTTCATTTTTTAAAAACGGACTCATTGAATGACCCTTGACCATAAAACTCACACTTTTATTGGCTAAAAGCGTGTCGTTAATCGTCTTAAAAAAATCCTGATTATCAAAGACTTTCTTCATCAAGTAATCCATTCTCCTTACATTTATTTATAAACATATCGATGTCACTGACTGCTAATTCCTCTTCTACATCGTATTTATCTAAAAGAATTTGAACTATTTCTTCTTTTTCTAAGTCTTCTTTTTGCAATAAGTCAAATAAAAATTTCCCAGTATTATTTAGGGTAATAATACCATTAAATCTAACTGCTTGGTCCTTAACAGGGACTACAACAATATCTTCACCGATGGTTTTAATAATGAAATCTTTTTTAATTTTCATGGCTATCCTCCAAAAATTGATTTAAATATATAGAACTACTTTTATTATTGATGGTCTTAAATCTATATAATGGTATGTTCTTAATAATCTCATTAACAATATTTATTGATTGATTCATTAAGGATTCATCACCTGGTCTATGGATATTTCTAAACAATTCTTTGACTTTATCAAAACCATCTAAACTTTCAATAGAAAGTTTATCAGCTTGTTTAATAAAGAAAATATAGTCTAAAGGATATGTTAGATTTTTATTGATCACATGTTTGCCAGACCAAGGCGATCCAGAGATAAACAATTGATTTTCTTTTAAGAAAATAATTGGTTTATCCTCATTAATAATGATGGTATTAGGATATTCTTCTAAAAATAAATTTGTATGGGTTGATTTACCTGACTTAGATGGACCTGACAACAAAAATGTCTGACCCTTATGATGTAATGCTGAGGCATGAATGGGTAAATAGCCTTGACTAATGGCTATTTCAAAGAAATACATACCACTTAAGATATATTCAAGTTCCGGTAATTTATCTTTTAAGTATTGATTTAAAATGATTTTTACTTGCTTATAACCTTTTGAATAATATATCAAATGTTTAATTTTATCTTTTTCTTTTGTTAGTAAATAACAATCTTCATCGGTTTCCATTTTAAAGCGATTTTTATAGGTGAAAGTTATTTCTCTACTTGGCACTTGAATGTCTTCTTGGACCATTACTGTGAATTCAACAAATTCATAATTCAAATCATGAGTTTCATAAGCATTAATTTTTTCAGTAAAAAAATCATTAAATGTGTACTGGAACTTTATATAGATATTTGCAATTTTTAAATATTTAAGCATTCATCTTTGCCTCAGCGATTTCTTTTAAATATGTTGAACAGTCAAAGACATTACCTTCTAAGTGTCTTCTAGCTATACAAGTCATACATGAATTTTTTAAGTCACAGTTTTTACAAGGTGATTTTTCTAGCAAATCAATCCAATGTTTTTGTAGGGTTAAAAAGGTCTTCATTAAATCATTATTTACTTTCATGGTCGGTTTATCCATCATTGGGCAAGCTTGCATATATCCTAAATGATTGATAAAATATCCGCTTCTAAAGGCACCACATTTTGCTTGATGACTTGAAGGTTTTATTTTAAATGCTTGTTTGATTCTTATTTCAAAGTCAAGTAATTCTCTTGGGCTCAATCGTTCAAAATCTTTTTTCACTTTAGATACGTATAAGAAATAACCCAAATGACATTTTTTTGATTTTGCGTAATCAATCAAATTATCTAAATGATTGTATATTTTTCTTAAAGGAATTGTTCTTAATACTAAATTAAGATTATTCTTTAACAGTAGATCTATGGCTGAATCAACATCTTTAAAACTTGAAGTTTTTGTTATTGATTTATATGTTTCTTCATTATAGCCATATAGAGTAATAACCACCATTTCTGGTGGTCTATTTTTTAAGGATTCGATTATTTTATCATTTATCATAGAACCATTGGTATAGAGGGTGATCTTAACACCTAAATCATAAAGATATTCATATATTTCAGTAAATTCTGGATGTGTAAATATTTCCCCACCCGTTAATAAAGCATATAAGATACCATTTTTATATGCCATATCAAAGATATTAAACCATGATTCTTTCTTTAAAGCAGGACTATTTGCTTTTGCATAGCACATTTCACAATCAAAATTACAATGACCAGTGATTTCAAATTCGCCGGTAATTGGACGTTTATTTTCATAAGCATAATCTAGTAATTTGTTTTTAATCTCATTATAGGTCGCCATAAAATCCCCTTGCATGTGACAAAGTACAAAAGACTTTTGTATATATTTGCTTACATTATAGCATAAATTAACCATTATATTTATTAATTTTTTGTAAAAAAAACAACTTAAAGATAATAATTTAAGTTGTTTTACTATAAAATATTTGAATTATTGCCTATAAATCCTTTATTTAATTCTTCTCGCTACATAAGCAATGATTTCTGGCCCGGTATGAACACCAAGGACTGGTGTTAATCTAA
>JBKHBS010000048.1:0-6668 GCA_046542225.1 Candidatus Izemoplasmatales bacterium | reverse complement strand
AGCGTTACTATATTGGGTTTTTAGTTAATCATGATGATCATTATAGTCGATTTATCTTCTATGATAATCAAGTTGTAGAGTTAGAGGGTAATTTACGTTTTTGAAAATAGTTGAACGGTCGTGGTGTTCAAGTCTGTCTAGTTCTACTATGATTGTATGAAGTGGCTTCTAAAAGTTGGAGATATGGTATACTAAACCATACTCTAATGAAGGAGCCTTTTTTAATAACAAAATTTAAATAATTTTTATTGAGGTCATTGTTTTATTATATCTCTTAATGTAATATGTAATTATATTATTTAATTAAAGGTGGGACTAAGATGAAAAGATTTTTTTTATTTATAAGTGTATTTTTTGCTTTATTTTTTTTGCTAGGATGTGGTGCTGAACAAACGAGTCAGTTTGAAAGTGGTTCACCTGATAATGATTCAGAAAACATCACTTTAGTTGATGAACTACCTGAAAGAAAGATAATTTATTCAGTTGATTTATCGATATATACAAAAGACCTTGATCAAAGTATTGAGACACTTAGAGCCAATGTAAACAACGATGAATGGTTCGACTATGAAAATATTAGGGATAGACAAGCAAAATTTAAAATTAGGATTAAGTCAGAAAGACTAGATGATTTTGTTGAAAGTATTGATGATTCATTTGAAGTTAATTTTTATAGTAAAACTGGAGAAGATATATCACTTCAATATCTTGATATAACCAATAGAATTGCTGCGCTTGAAGCGCAATATGACCGGCTAATTGTACTTTATGAAGATGCATCATTAAACGAAATGATAACAATCAATACGCGTTTAGGGGAGATAGAGACAGAATTATTAGAACTTGAGGGTACATTAAATACTTTTGATAGTTTGGTGGATTATAGTGAAGTAGAAGTTACTATATACCAAACCACTGCATCAACACAAAGTCCATTTTTTAATCGCTTAATAAGATCATTCTTAAATGGTGTAAATGCAGTTATTAGCTTTTTTGATTTTGTATTGATTGCTTTAGCCGCAGTATTGCCTTTCGCGATTATATTAATACCTTCAGGACTTGGAGTTTACTTCATAGTCAAAAAAAGAAATAATAATAAAGAACCAAAGTCTTAATATATTACATATTTTTAGTTGATATCTAAAAGTCTATGCTTAGTCATGGGCTTTTTGTTTGATTTACGGATGTTTTAATAAATATTAATTTTGTTATTCAATATTTTGATTTTACATCAAAATTTCTTATGATATAATGGCATTATATTATAAGGAGATTACTATGTTTAAAGGAAAAAATGTTACTTATATTGCGGTTGTTTATGCATTATTAGCTGCTTTCTTTTATGGTTTTAGTGCACCTTTATCCAAACTCTTATTAGATCATATTTCACCATATTTCATGTCATCATTATTATATTTTGGTGCAGGTATTGGAATGCTAATTGTTATTATGTTAAGCAAAAAGCAAAGAGAAGACCATATATTAAAAGGTTTTAAAAGACATGATATTAAATATATTATTCTAATGGTGTTGCTAGACATTGTTGCGCCAATTTTATTAATGATTGGTTTGACAATGACAACTGCTTCAACAGCATCTTTATTAAATAATTTTGAAATCGTCTTCACAGGGCTTATTGCAATGATTTTCTTTAGAGAAGTCATCGGCAAAAAAATGTGGATTTCGATTGTTTTAATTTTATTAGCAGGGATATTATTAAGTTTTGAAGATTTTACAGGTTTCCATATTTCAATTGGTGCCTTATTTGTCATAGGGGCCAGTTTAAGTTGGGGTCTTGAAAACAACTGTACGAGGATGCTTTCTAAAGGCAACCCTTTACACGTTGTTGTCATCAAAGGCTTTGGATCTGGATTAGGGTCTTTAATTATTGCGCTCAGTGTTAATCAATACCAAGCCCTTTGGTATTATATATTATTGGCGCTTGTATTAGGCTTTTTCTCTTATGGTTTAAGCCTTTATTTTTACATCAGTGCCCAAATACATTTGGGTGCCGCTAGAACAAGTGCTTATTATGCAGTCGCACCATTTGCTGGTGCTTTGTTCTCATTCTTAATTTTAAACGAAACACCGACTCTTGTCTTCTTTGTTGCTTTTACAGTTATGGCAATAGGATCTTACTTAGCCATTAAAGAAAACAATGCACAAAAAGAAATCTTTCATTAATTAAATGAAAGTGTATTTGTATAAAAGATTAAAACTTGGTATGATAATAGCGGTGATAAAATGAAAAATATAATTAAACGAACATTTAAAAACTTTAAAAGTCCATATGTATTATCATGGTTTATCTTATCTTTAACCATACTCTATGTCTTTATTACAGTGTTGTTTGAATTTTCTGATTGGATGATCTTAGGATATGGGTTATTAATCATACCTTTAATCTTTGGTTTGTCACAATTATATAGGGAAGAGAGAATTAAGAAATCCCTCTATAAATTAGATTATTATGATGGTATTTTAACCGCTATTGGTGTGGTTTTGACTTATTTAATGGCCCGTCAACTTGATTTAAGTGCAGTGGTTGCTTCTAGTTTTATAGGCTTGCTTGGTTTTTTCTTGTTAAAAAAATATTCAGTAGCCATTTACTGCGGATCTTTTGCTGGTATGGTGTCTTCTTTCTTATTTGGATATGGTGAAGTTGCAATGATTGCTTTAACCTGTGGTTTATTATTTATGGTCTTAAAACCAGTTTTTAAGGGTATGGGTGGTAAATTAGGAACCACAGCCTTTATGTCAACCATTTTAGTGGCTACTATATTTCAAAAAGATTTTATGATTGTTGTTAATGATTTAAATTTGTTTAGGTTGATAGTTGTGAGTCTTCTAGGAACCATTATTCCTTTTTATATTCAACATCATTTTAAACAATCACCAGTTTTCGCTTCGGCATTACCAAGTTTAATATTCGCTCTGATTATGATTTATTTGGTTCAAGATTATGTGACTTGTACTGTTGTATTCTTTTCTGCATCCTTTATTGCCATGTCTTCAAAACAAAGATTACCCAACATCTATTATTTAATCATTGGTGGTTTGGTTCATGCTGTCTTATTTCATGTCTACTTTGAACATTATAATGGTTTGGGTGGGAAATTAGGATTAATGGCTTTGACCTCAGTGGTTATAACCATTGGTATAAAATACTTATATAATTTGTTTACAATTCAAGTTAAGTCTAAAGACATCTAATGATGTCTTTTTCTATTGTAAAATTATTAGAATTATGTCATAATTTTCTTATTAAGGGGTGGATATGATTCGTTTATTAGAAGAAAAAGATAGGACCTTATTATTGGATTATTTGTATCAGGAAGCTGAATACAATATTTTTCCAATTGGTGATATCGAAGCCTTTGGTTTTGATCAAGATTTCCAAAGAGTATATGGGGAGTTTAACCAAGACAATCAATTAATCTCCATATTATTAAGGTATAGGGATAATAACATCTATTATTCAGATCAATTAATGTTTAATTTGGATTATTTAGAGATTTTTAAAAGCGATCCTTTTAAATTCATTTCTGGTAAAGCAGAATTGCTAGAACTTATTCATCCATATTTAGAAGATTATCAATTGAAAAGAATGTTTTTTTGTAAAGCCACATCAATCAATCACCCATTTAATGAAGGTCAATATGAAATTAAAGAATTAAGCAATAGAGAAGATGCTGCTAAATTATATGATTTGATTTCTACCATTGATGAATTTGCTGGTCACTTAAAGGAAAAGACTGGTTTTATAGAAGCAAAAATGAAATCAATTCAAATGGGAACAACGCTTTTTATTGAAAAGAATGGAAAAATCATTTCAACAGTTGCGACGACCGCTGAAACAACCAAATCAGCCATGGTGGTATCGGTGGCCACACATAAGGCATATCGAAATCATGGGTTGGCAACTTTATTAATGTTGCATTTAATGGATTTATATATTCATCAGAAGAATAAATCACTTTGTTTGTTTTATGATAATGTGGATGCTGGAAAAATTTACCTTAAATTAGGCTTTAAAACCATTGGAAAATGGGATATGTATCAAAAAAAATGACCTTGATAATTTCAAGGTCTTTTTCTTTAAGCGTATCATTTGAAATACCATACCCCTTAGGGTATAATATTGATAGAAACTTGACAGAAGAGGTGTAAACATGAAATGCGATGATGGATTAAAAAACAGACTAAAAAGAGCCCATGGACAGATGCAAGGTGTGATCAAGATGATGGACAGTGATATTGCATGCATGGACTTATTAACCCAACTAAAAGCAATTCGCTCGAGTATTGATAAAACAATTGGTATCTTAACCACACAAAACCTAATTCAAACCATAGAACGCAAGTTCAATGTGAAAATAGAAGACATTAATGAAGCAGTTGATTTAGTGGTTAAGGGGAAGTAAGGTGGAGTAATGTTTAATTTTAATATTGAAAAACAAACACAACCATCTGAATTTGACCAAATTAAAAAATGGGATTTCCTTGTTGTTGGTGGTGGACCTGCGGGCTTAAATGCTGCCTTATACGCAAAAAGAAAAGGCTTAAAAGTTGGCATTGTTGCCAATGAACTTGGAGGCCAATTACATAATACAACTTGGGTTGATAACTATTTAGGATATAGTATGATTGAAGGTGAATCTCTAGCCAATAAATTCTTAGATCATGTTAAAGAATTAGAAGTGCCTATTTTAAAGGGCGTTTATGTTCAAGAAATCAAACATTTGGACCCTGACTTTAGTGTGTCTGTTTCAAATGGTAAAGAGTATATGGCTAAAACGATTCTTATATCAACAGGGGGAGAACCCAGGAAATTAAATGTACCTGGTGAAAAAGAATTTAATAACAAAGGCGTGACTTATTGTGCGACTTGTGATGCACCATTCTTTAAAGACAAACATGTGATTGTCGCTGGTGGCGGAAACTCTGCAGTAGAAGGTGTCATTGACTTGGTGCCTTGGGCCAGTAAAATCACCTTAGTACACAGGAGTCAATTTAGGGCTGATAAAATATTACTAGATAAATTAAATGAGATTGAAAAACTCGACATTCATCTTGAAACCCAAATTGTTTCGGTGGTTGGAGATGAAAAGATGACCGGTATCCAAGTCTTAGATAAACATACAAATAAAAAGAAACTTATACAAGCTGATGGTTTACTGATAGAAATTGGTACAGAACCCAATTCAAAATTAATCAAAGATATGGTTGAAACCAACCAAAGCAATGAAATTAAGGTTGATTTGAATCAAATGACATCAATTCCAGGTTTATACGCTGCTGGTGATGTGACTGAACAACCTTTCAAACAAATTATCATTTCAGCTGCTGAAGGCGCAAAAGCTGCCTTGGCAGTTAATCAATATTTAAATCAAATTTATAAAGGAGAGTAAAAATGGCAAATTTATTGAACGAAGAAGTAAGTAAACAAATTAAAGAAGCATTGTCACCAATGCAAAATGAAATCACAATGGTTTTATTCACCAAAGAAGGTGGATGCAACACATGTAGTGAAACAGAACAATTATTAACTGAAGTTAAAGCACTTAATGATAAGATATCTGTTGAAATTAAAGACATTGATAAAGACAAAGAAGAGGCAAAGAAATACAATATCTTGGACGTACCAACATTTGTTATCTTAGATGATAAGAAGAATTACAAGGGTGTAAAATTCCAAGGGATTCCTGCTGGACATGAAATCAATTCATTCCTTTCAGCAATTGTCTTTATGTCAGGCTTAGATTTAGGTCTTGATAAAAAAATCATCGACCGCTTAAATAAAATAGACAAAGCAGTGGATATTAAAGTCTTTGTAACCTTATCTTGTCCACATTGTCCTGGTGCTGTTGCAACGGCTCATTCATTAGCCATGTTAAATGAAAACATTGAAGCATCAATGATTGAAGCACAAACCTTCCAAGACTTATCTACGAAATATAAAGTTTCTGGAGTGCCAAAAATCATCATAAACGATGAATTAGAGTTGGTAGGTAACCATCCAATCGATGCCTTCTTAACAGAACTAGAAAAACTTTAATATATAGAAAAAGACATATTGGCATTTGCCAGTATGTCTTTTTTTAAAAATAGAAAGCATTTACAAATGTAAATAGTTTCTTTTGAATTCGAATTTATGCTATGATGAGACTATATTTATATATATAGGGGGAAATAAATCATGTCAAAAAGTAAAGTTGTTATTGTCGGAACTGGTTTTGTGGGAATGAGTTATGCCTATGCATTGCTTAATCAAGGCACCATTGAAGAGTTAGTGCTGATAGATTTAAATAAAGATAAAGCAGAAGGTGAAGCCATGGATCTTAATCACGGGCTAGCATTTGCGCCGAGAAAAATGAATATTAGCGCAGGTGACTATAGTGATTGTAAGGATGCTGGCTTGGTTGTCATTACCGCAGGTGTTAATCAAAAACCTGGGGAAACCAGAATAGATTTACTGAAAAGAAACGCCAAAATCATCCAAAGTGTTACGAGAGATATCATGGCATCGGGCTTCGATGGAATTATTTTGGTGGCTTCGAATCCGGTTGATGTCTTGGCTTATGTGGCTTGGAAGGAATCTGGTCTGCCAACAAGCAACGTTTTGGGAAGTGGAACCTCATTAGATACAGCCAGACTAAGGTATGAAA
>JBKHBS010000047.1:0-6967 GCA_046542225.1 Candidatus Izemoplasmatales bacterium | reverse complement strand
AATCAATGAAACTCTCTTTGATGGAGTTTTCTTTTATGACAAAACCATGTGTTAAAAATATAAATTCCATAAAAAATATAATGAGTATCAAAAAACTGATATAAAAAATACGGTTAAAGTTGCTAAGAGATTGAATTTCTAAAAGTAAGTACTCTGGTAAAGAAATGGTTGAAGAGAAAATAGCGATTTGGGTATATTCAATGACTATAAAGAAAAAAGATACAGGTATCAATATTAAAAGGTGGTATTTTCTTAATACCGATATAAATTTTGAAAATCCAACCACAATATATTCTTTATAGGTCATATTTGTTTTATGGTAAGCATTGTCATATAAAACAACCAAGTAAACATACTCAAGTACCAAATAAATGGCAAAGATAAACAATAAAACGGAAAAAATGATGATGGTTGATGGTCTTTTAATAAAGCTGATCAATTCTAAGTTGGCAATATATTGTTTGCCTGACAATTGTAAGGCCAAGTAAAAGCCAAGTCTAAAAAGAGGGAAAATAAAAATGACCCCAATTATTTTTAAAATGAGTTCAATGAAAATTAATTTTTTTAAATCATAAAGCATTAGATCTTTAATTGGTTTTAATAGTCTTTTCAATTCAATCACTCCATTTTCTTTATTTTATCATAAATATAAAAAGATATAAATCAAACGACATTGTTTGATTAATAAAATGATATTTTATATAATAAAAATAAGGAGATGATACAATGGGATTTTTAATATGGTTATTATTCGGTTTAATTGTCGGATGGATTGCGAACACAATTATGGGTGTACCCAGAAGAGGGTTTTTTAAAAATATTTTAATCGGTTTAATTGGTGCCTTGGTCGGTGGTTGGCTTGGTTCTTTAATATTTGATATTGGCTATATCGGAGCATTCACCATTTCAGGATTTATCTTTTCAATTTTAGGTGCCATATTCTTTATTTGGATATTGAGATTACTTAGAGTTTAAAATGGATAAGCATCAATCACTATATGAGAAGGTCGTCAAATATGCGAAAGATCATGATGACATAAGAGCCCTTCTTATGAACGGTTCGAGAGTAAACCCCAATATCACACCTGATCAATACCAGGATTTTGATATGGTTTTTTATGTGAAAGATTTTGATCGTTTCATGAAAAATCGTGATTTCATAAAGAATTTCGGAGACATTTTTTTCATGCAAACAAAAGATGATCAACGACCAGATGGTTCTGAAGAGAACCATGAATGGTATGTCTATCTTATACAATTTAAAGATGGAACCCGTTTAGATTTAGGTATTATGGACATTCAAGATATAGAGAAAACAGTTTATGATGATTCACTAACCAAAGTCATATTGGATAAAGATCATTTAGTTCAAAGCATTCAAGAAGTTGATGAATCTACCTATTATGTTCAGAAACCAACGAACAAGGATATTTTAATGACAGTCAATGAATTTTATTGGGTCTGTCCTTATGTTGGAAAAGGTATGGCTAGAAATCATATGTTTTATGCAATCAAGCATTTAGACATCTTAAGAAAAGAAATTGAGAGAATCTTAGATTGGTGGATCGGTTACCAACATGATTTTAAAATTTCGGTTGGAAAAGGGAAACATCGTTATGTAGACCTTTTACCAATTGATATATATAATTTATACACTGAAACTTACACCAATACACAGGTTGAAAATGTTTGGAAGGCATTATTTAAATCCATTGACTTATTTGATTTAGTCTATGAAAAAGTAGCGGTTGAATCTGGTGTTGATTATCATCAAGAATACAAGATTAATTTATTAGATTTTATCCAAACACATTATAAAAATAAAGACATCAAGAAATCCTTTTCTTGATGGTTCATTGAAAAACATTTTTGAAATGATTTCAAGAATGTTTTTTAATTAAAGGAAACATTATTACAATAAAAGCAGATGTGTTATAATGATTGATAACTTTTAACAATAAGGAAGTTTTTTATGATTGATATATTGATTTACATTATTGCTGGAGTAATCGCAGGAATTGCTACAGGGTTGGTGGGCTTAAGTGCTGCAGTTATCATCGCCCCTATGTTTGTGACATTACTTGGTATGGACCCTTATATAGCAGTTGGTATTGCACTTGCAAGTGATGTTTTTGCGAGTTCTTTTAGTGCTTTTCACTACATCAAACATAAAAATATACGTTTAAAAAGTGCAATTATCATGGCTCTAACCGTTTTGATATTTGCCATATTGGCCTCTATTTTTTCTAGTAATGCCAAACCGACAAACTTAGGAATTATGTTGAATCTCTTTGTTGTACTTTTAGGATTAAGGTTTTTAGTTTTTCCAGTTCAAGACAATCAAAACAAAAAGATTTTTACCTTTACCAAGAGTAAATTCTTTGCCTCTATTTTTTGGGGGGCAGTGATTGGGACCATCAGTGGTTATTTTGGTGCTGGTGGGGGACTCAGTATGTTGGCTGTTCTAACTGTTGTTTTAGGCTATAATCTTAAAACCGCTGTAGGAACCAGTGTCTTTATTATGGTTTTTACAGCCTTTGTTGGCGCAACCACCCATATCATTATTGGTGGAACAGAATGGTCAGCCTTAATCATTACCAGTATCGCCGCCATGGTGGGTGCCAATATAGCCTCTATATACGCAAACAGTATTGACCACAAGATATTAAATTTAGTGATTGGTTCTGTTTTGGTTTTGTTTGGAATCTTTTTGACCCTATCATATCTTTTATAAACACAGTTTTAAAACTGTGTTTTTTCTTTAATTAATTGAGAAAAATGCCGGGTCATGATATATTAAAACTAGTCAATGAAAGGGATGTGTTGTTATGAAAAAAATAGATATTAAAGATTTTTTAGATTTTAAATTTTTAGGAAACCTTCAAGAATCTCCTGAAAAAACCCACTATGGATTCATTCAATCAGAGCCTATATTAGATGACAATGAATACCACCATACCTTGTATGTTTCAGATGGGAAATCTATCAATAAAGTTAGACAATTAAAAACCAATTCTGATTTTAAGTTTTTAAATGAGCATTTATTACTTCTCGATTATCAGAAAAATAAAAAAGAAAAAAATAATTTAAAAGACAAACAAAAGAAAAGCTTTTATACTTATGATTTAAAGACAAAATCACTTAAAAAAGCATTTACATTACCAATTAATGCTAAAATAGAAAAAGTCATTAATGAAAATGAAATTTTGTTTTCGGCAAACCTTACCATAGATGACCACCTTCTTTACGAAGAAAAAAAAGATGACCTTAGAGATGATTATCTAGAAGAAAAGAAGAAAAATGATTCATATGAAGACATCAGTGAAATTCCTTATTACTTTAATGGTAGGGGTTTTAAAAACAATCAGTTAAAACAATTTTTTATTTATGACATTGACAAAGATAAATTAAATCGCTTGTTTGATAAATCTTTTACAGTAGATTCATTTACTTTATCAAAAGATAAAAGTAAAATCTATTATACAGGTAAATATCAAGAAAAAGTGATGACTTTGACTTCAAAAATATATGCATATGATTTAAATGAAAATAAAAGTGAAACCCTCTTTGATGAAGATATATACAATATTGTTCAAATCATCGATATGGGTAAATTGATTGTCCTTGCTAAGGATATGAAGGAATTTGGTTTAAATCAAAATCCTGATTTTTATGAGTTAAAAGAAGGCAAAATGACTTTATTTGCTGAGTTTGGCAAAACCTATGGCAATAGTATTGGTACAGACTGCCGGCTTTTAGGGTCAAAAAATAATGTAACCATTGAAAATCAGTTTTATTTCCTGACAACCCTTAATGATCATAGTGAAATTCTTAAATTAAACACAAATGGAGATATAAGCAAAGTCTATGAAATGGATGGGTCTATTGATGGTTTGTTAATGAAAGAAAATCATTTCATCATGATTGCCATGCACAAACAAGGCTTACAAGAAATATATCGTTTGGAAGAAAATCATTTAGAACAAATTTCCAACTTTAACGAAACCATATTCTTAGGAAAATATATTGGCAAACCTCAACCCATTCAAGTCAATAAAATCACCCACGAAGTCGATGGTTTTGCCTTGTTGCCAGAAGCTTATAATCCAAATGAAAAATATCCTTTGATTTTAGATATTCACGGCGGTCCAAAAACAGTATATGGACAAATTTATTATCATGAAATGCAGTACTGGGCCAACCAAGGCTATATTGTAATATTTGCTAATCCAAGAGGGTCTGATGGTAAGGGTAATGAATTTGCTGATATTAGAGGTAGATATGGTACAATAGATTATGAAGATTTAATGGACTTTGTTGATAAGGCCATTGAACTTTATCCTGGTATCAACGAAGAAGAAATGTATGTAACCGGTGGTTCGTATGGTGGCTTTATGACAAACTGGATTGTCGGCCATACCAATCGTTTTAAAGCAGCTGTTACCCAACGTTCTATTTCAAATTGGTTATCCTTTTATGGTACATCTGATATTGGTTATTATTTTGCCAGTGACCAAACGGCTGGACACCCAATATTAGATCTTGATAGATTGTATAGCCAATCACCAATTAAATATGCTATGGATATTCAAACGCCACTCTTATTGATTCATTCAGACAAAGATTACCGTTGTCCAATGGAACAAGCCCAACAACTCTACGCTATCTTAAAAACAAGAGGCGTAGATACTGAGCTTATCTGGTTTAAGGATGAAAACCATGAATTATCAAGAGGTGGAAAACCACATGCAAGAATTAAAAGAATAGAAGACATGACCAATTGGTTTAAAAACCACTAAAATACACTTATTAAAATACACTTATAGATAACTCGAGGTTGAAGATGAAAAATATATTATTACTGGCATTAATAATTTCTGCAATGTTCCTGCCTTTTAATGTAAATGCACAAACAAATGATGAAATCATCATTCATTATTTTATGGAAGAAACCTGTTCAAACTGTAAAGAAGTTTCTGATTATTTTGATGAACACCTATCGGATATAGAGAATCTTACCATTATATATTATGATATTAATGAAACCGAAGATAGAGATTTATGGTTAAAGACATTAGAGGCATTTGAACGTCAATATAATTACGTGCCTTATCTTGTGATTGGTGGTACTGATTTACAGGGTACAACAGAAATTAAGTCTTATATTGAAGATATTGTTGAATATTATCAAGAGAATCCTGATTATGTTGATGTTGTTGAAAAAATTCAAGATGATCAAGTCTTGTTGCCAGGGGATTTTATCTTAAATCCAGTTAGAAAAGTCATCACCTTACCCATTATTGGTGAAATCGAACTTGCCTCATTTTCCTTGTTTTTAGGGGCTGTATTCATTGGTTTAATCGATGGTTTTAACCCCTGCGCCATGTGGGTCTTATTGTTTTTAATCACCATGTTAATAAACTTAAAAGATAAAAAACGGGTTTGGATATTGGGAATAACCTTTATTCTGACCAGTGGAATTATCTATTACATCATCATGATTTCTTGGTTACAAATTCTGGTTAATTTTGCCATGATTAAAGTCTTCCAAGTCCTCATTGGTATCTTGGCCATTTTATTCGCTGGCTTTAGTATCAAACATTATTGGAACCAAAGGCAAAGGGACCTGGGTTGTGAAGTCACAACTGTAAAAAGCAGAAGAAAAATTATGGACCGGGCTAAAAACGCCATTCATAAGAATAATTTATTCTTAGCCATGGTTGGTATCATCGGTATCGCAATCACTGTCAATATCATTGAACTTGCATGTTCAGCGGGCTTGCCTGTTGTATACACATCAATGCTTGCCTATCAAAATGTCACAAGCACCCAATCGGCTTTGTATATATTGGTCTATGTTTTATTCTTTATGTTAGACGATATTGTGGTCTTTGCCATTGCTGTCATTACCTTAAGAATTACTGGTATATCAAGTAAGTACGCCAAGTACTCAAATTTAATTGGTGGTTTGATTATGTTGTTTATTGGTTTATCACTCATATTCTTCCCAAATTTATTGTTTTAGGTAAGGTACAATTCAATAAGAGATTTTAAGGATGATATTTTATATTGGAATATCATCCTTTTTATTTTTAAAGAGAAGCACCAAAGCTTTACGCTTTGATAAGAAATATAATCATTAATAAAAACCATATATATCCTAAGACAATAAATAGGTATAATGACCTATATGGTATTTTAATTGTCCCTTATTTAGTATATAATAGTATAAAAATAAGGCGGTGATAAAATGGCAAAATCAAAATTAGTGATTATTTCAGGCATGAGTGGTGTCGGAAAATCAAGCACTGCACAAAAGCTTGCAGGTCTTTGCAAACGCGAAGATGTTCAACATACTTGGTATCATGAAGAAATGGATGACCATCCCATTCGCTGGGCTGATGGTGGAGAATTTAATATAGGGCCCATTGATACAATAGAAGGTATGTCTAAAAACTTAGAAGATATGTATAAACGATGGAAAAATTTGGTTAGTACAATAAAGAATCAAGACGGCCTTCACATTATGGAAGGGTGTTTGTTTCAAGCCATTATACGATATTTCTTTAACAGTCCCTTAAGCAGAGAAGAAATTAAAAAGTATTATCAGGAAGTCTTTAAGATTTTAGAGCCTGTGTCTCCTCATATAATCTTTTTAAACCGACCAAATGTAAGGGAAAGCTTTGAAAAAGCTTTTAAAGTTAGAGGTGAAGGGTGGAAAAATATTATTTTGGATTCATCTGAAGATTATTATTTTAAAAGTCATGAGTATAAAGGTGATGAAAGTGTTTTTGCGATGGAAGCTGATTATCAGAATTTAGCTGGTGAAATATTTGATTCTTACTCAGGGCCAAAATTAAAAATCGATACAAGCAAAGAAAAGTGGGAACAGTATATGGAGAGTATTACGCATTTTCTTAATATCAACCACCAAAGCATTCACAAATATCATTTGGTAAAAAATCTA
>JBKHBS010000046.1:0-7409 GCA_046542225.1 Candidatus Izemoplasmatales bacterium | reverse complement strand
GTTATTTAGTGGCAGGGGTGACAGGATTCGAACCCGTACTAACGGTGTTGGAGACCGGTGTGCTACCGTTGACACCACACCCCTAAATTAGCCAAGTAACATTATCTAATATTTTGGCTAAATAGTCAAGTTATTTTATCTGTTTTCTTGCTTTGATTTAATAATTTTTCTTCTGGAGAACTCTTCTCGTTCTCTTTCTTCTAAGGTATCGCTGATATATTTTATTTTTTCTTGATAATCAGGAATCACAATATTTTTTAAAGCGTTTGCTCTTTTTCTAGATTTTCTAATTGCATCCGCTAATCGATATAAGGCATTATCTACTTCCGCAAGCACCAAAATTAAACCTCTTACTTCTAGAAAACTTTTATAGGCATAGTCAAATTTTGTATTGGTATTAGAAATACCATATCTTAAAGAAACTTTTTCTTCATCATATAATACCTTTGGTATTTCAACACCCATGACTGAACGATAGGTTATTTCTAAATTATTATCAATCGGTATCGATTTAGAAATATCATCAATTACACCTAGGGTAATGTTTGCTTCTTGTAAGGTAAAATATGCTTTCTTAAAAATGTCCGCGATCTCATCTCTTAAATTGCGAACTTTTTCAATTTGATCCATCATTTCTCGAATCAAAATATTTCTTTTTTTGTCCATCAATTCATAACCTAATTGGGCTAATTTCACTGACTTGTTTAGTGCTAATAAGTTTCCTTTGGTTGGAAAAACTTGTTTATTAGCCATTGTTATTTACCCTCTTTTTTCAACTCGTTTATAATGACTTGATCCTCAATGTTAAAGAAATTTTTTGCATCTTCATGATCATAAAATCTATTAAGAACCATTTCATCTGTTCTATCTAATTCTTCTTTTGGTAATGTTGACAATAAGCGCCAGCCTAAATCTAATGTATCTGATATAGCCCTATTTTTATGACCTTGTGAAATAAAATGATTTTCAAACAATCTACCAAATTGCGTATATTGTTTATCTATAGGACTTAATTCATCTTCTCCAATTACAGAAGCTAAAGATCTTGCGTCCATCACTCTTGCATAAGAAGCAAATAATTGATTCATTAATGGTTGGTGGTCTTCTCTTGTATAACCAGAACCAATACCATCTTTCATCAAGCGTGACAATGATGGTAATACACCAATTGGAGGATAAATACCTCTTTGATGTAATTCTCTATCCAAAACAATTTGACCTTCTGTAATATATCCTGTTAAGTCAGGAATTGGATGGGTAATATCATCATTGGGCATAGATAAAATAGGAATTTGAGTAATAGAGCCCTTGGCAGATTTAATAATACCTGCTCTTTCAAATAATGATGCTAGGTCTGAATATAAATAACCTGGATAACCTTTACGACCAGGAATTTCTCCCTTACTTGAAGAAAACTCTCTTAAGGCTTCACAATAAGCTGTCATATCAGTCATGACAACCAATACATGTGTGTTTTTCTCATAAGCTAAGTATTCCGCAGCGGTTAAAGCGCATCTTGGTGTCAATATTCTTTCGATGATTGGATCATCTGCTAGATTTAAATACATGGCAACTTTATCTGTTACACCAGCTTCTTCAAAAGATCTTTTAAAGAAGTTTGCGACATCATTGGTGACACCCATCGCAGCAAAAATAATTGCAAATTTTTCTTTTCTTTGGTCAGATAATTTCGCTTGATTAACAATTTGAACTGCCAAATCATTGTGAGGCATACCAGATCCAGAAAATATTGGTAATTTTTGTCCTCTAATCAGGGTTGTCAAACCATCAATACTTGAAATACCAGTATTAATATAGTCACGAGGATAAACTCTTGCGACAGGGTTTAATGCTGAACCGTTGATATCAAAAGAACGGTCCACATAAACAGGACCTAAATCATCAATTGGTTCTGCAAGACCATTAAAGACCCTACCTAAAATATTCTCAGACAAACCGATTTCCATTGGTCTACCCAAAAATTTAATGGTTGTATTTCTTAAAGATAAGTCTTGGGTACCTTCAAAAACAAGGATTGCGACTAAGTCGCCGTTAATCTCTACAACATGACCATGTCTTGTTGTGCCATTATCTAATTTAATTTCAACGATTTCTTCATAAGATATACCTTTAACATGATTTAAAAATATTAAAGGCCCATTGATTTCTTTTAAACCTATATATTGTAAATTCACAAGTGACCTCCTCTACTTGATTGAATGAAGTGCTTCATCAATCATTTTGTAGTAATTATCAAATAATACCAATTGGTCATTTGGTATATCATATTTTACTTTAATCACTTTTTCAAAAATATTTGTTTTTAACAAGAGACTAAATGCCTTGCCTTGTTCAATAACACTTTCTGCTTCTTTTTTAAGATAAAGAATCAAATTCATCATCATTAACTGTTTTTCTAAAGGCACAAAAGTGTCTTCTTTATGGAAAGCATTTTGTTGTAAGAAACCAACGCGTATGACACGTGCGATTTCTAAAATTAATTTTTGGTTGTCTGGTAAAACATCTTTACCGATTAATTTCACAATTTCCATGAGTTTATTTTCTTCGGCTAATATTTTAATCAATTGTTGTCTTTCTTCTAAAAATTCTACACCAACATGCTTGTTATACCATTTTGATAAGTCATTAATGTATTCTGAATAAGATAAGTTCCAGTTAATGGCAGCATAGTGTCTTGCATAAGCAAGTTCTTTATCCAATGCCCAAAAACAACGTACAAAACGTTTTGTATTTTGAGTCACTGGTTCAGAAAAATCTGCACCTTGGGGTGAAATTGCCCCAATAATAGAAACTGAACCTTTTTTATCACTTAAAGTATTCATATAGCCAGCACGTTCATAAAATTGTGCAATTCTACTTGGTAAATAAGCAGGAAAACCTTCTTCAGCTGGCATTTCTTCTAAACGTCCAGAAATTTCTCTTAAGGCTTCGGCCCAACGGCTTGTTGAATCGGCCATGACAGCCACATGGTAACCCATGTCTCGATAATATTCAGCAATGGCAACACCAGTATAAATACTTGCTTCTCTGGCTGCAACTGGCATATTTGAAGTATTGGCGACTAAGACAGTTCTTTCAATCAAGGGTCTGTTTGATTTTGGATCAATCAATTCAGAAAATTCTTCTAAGGTTTGTGTCATTTCATTACCGCGTTCCCCACAACCCACATAAACAATGATATCGGCATCACACCATTTTGCAAATTGATGTTGCATCATGGTTTTACCAGTACCAAAGCCTCCAGGCACGCCTGCAGTACCACCTTTAGCAATTGGGAATAATGTATCAATAACCCTTTGCCCACTCACTAGTGGAATTGATAAAGGCAACCTTTCTTTGGATGGTCTAGGTTTTTTAATTGGCCAGCGTTGAATCATATTTAATTCATGTGTATTACCATATTTATCTTCAACAACAACCAATGTGTCTTTAAGTTTATATGCCCCATCTTTTTTAACTTCTTTAACAAGGCCTTCAATGCCCTTAGGCACTAAAAGACGGTGGGTGATTAAAGATGTTTCTTGAACTTCACCAAAAACTTGACCAAATGTAACCGTATCTCCTTTTTTAACCAATAAATGAGCTTGCCACTCCTTATTATAATCTAGGATTTCAACATTGGTACCAGCCTTGATAAACTGTCCATCATTTTCATATATTTTATTTAATGGTCGTTGTATACCATCGAAGATATTGGTTAACAATCCAGGTCCTAATGTCACTGAAATAGGTTCACCAGTTGAAATGATTTCTTCACCTGGTTTAAGTCCTACTGTTGATTCATAAACCTGAATCACAGTAAAATCTTCACTAATAGAAATGACTTCACCTAATAATTTATCTTCACCTACAAAAACCATTTCCATGATTTGGAAATTGCTTGCATTTTTAACTTTTATCACTGGACCATTAATTGAATAAACTTTATTCATAAAAACACCTCTTTATTGACTTGCTGCTAATTTTGAATGCTCATATAACCATTGTCTTTTTTGTTCTAACCTTGTGTCAATTGTTTGATCAGTCATCACACCAAGTTTAAAACACAATACAGAAAAACCACCGATTTCAATTTCAGAGATCTCTTTAATTGTATAAGGTCCTTTATAATTATCTTCAATGATTTTCTTCATGATGGTATCATTCTTCATGATTCTAAATTCAACTTCTTCTGTACAAAAATCAGGGCCTATATTTTGAATCTGCTTTTTCATTAAATTTTCATATTGTTTGCTCTTATTGAAACCCAATAATTTATCATGAACTTTATCAATAATCGAACTTAATAATTGACTTCTTTTTTCCATAATATCTTTAGAATACTCTGTTTTCACCTTGTTCATCTCTGCAGCAAAATCAGAATTCAATTCGCTCAGTTCAATATCTAGACCTCTAAAAATTTTATTATGAAGTTCTTTATCGACTCTTTCGACAGAACGCTTCTTTTCTTTTTCTATCTCTTCTTTTAATTGATTGATCTTTTGATCTGCTTTTTCATTGATGTATTTTGAAAAACTTCTAAAAAGATCATCATTATTATAATATGGCATTATTTCACCTCACAGTTTGACGCCAATGGCATCACTTACATACTCATCAATTGAAGTACCAATTTTTTTTCCGCCATGACGGTCTGGTATTTCAACGATTAAAGGTCTAGTTCTTGTCAATTTCAATTCTGAAATTACTTCTGGACATAAATCAACCAAATTGGTTGTGATTAACAGAATACCAACACTTTCATCATGCAAGACTTTTTCAATCTCTTGTAATACTTTTTTTCGGTCATGAACAATAACGCCTTCTATTCCTACAAGGCGCATTCCCATTAACGTATCAATATTGTCTGTTATTAAGAAGAATTTCATTTTATCACTCTTATGTTTACAGTTTGTTAATAATTAAAATTGAAATTAAAAGACCGTAGATTGCAACACCTTCACCTAAGGCAACAAAGATCAAAGATTTACCAAAGTTTTTCTCATTTTCAGAGAAAGCACCAATGGCTGCTGGCGCTGCTGCTGCAACGGCGATACCTGCACCGATAGATCCTAAGCCTGTTGTTAAAGCTGCACCTAAGAAACCTAAACCTTGAGCAATTGAACCAGCGAAATCACCAGCTGCAGTTTCTGTTTCTTCAGCAGCAAATAAACTCGTTCCGCTTAATTGCCATACGAATACAAATAAAATTAACGCAAAAAATAATGAAATATGCGTATATAATCTCTTTCTTGTTGATTTTAAAGTGGTTTGTCCTGAAAACACTTTAACCAAAGGTAATACAATTAATACCACCATTACTAATGGTACTATAATTTCTAAAACACTTAACATTGTCATATCCTCCTAAAATTACTCATTATATTTGAAAGGAATACCATTTCCTTCAAAGTACCTTGAAAACATTTCATAAAACTCTAACCTTAAAACTTGAATACCTACAATCAATCCTTCAAGTCCCATTACAAATAAATTCCCTAAAATAAATACCATCGTTGTTGCAATCGCTCCATCCATCATGCTCATAATCGAAAACACAACCAACATCATTCCGGCATGTGATAATACAAATCCACCCACACGTAAGAAAGACATAGTATTGGTGATGTATGATAAAACCGTTTCAAAGGTTTCAAATATCGCTTCAACAAAGAAACCACCAAGGCCATCTGGGAATAACTTATGACCTTCTATCAACCTCTCTAAAGGTTCTTTAAATAAGATTAATGTCAGTGGTAAAACCACAAAAGGAATCATAAATAAAGGTTGTAATAAATCAAAATCTGTTAGGAACATAAATCCTACAGCGGTTAAAATAAAACCATAAAAAATAAATCCAGCCACACCATTTGGTGAAAATAAAGCTTGCGCATAATGTTTCCTATTTAAAGCTGTTTTAATGTTCAATAACATTGTGGTTAATATGATAATTGACCCCAAGACAACTGTTCCTATCAATAAGGTCATTGTAGATTCAGCATCCATCACATGGAAGGGTAAGAATGAAATACCTAGATTTTCATATATTGGAGCAATGATACCATGCTCCCCAAAGACCGAATCGAATAATAATCCAAAGAATGCTGAACTAATCCCTATGCGTATACCAACACCTGCAAGTTTCATCCCGTTCCATTTTAATAAAGCAAAACTTAACAAGGCCAGTAATAAACCTTGGCCAACATCACCGAACATAATCCCAAATAATAGACTGTAAGTAATTGCTACAATCGATGTTGGGTCCATGTCCTTGTAACTAGGAACCCCATACATCTCAACAAACATACCAAATGGTTTTGTAAACCAGTTGTTTTTTAATTTGGTTGGTGGTGACAAACGTTTATCTGAATCTGCTGGTCTAATTTCAACATTAACATTTTCTAATCTAGAAAAACTTTCTTTAAGATCGTTGGCTTTTTCTTTTTCAACAAAGCCATTAATATTAAATTTATCGCCTAAACCAACAACATATTTCTTGGCTTCATAAACTCTCTCTAAAAATATTAATTCACTTTTCATTTCTTTTAATTCTTGGATATTTTCTTGTAATATAATATCCGTTTCTTCTTTTATGTTCTTTAAGTTCTTTTCTGCAACATCTATTTCCATTTGTAAGGTTTCGTGTGCAGATATTGGTGTACCATGAACAAAATCAGGAATATGAATTCGATCAAAGAATAAAGAAGAAAAGATGTTATCAATTTCTCTTTCATTATCATTGGTTGTAATGTATATACACCAACAATATCCTTTATCTACCCTTAAAGATTGGAAAATAAATTGCTTAGAACTATAAAAATTTAATTTTTCTAAACTATCAACCGGAATCCTACCAACGCGAGCATTTAAATAATCTGTTGAGAATAAATCATCTAAAGATATTTCAAGGTTTTCAATATCTTTAATTTGATCTAAGGCATCACTGTATTTTTTGATTAATGCTTCTGCATCTTTTCGTTGATTGTATAATTTCTGAATCCTATCATGGGTAGTATGAACATACTCTCTCATGTTATCCAAACTATGAACAACTGAATTTACACCAATGGTAGGTAACTCGATATTATTTTCTTTTTCTATATCTTCTAATTCTTTTAAAATAATATTACAAGGATTTTCAGTTGAATAAGATGTTAAACCGTGAACTTTATCTACGATTTCACTCGCGATAACTGGATGAATATAATCCACCAACACAAATTTAGCAAGGACCTTATCTAAATTCTTATTACTTGATGTAATATTAAATAAATTTAATTTTGCAATCGCCATAAATCCACCTCAATATATAAGCATGCGTTTAATATCAGCTTTGCTGATATCATATCTGATGCCTTCAATGATATTGAATATGTTTGCTTGTTCTATTTCATTTAAAAATATAAATA
>JBKHBS010000003.1:0-83870 GCA_046542225.1 Candidatus Izemoplasmatales bacterium | reverse complement strand
TAGAAAAGTATTAAAGAAATATGAACTTTTAGCATCATAAACAGTAAAGTCCATATAGAACTGCAGCAAAGTCCATAAAGAGGTTATACAAAAGTGCGATAAAGTCCATAAAGACAAGACATTTTAACTTGAAGTAGCTTCCAAAAGTTGGAGATATGGTATAGAAAACCATACACTCTGATGGAGGGAGCTTTTTTATATGAAAATAACATTAAAGGAAAAGATAGAGATGTGCGAAGAGCACATCATCAAAGGCAAATCATTGTCACATGTATCAGAGATGTATGATGGATATAATATAGGAAACCTAATATATATCATCAATCTATACAAGAGACATGAAAAAAAAGTATTTTAAAATAATGAAATAAAGGTATATAAAAAAGATACAAGGTTATTAGCAATCAATAGAGTTAATGAAGGAGAATCAATAAGAAGTGTTTGAAATAATTGTCAAAAGATTTAAGTTTTTAAGGAAATGGATTGGATTCAAATTTTTTCCAAGAGTAATAAAATCGAAAATCCATAAGCGTGTATAAATGCACTATTTACGAAAATATATGGACAAATTTAATTAAGTATAATATAATATAAATAAGTAAACGCTAATTTAAATGAGGTGAACAAAAGTGGAGATATATAAATTGCTTAAAGGCTTAGGTGATGAGACTAGATATAAATTGGTTAGCCATCTTATGAGTCATAATCATTGTGTAAAGTCACTAGCAAACGTGTTGAATATTTCAGAATCAGCTGTGTCCCAACAATTAAAAATTTTAAGAGAACTTGGTATTGTTTCGGGTGAAAAAAAGGGATATTTCACACATTATTATGTTCATAAAGAAGTTATAAAAGATATTGCTCAAAGCTTAATTGATTTATCTTTAATTAGACAATCAAAAAAAGATTGTAAAAATAAAACTAATCATATGAACTGTTTAGGAAAGGAGGAAAACTAGTGAAGAAAAAAGATTGTGATCATCCTGAATTAAGACCAAAAAGTGGCGAATGTTCAGATAAACAAATTGAAGAATGTCATGGGAATGAAAAAGGTCACCCGTGCAATGAAAAAAAATAATTATTTTATAACAAATCAATAAACAGAAATCAATATTTGGTTTCTGTTTATTGATAGATTTGGAGAACTGAATGAATATTATAGAAGTTGAAAATATTACAAAAAAGTTTGATGATTTTATTGCGGTGAATAGTATTAGCTTTGCTGTTAAAAAAGGAGAAATTTTTGGTTTTTTAGGGCCAAATGGTGCTGGGAAAACCACAACAATCAATATGTTAACAGGCTTGGCTAAACCTAGTTCAGGTTCTATTATGATAGCAGAGAAAAATGGTATTAAAGATATTAAAAAAGTTCAAAGTCTTATTGGCATCGTTCCTGATGAAAGTAATTTGTACGATGATCTTAATGGTTTTGATAACCTTGTTTTTTGTGCTTCATTATATGGGATAGGCAAAGAAAAGAGAGAAAAAAGGGCAAAAGAATTACTAAAGAATTTTTCTTTAGATGATACTGGGAAGCGCTTATTTAAAAATTTCTCTAAAGGAATGAAGCGTAAATTAACAATAGCAGCCGGAATCATTCATGAACCAGAAATTTTATTTTTAGATGAACCGACCACTGGTATCGATGTTGAAAGTGCTCGGCAAATAAGAAAAATGATCAAAAATCTTAATGATCAAGGTACTACAATTTTCTTGACTACGCATTATATCGAGGATGCTGAACGACTATGTGATAGAATTGCCTTTATTGTTGGCGGAGAAGTAAATACAATTAGTCCTGTAAATAAGTTGATGGAAGAAACTGAAAAGGATTATAAAACTCGATTTACAATCGAGTCACAAACGCTATCCTTTTTAGATGATTTTAAGGATGAGTTTAAAGATGTTAATGTTTTGTCAGCCAAGGATGGACAATTAACAATCAGTTATGATAGGCGGATTAACTTGATGCGTTTTATGAATTTTTTTGAAAAAAAGAATATTATTATCAATGAAGCTAAGATAATAAAACCGACTTTGGAAGAGGTTTTTGTTAAGATAACAGGAATAGAAATTGACAAGCTAAAAGAAGAAAGGGAGGTTAGAAGTAAATGAATCAATTACTGGCTTTTTGGAACATTTTAAAAAAGGATATGAAAAACTATTATTTAAAGCCACCTAATATTAGTTGGGGTATTATTTTTCCAGTTGCTTGGACATTAATGTTTTTTGTTAGAAGTACTGAGGAAGTGGATATTCGAATGATACTTCCAGGAGTTATGGCATTATCAATCTTGTTTGGAACAACATCAATGCTAGCTGTAACAATTACATTCGAAAGAAAGCATCGTTCATTTGAACGCTTATTACTTTCTCCAATTAGGCTAAACGTTTTGATGTTAGCTAAGACAACCGGAGCTATTATTTTTGGTGTTGTTAACGCATTTATTCCGGTTATTTTTGCATCTTTTATGGCAGATTTATCTGGAATAAATTGGTTAGTAACCATTATCACTGTATTGTTAATTGCTGCAACATCGACATTTTTAGGCTTGTTCATTGCTGTATCCGTTAGTGAGGTTTTTGAGGCCCAGACATTTTCTAATTTCTTCCGATTCCCAATGATGTTCTTATGCGGTTTATTCATACCCATTGCCTCACTTCCAATTTATATTCAACCGATTTCTTATGCTTTACCTCTAACCTATGGAGCTGATTTGTTAAATCAAGGAATAAACCAATCAGGTAGTATTGGTTTAGCACTTAGCTTTTTCGTTTTGATTATATATAGTATTTTATTATTTTCTATCAGTAATTTTAATATAAAAAGAAAGTGGATTTATTAATAACATATAGTCATTTAAAGTAAATGAAGTAATACACAATATTTTTGGGTGAAATATTATGGTATAGAAAGAACAGTCCTAAATGAATTGATGAAAAAAATATATGATAATTAATCAATATGTTTTTCAAAGATTATGTGCGATTAGATTAATTAGAAGACTCGATATTATACATTGAAGTAAGGGCATTGCTAGACAATATTTTTGATGAAAATATGAACTTTTAGCATCATAAACAGTAAAGTTCATAAAGACAAGACATATAAGAATGAAGTGGCTTCCGGAAGTTGGAAAGATGGTGTAGAAAACCATATACTCTAATGAAAGGAAGCCTTTTTATATAAGATAAACTGCTGACTAGTATAAGGATTTTGTCATACTTACTTTATTTAGGGTGATAAAAGAAAAGATTGAAAATGCTTACATTTTTTGTTATAATAAATGATTACCCAAGCAAACAGGAGTTTGTTGAGAAATATTATAAGAGGAGATATATATATATGAAAATTTTTAAGGATCGTAATAAAGAGTTAGAAATGGAAATTGATTTATACTTAAATAGCCTACAAAAAGGTTCTAATACATTTTTAGAAGGTGTTAAATCATATCTACGTGAAGAAGTTGAGCAGTTTAATGATCGTGTTAAACAAATCACTGATGAAGAGAGAGAAGCCGATGAACATTTGGTGAATATAAAGTATGTTCTTTTTAGGTATAATCTTATTCCTGATTTAAGTGCTGATCTTTTAGAACTAATGGATTCTATGGATGATATTAATGACGTTGCCAAAGAAGTTCTCTTAAATCTACAAGTTATAAAACCAAGTATTGATCCATCATTAGTTGATGATTTTGGTCATATTGCTAAGAAATCAAACAAAGCAGTCGAAACTCTTATTAGGGGTGTTAGACTTTATTTAACTGAATTTAGAACTGTTGAAGATTATATTACAAAAACAAATCTTTTTGAATCAGAAGTAGATACTTTATTGCATAATGTAAAATTGAAAATCTTTGATGGACAGATTGATTGTAGTCTTGGTGAAAAACTTCTACTGGAAAGATTTGCAGATGAATTAGCTGATTTATCAGATATAGCAGAAAAAGTAGCTAGTAAATTATCTGTCTACAGATTTAAAAGGAGTATATAATGCTGGTTAGAAACAAGGAGGTTTATAGCCTATGGATTTTCTAGTCATTGGTTTGTTTCTATCAGCTGGCCTATTTATGGGATGGTCGCTTGGTGCTAATGATGCAGCGAATATCTTTGGAACTGCTGTGGGCACTAGGATGGTTAGTTTTAGAAAAGCCGCTTTAATTTGTAGTGTGTTTGTAATCATCGGTGCTGTCGCAGGAGGGTCTGGGACATCACATACACTTGGAAAGTTGGGTTCTATTAATGCTCTAGCTGGAGCTTTTGCAGTTTCTGCTTCCGCGGCTTTTACAGTTATGATGATGACTAAAAGAGGTTTGCCGGTATCTACCTCACAATCCATTGTAGGCGCCATCATTGGGTGGAATGTATTTGCTGGTTTACAGACAGATACTAATGTTGCAATTGATATTATTCAAACTTGGGTTTTCACACCAATCCTAGCAGCTATTTTTGCTATTATTATCTATTGGATTGTTAAGTTTGCTATAGAGCATACGAAAATTCATGTGGTTAAAATGGATAAATATACGCGTTGGGCACTTATCATTGCTGGTGCATTTGGGTCTTATAGTTTAGGTGCGAATAATATTGCAAATGTTATGGGTATTTTTATAGATGTATCACCATTCAATGATATAGTAATTGGCGGAGTGGTTTTTACAGGCGTTCAACAACTATTTTTACTTGGAGGTATTGCTATAGCAGTGGGTGTTTTTACATACTCAAAAAAAGTAATGACTACAGTGGGAAGAAGTTTGTTCAAGATTTCACCTATTAATGCTTTTGTTGTGGTGCTGGCTGCGTCCTTTGTTCTATTTGTATTTTCATCAGAAGGTTTATATAACTTTTTAACTTCAAGAAATTTGCCAGCCTTCCCGCTTGTTCCTGTATCTCAGTCACAAGCAGTTATTGGGGCGATTATGGGTATTGCACTAGTAAAAGGTGGTAGAAATATTGACTTTTCCAAGATAGGTAATATCGGTATAGGGTGGGTTTTGACACCGCTCATATCAATGGGAATTTCATTTGTTGCATTAAGTATTCTACAAAATGTTTTTTCTCAGACTGTGGTAGGATAGTAATAATAACTTAATAATTAAGTAAAAACTGTGCTCAAAGCACAGTTTTTTATATTATCAATTTATGCTTCAAGGACCCCAAGAAAAAAATGTACAAGGTAATTATTTAGTACATTTTTTTAATAATTCTATGATATTGTGTTATACTTTTATACAGTGTTTACATAACTATTTTACTAGAGATAATGGGAGATGATTATATGAACTTAAAGATAGGATTTATTGGTGTAGGTAGTATGGCCACAGCCATATTTGAGTCATTGGTGAAAAGTGAAGATCAATTAGAAAAATCAATATATTTATATGATATAGATGTTGTAAAGACCTCTAAAATAAGTCAAGTGTATGATGTCAATATAGCAACTAGTATCACTGATATTGCATCAAAGTGTGAAGTGATTGTATTGGCAGTGACGCCAGATGCATTAGAAACTGTATTTGAAGAATTATCGACTGTGTTAACCAATCAAATGATTTTTTCAGTTGCTGTTGGGATTACTTTAGAAAAACTAGAGACTCTAGCAAAGAAAGATGTCACCATTGTAAGAACAATGCCAAATATAGGGGCTATGATTGGTAGGAGTATGACATCTTATTGTGTGAATAAAGATCTTTCAAAAAATGAATCGATGGTTATTGATGCCTTTCTTAATTCTTTTGGAAAAGCGGTAGAGATTAAAGAAGAAAAGTTTGATGAGTTCACAGCCTTATGTGGTTCGTCACCTGCATTTTATATAGAGATAATGGATTCAATGATTGCATATGGTTTAGATAATGGTTTTGCATATGAAGATGTCGTAAAGATGGTATCAGAAACAATGATAACCTCAGCTAAACTACTTCAAGAATCAAGTCTTAAAGCAAAAGAACTAATCAATAGAATTGCTACAAAAGGCGGGACTACTGAAGCAGGGTTAAAAACACTTAATAAAAATCATATAAGTAAAGTAATCAGAGATACCTTATTAGCGACTGAGAATGAGTCAAAAAAGACAAAGACATCTCTGGACTAGAAATTACTGAATTTATCAAAAACACATTATAGTAAATCTCATTTTAAAAGAAGAAAAAACATCATTTATTTTCTTTTTTTTATAGGCCGGTTGTTTTCAATAATGAGAAGTGATATTATTTTAAATGAATAAACTCTATCTTTTTTTTAAAATCAATAAATTATTGGAGGCTACACCATGAAAAAAATTCTTGCTTCATCACTGTTTGTTTTGATGTTTGGATTACTTATAGGTTGTAATAATCAATCAGACGATTTATCTCAAGATTTTAAAGTAGAAGGATTGTCTTTAGATAATGAGGAAGATGATGGTAGAAGTCAATATTATGAAAAACTCAAGTCTATCATGGAAGATATCGAAAATCATTCACTATACCCAGGTCATGCATTTTTAGAAAACCAAGGTGAGATACGTAATTATTATTCGGATGGTGTTTCAAAAGACGATTATAATTTAGAAGATGAAAAAACACTTATTTATTTAAAAAATGCTTACTCGATTATGAGAACGATTCAGGAGATCCCATATATTCAACAAGGGGATGGAACAACATTTTATGAGGAAAATGAAATCTCTTATCATGATTCTCAGTTTACAACATATGCTAATGATGACTATGTATATTATCATTCAGAGAACGACGAAGGTGAAACAGTAAATTTTGAAGTATTGGTTGAAGAAGATAATATAAAAATGACATACTACTTTGAATCAGATACAACCATTATTTTCAGAAAGAATGATTTTAATAAAGGGTTTTTAGATTTAGAGATTATGCAAGGTTCAAATAATGAGTATTCTTATAGATATGAATTTTATAATTACCAAACCGACCAGCAAGAAACTACTCTTTATACAAGTGACTTAAATATACTAATGGTTAGTTTAGGAGATTACAACAAAGGTGAGATTTTAGAGTATAGTAAATATGGTAATTCTGAATTCTATACAACGACACTCCTTTCAAACGAATATAGAGATATTGAAGTCATGAAATCTATTCAAGATGATGAGATATTGTATTATATTTATTACAATATCATGAATGTTTCCGACTGGGATTATTTAAGTGATCAAAACTTATATTTAAATGATGATTTAGTATTTTACGGCGACGGTTCATCTGTCCAATTTAACGCTTCTGCTATTGAAATTAGACAAGAACTTGATAGTCTAACTCAAGAGAATTATAAGACTATTGATGATTTAACTTATAATGGACCTATTACTTTTGAAGACATTCAAACATCTTTAGAAAATGCTGAAGCCATTGCTGACAATTACTTTATCACCTATACAGATAGCGAAGAAGTAGATACTTTCACTTTAGATTCAAGAACTTATACTTTAGAAGAATTACATGAATTCTTTGAAAGCATGATCAGTGATAAGTATCAAGATACTAATAGTGGAAGTCCTGCATAAAAAATTTAAATATGTAAATAAAAATCCTGGAATTTCCAGGATTTTTTATATGGTCATAAGCAGTCTCTAAGACACATATTCCTTATTTATTGTTTATCTTGTAAAACCTTCACCATATACTTCATGGGTTGTGTTAACAGTTAAAAAGACATTAGGATCTGTTTCGTGGATAAAATTTCTTAATTTAATATATTCTCTTTTAGATGTCACGACCACTAAAATTTCTTTCTCTTTGTTAGAGTAACCACCTTTTCCGTAATATACAGTAAAACCTCGATCTAAGGTATCGATAATATATTGTTTATATACTTGATTATTATCACTGATAATTGTAATCTCTTTTTTCACGTTCAATCCATCGATGATATAATCCACAACAAAACCATTCATTAAGACACCAAGCATTGCATACATAGATTTTGTAATGCCAAAAGCAAATCCAGCAGAAACAACAATCAATAAATCTGCAAGGAAAATAGATTTTCCAAGTGGTAAATGGGTAAATTTAGTGATAATCTTGGCAAGAATATCAGTGCCTCCTGTAGAAGCATCTTGATTGAAAACAATGCCCAAACCTATACCAGATATAATAATACCAAATACTAAATTAAGTAATAAATCAATCGATAAAGCAGACTCTAAAATGATGAGTCTCTCAAAAGCAAACATGACAACTGATAATAATAAACTTGCATAAATTGTTTTAAAACCAAATGCTTTTCCAATAATAAGAAAACCAGTAATGAATAAAATGATATTTATAATTAAAAGCAAGATACTAATTGCTAGGGCTGGTGCGAAATGATTTATAACAATCGCCAATCCCGTTGCCCCACCAGTTGCTAAATCACTTGGAATTAAAAAGAAATATAAACCAGCGGCTACCATGACCACACCTAGATTGATATAGATAAATTCTTTAACATTTTTAAACATAATAAACCTCCTAATAGTTGCCATAGATATTCTATCATAATCAAAGAAAACTATCTATAAAATGGGTCTGAGTTTAAAAATGAGTTAATAATAAAAAAATACATATAAAAAAGATTATATATATTTTTGATTAAATATCCATGTTTATAAGAAAATATTTTTAATTTAAATTGTTTAAAAAAAAGCATCACAGTCAAAAGAATATCAAGTAAGTTTTATTTATGAGTTGATGATGCTATAATAGTCAATGGAAGAAAAAACAATAATTTTTTTTTTAAAAATTATCTACAAAAAGTAAATGAAAACACAGGAGGAAAATATGAAATTAATATCGTGGAACATTGATTCGTTAAATGCCGCTTTAATAAGTGATTCTAACAGAGCTATATTATCAAGAGAGGTTATAAAAACCATTGTTGAAGAAGACGCAGATGTTATAGCCTTACAAGAAACAAAATTACCCGCTAAGGGACCTAGTAAAAAACATATGGAACATTTGGCTGAACTTTTTAAAGGATATTCTTATGTTTGGAGAAGTTCCCAAGAACCCGCTAGGAAAAGCTATGCGGGCACTATGTTTTTATACAAGGACAAATATTCTCCCAAAGTGATGTATCCTGAGATTATGGCCCCAAGTACAATGGACCTAGAAGGAAGAATTATTACTCTAGATTTTGGGGATTTCTATATTACACAAGTCTATACGCCAAATGCTGGGGACGGTTTAAGAAGATTAAAAGATAGGCAAGTTTGGGACGAAATGTATGCAAAATATTTAGTTGACTTAGATCAGGTTAAACCTGTTCTAGCAACTGGAGATTACAATGTTGCCCACAAGGAAATTGATTTAGCCCATCCTGAGACCAATAGATTATCAGCTGGATTTACAGACGAAGAAAGATATGGCTTTACAAACTTATTAAATAAGGGTTTTACGGATACTTTCAGATACATTCATGGAGATGTTAAAGGTCAGTATTCATGGTGGGCTCAAAGAGTGAGAACCAGTAAAATTAATAACTCTGGTTGGAGAATTGACTATTGGTTGGTAAGCGATAGAATCGCTGATAAAGTAAGAAAATCTGAAATGTTAGACTCTGGCCTAAGACAAGACCATACACCAATTTTATTAGAAATTGATTTATAGTTGATTGGTTATTTAAGTAGGTCAATGTTTGTTTATTTGAACAATAAAAGAGTCGTTTTTTTATAAACTATTTGAAAACCTGAAAATGCATTGAAATGGATTTCAAAATATGGTAATATGTTTTGAAAAAGGATGGATAAATGGCAAACACAACTAATATTTATGATGAAGTTTCTGAAATTAAGCAGAGTGCAAGGTCAAAAAAATCAAGACTTATTGTTTTTATATTATCTTTCATTCCAATTGGTCTGCATAATTACTATTTAGGTTATCAAATTAGAGCGATTACACAAACAGCCATAACCTTTTTTATAATGGTATTTACACCTGCGGGCTTTGTCCTTCTTGCCTTTTCATTATATCTTGCATGGTTAACTGGTGAAGGTTTGCAATATTTATTATGGTATGATGTAAAAGATGGTGATGGGTTTAGACTATATGATAAAGAAAATCCGCCAAAACCCAAGCGCAAAAATGCAATTTTAATGGCTTTTCTTTTACCTTTTGGCTTGCATAATATATATTTAGGAAACTTAATACGGGGTAGAATTGAATGGGGATTGGTTATTTTTGTTCTTGCGACAAACATATCTTTCCATTTTATTCCTTCACTCTTCCTTACATATTATTTTATTTTTTTGGTTGTGATTATTTGTTGGATAGAAGGTATTTGGCTGTGTTTTAAAAAATGATAGAATTAATGATAATGTTTCTTTGGAAATATTGTCATTTTTTTTAATAAAAAAGATAAACTTATCTATAAAATCAAAAAATAAGATAACTGGTCAATTATGAATGATGATTATAATTGGAATATAAAGAATAAAAGTTCTTATATTATGAGATTTAAATGGTCTATATAAATGGTTTTGGTGAAGGTGGTTATGGACAAGGTAATGATATTTTGCTTATAAGGCATATGGAATGATTAAAAACTATAATTAGGGGGTGAATATGGGTATATTGAAATTATGGAAACATAATTTATACCTATTATAAATATGAACATTAGAACAGGAACAATTGAAGAGTTTAAAAGTTTATGGAGTTATTCAAGAACACCGCCTATGAATATTTTCTTAAAATATTCAAAATGGGATTGTTGAATTTTAGACTGTAGAAGTAGATGAAAAACTAATTGCTGAATTTTATATATTTTGGAACTCAGAAGATCAAGAAAAAGCTAACGGGAAAACAAGGGCTTATTTATGTGCTTTTAGGGTTGAAAAACAATTTCAAAATAATGGTATTGGTTCTAGATTAATGCAAAGGGTTATAGAAAGAATACATCAACGCGGTTTTTCAGAAATTACCATTGGCATTGACAATGAAGAATTTGAAAAACTTCATATATTATATAGTAAATTTGGTTTTACCGAATTTGTCAAAGAAACGAGGTTAGATTTGCATTACCTGGATAAAAATAGTAAACCTGTAGAATTTGATGAGCCTTGTAAGATTATGGAAAAAGAAACATTCACTAAGAGTCATTAATAATATTAATGATTTTATACATACAAAAGAAGGTAGATCCATGTTTAAAATTTGGAATAAAAAGAAAATTATCCTATGTTTGAATGTTACCAAAATTCTAAGTCGATTGAGTATTATCAGATGACTTATAAACAAATTAACGAAATCGCCGGTATATATAGGCTTGGAATTTCCTAATTATAATTTCTTCAATACTTGATCTTAAAAAATAAAAACAATCAACTTACAACTCTTTGTCTACTAGAATAAGGAGAAATATTTATAAGTAAGGAGTGAATAAAATCTGATTATTTAAAAAAGCTATCTGAATGTGCTATAATAGGCATATAAATATCTTATATATTTTTAATGAAGGAGGAAGTTAAAAATGACAAGAGACGCAAAAACGATTTTATTAGCCATTTTAAGTTTGTTTATTCCAATTATAGGTATTATTCTATTTTTCTTTTACACGCCTAGAAAAGATGCAAAATTATTTGGTTTACTTGGATTGATCAGTATTATTTTTTGGGGTATTGGCGGCCTCAGTTTATAGCAGTCTATGAGTCCTTATCTAATTATTAAATAAATAAAAGGACACATGCTTTGTATATAACTATATGAATGTATGAGTTTTAAAAATAACCGACGTTTTTTTAAATTTAAATGAATGTTTTTTTGAAAAGTCTATTTCTTTTAAAATGGACTTTTTTTCTTGAAAAAATCACTTGTTTTTTAAGCTAATTAATCATAATATTAAGATATAAAGAGATGATATTTTGTTTTTTTTTGCAAAATTTTATCTTATGATATAATAAATATATTGGTTTATATAGGAGATATTAAAATATGGGAACTACATTAAAGTCGGCCATGCAAGCAGCTAAAGCCAACCGTATTGAACAATGGATTCATAAGATGCTTTTAGAAGGTGATAATCCCAATGAGGCATTGTCTAAAGGTTTAAAAATTGAAAAAAGGTTTTTTGTTGGACCAGTGAAGATAAAGTTAAGTGATTTTAATAGGGTGTCCGGCCCAGAAGAAAATATGTTATATCGTATTAAGGAAATTGATTTTAATCATCGTGTAAAAAAAATGATGAATGAAATAGAATTAGGCTGGGATGTTCCCCCACTTTTAATTGAATGTCAAGACAATGGATTTTATATGTGTGACGGTAACCATAGATATGAGGCTTTGAAGCGTAGTGGTAAGGATATTTACTATGCTATATTTTGGTATACGACTCCTAGACAAAAAACCATATTAGATTCATATATTTAAGTCTATAGCTAAAGTTTATATAGGTAATTTTAAAAGGTGTTTATGGGAAAATAAGGGAGATTTTCTCGTTGGAAGAAAAATGCTTTAGTGTTTGATTCCTTAATATGGAGATATTCACTAGAGCGAAGTCAGATTTCAACATAAAGATATGATAATTATCATTTAAGGAGATAAAAGAATGGTTGAGATAGTTAAAGTAAAAAAAGACGACAAGCAAATTCTATTGAATTTACTTGAAAAATATCAGTATGAGTTTTCACAATATAGCCTCATTGACCTTAATCCATTGGGACTTTATGGATATGATTATTTAGACTGTTATTTTACCGAAGCGAATAGATATCCTTATTTCATTAAGGTTAATGGCCAACTTGCAGGTTTTATTATGATTAGTGATTATCCAGAAGTTCCTGAAGAAGGGACTGATTTCTGTCTTTCAGAATTTTTTGTTTCACATAAGTATCGAAAACATGGGATTGGGCGAATTGCTTTTTTTGATGTATTGAATAAACATAGAGGTCAATGGCAGTTAAAAAGACATCCAAAAAATATTGGATCTGTTTATTTTTGGGATAAGGTAATTAACGACTATACAAAAGGTCAATATAAACTTGTTAAGGCCTATCCAAATCCCGATGTTAATTATGAAGATGGAACGCCAGCGGATGTATTCTTTTTCAATAACAAGGATTTATAGAAGAATGATGGTGAAAAGACATTTTCTTTTAAAGAAGTGATTATAAATATATAGATAAGAAGACAAGAAAAATATAAGCAAATATGTTATAATACAATATATTAATTTATGGAGTGGACTATGGAATTTTTACGGTTTGGTTTATTAGTAGTGATTGGTGGTTTAATAGGGTGGATAACCAATAAAGTAGCGATTAAGATGCTTTTTAGACCTGTGAATCCACATAAGATATTAGGGATTACTTTTCAAGGTGTATTCCCGAGAAGAAAGAATCAAATTGCAATATCTTTGGCAGATATTATCGAAACAGAATTGCTTTCAAAAGAAGTTATTATGGATGAAATTCTCGGAGAAGAGAAACTTGAAATTTTACAGGAAAAGTTAAAAAATATTTTGATTGATAAACTTGTTGAGGCGATTCCGCCTGTAGCATCGATGTTCCTTGGTGGAGATGTTAAAGGCTTTGTGACCAAATATGTCAATAAACATAGTGATGATATTTTTAATAGTATGGTTGATGAACTAAAAGTATCAGGTATAGAAAATCTTGATGTTCATAGGCTTGTTAAAGACCGCATTGATTCACTTGATTTTGTTGAGTTTGAAAAAATTATTTTTGGTTTAATGAATAAAGAGTTAAGATTTGTTGAAGTCATCGGCTTGTTTTTAGGGGCTTTTATCGGTGTTCTTCAGTATTTAATTGTGACATTTATATAAAGTTATTAACTTTATAATTTCGTTTATGAAAGGGGTCTTATGGAAGATAAAAAACACAATTTAATGAATATATACTTTACCTTCTTCATGATAGGGATTTTTACTTTTGGCGGTGGATACGTGATGATTCCCTTTATAGAAAAAGAAATGGTAGAAAAGAAAAAATGGATTAAAAAAAGTGAAATCATTGATATTATAGCAATTACACAATCAATTCCTGGTGCCCTTAGTACGAATATGTCTGCTTTGGTTGGTTATAAAATTGCTAAGATTAAGGGAGCCATTGTTGCAGTTTTAGGCGTTATATCTCCTTCATTCATCATCATTGTGTTGATTGCTGCATTTTTTTCACAATTTCAAGATTTAGAGGTTGTTCAAAATGCATTTCTAGGTATTCGCTCAATGGTTGTTGCTTTGATTGCTGTGGCTTCAATAAAGATTTTCAAAAGCGCAGTTGTTGATATTAATACGCTTATTATTGTTTTAATCACCGTATCTTTATTGTTAGTCACAAGTATTGAGCCAATATACATCATCCTTGGTGGACTTTTATTTGGTATGGTTATTTATTATATCTTCCCTCAAACAACCATTAAAATATTGAAAAAAGGAGATGATTATATTGATATTGATTAGACTCTTTCTCCTTTTTATAAAAGTTGCTTTATTTAATTTTGGTGGTGGATTTGCGATGATTCCACTAATATCAGCGGAACTCGAGCAATACCAATGGTTAACATCCCAGGAATTCATGAATATTATTGCCATATCTCAAATGACACCTGGTGCCATTGCCATTAACACATCAACTTTTGTTGGTTACCAAGTTGGAGGAATTCTCGGTGCTGTTGTATCAACATTAGCCATTCCTTTACCATCGATGATATTGGTGATTGTCTTATATCCCGTTTTGGATCGACATAAAAATCATCCACTTGTAAAAATGGTATTTTATGGCTTGCGTCCTGTGGTTGCTGGATTGATTATTGCGGCTGTCTTTTTTGTCGGCCAAACAGCTGTCATTAATAGTGGCTATATTGATCAAAGTTTTATTGAAATCATCAAGAACCCTTTTGAATCACTTAATTTCGGTAGCATCGCAATTGCCATTGTAGGTTTTTTTCTTATCTTAAAAACAAAAATAAATCCTATTTTACTCATGGTCTTAGCTGCCTTTGTGGGTATCTTAATATTTTAATCCTTTATTTTTAAACATATTTTTATAACGAAGACGCTTCCTATGGAAGGGTCTTCTTTTAATTTGCTTAAATGAAAACAGCTAAAATTAACCATAAAATGATACCATTTAAAATATAAAATGTTTTATGCTATAATGAAAATATAAAGGAAAAAAATATTTGGAGATGAGTAAAAATGAAAGAAGCCATGTTTTATGAGACATTAGAAGATGGAGATTTAAGGTGTAGGGTTTGTAATCACTTTTGTAAGATTACAAAGAATGACCGGGGATTATGTGGTGTAAGAGAAAACATAAAGGGAAAACTATATGCCCTAAATTATGGTAAAACCATTTCTTATGGGGTTGACCCTATTGAAAAGAAACCATTATATCATTTCTTACCAGGAACCAAGGCTTATTCTTTGGCTACCGTTGGCTGTAATTTTGGTTGCTTATGGTGTCAAAATTGGCAAATATCTCAAGGTCCTAAACCAAAAAGAAAAGTTGAAGGAAGAGAAATCAGTCCTGAAGAACATATTCAATATGCACTTTCAAGAGGCTGTGATTCCATAGCCTATACCTATTCAGAACCAACAATATTTTTAGAATATGCTTATGATATTATGAAATTAGCCCATGAAAATGGTTTGAAGAATGTATGGGTTTCTAATGGTTTTATGACGAAAGAAGTCTTAGAATTTATCCTACCACTTGTGGATGCAATGAACATTGATTTCAAAGGCTTTGATGATGAAATTCATAAAAAATTTGTTGGTGCACCGGTAAAACCAGTCAGAGATAATATGAAAATAATACACGAAGCCGGTGTGCATTTAGAAATCACAACCCTTGTGGTCCCAGGCTTTAATGATAATTTAGAGGAATTAGAAAGGATTGCTGATTTTATCATTGAGGACTTAGATGCTTCTGTGCCTTGGCATATTAGTCGGTTTTATCCAGCTTGGAAAATGTCAGACGTACCACCAACAGATGTTGATATATTAAAAGAAGCTGAAAAGATAGGAAAAGATAAGGGAATTAAACACATTCATATTGGTAATGTTTATTAATATTTTAAAGGAGGGGAATTATGTCTTTGTTAGGAACATTTATTGTACCTCATCCACCGCTAATCATACCAGAAGTGGGTAGAGGCGAAGAAGAAAAAATTAAAGATACGATCGATGCCTATAAAAAAATCGCAAAAGAAATTAGTCATTTAAAACCTGAAACAATTATTGTTTTATCACCACATTCAACAAATTATCAAGATTATTTTCATATTTCTCCGGGTGAACAGGCAAAAGGTGATTTTAGAAATTTTGGTGCAAATGTAAGTGTAGAAGTCGAATATGATCAAGCATTCATTGAAGACATTGAAACATTAGCTCAAAAGGAAAACTTTCCAACAGGAACTAAGGGAGAAAGAGATAATCGTTTAGATCACGCCACAATGATTCCTTTGTATTTTATCAATGAATTCTATAAAGATTATCAAGTGATTAGAATTGGATTATCAGGATTATCCCTAAAAAAACATTGGGCATTTGGTAAACTTATTAAAAAAGCATGCGAATCGAGGGATAAGAATTATGTGATTGTTGCCAGTGGTGATTTATCTCATAAATTAAAAGAAGAAGGACCCTATGGTTATGCAAAAGAAGGACCAGTGTTTGATGAATCAGTCACCAAGGCCATTAAAGATAATGATTTAAAGCAATTGATGGATTATAAGGATAACTTTATTGATAAAGCTGCAGAGTGCGGTTTAAGGTCATTTGTGATTATGGCTGGTGCCATTGAAGACGAAGATTTTTCTTCTAATTTGCTATCCTATGAAGGACCATTTGGGGTAGGCTACGCTGTTGCTAGTTTTTTACCAAAATAAATAAAGGAAAGGTGATAAAAGATGAAAAAAGATCCATATGTAAAATTAGCCAGACAAACGATTGAACATTATTTTAATACTAAAAAGATTTTAGAAAGACCTACTGATTTACCAACTGACATGATTAGAAAAGAAGCAGGCGTTTTTGTAACATTAAAGAAAAATGGTGACTTAAGAGGTTGTATAGGGACAGTTCAACCGACACGAGAATCCGTGGCAGATGAAATTATCCAGAATGCAATAAGTGCAGCTTTTAGGGATCCTAGATTCCCTCCATTAGAAGAAAAAGAATTGGATAAAGTAGATATCAGTGTGGATGAGTTGCTGACACCTGAGCCAATTGATAGTATTGATGAACTTGATCCTAAGAAATATGGAGTCATCGTCTATAAAGAAAAGAACAGCGGCTTATTATTGCCAAACATTGAAGGTGTTGACACTGCACAAGACCAAGTGAATATTGCCTTAAGAAAAGCTGGTATTTATAAGAGTGACGACTATGAATTACAACGATTTGAAGTTGTAAGACATCATGAATAGAATAGATAAGAAAAGTTGATTTAAAAGATTCTTCATTTAGAAGAATCTTTTTTAAAGAGTAACTATAAGTGTCTTTATCTTTAATTAAGATTATGATATATTATTTTCAAGAGGTGATTATATGACTATCGGACAAAAGATTAAGTCTTTGAGAGTTGAAAATAATATGACCCAAGATGATTTAGGGAATAAACTTTTTGTCACAAGAAATGCCATATCAAAATGGGAAACCAATAAAGGTAAACCATCAATAGACAATATAGAATCTTTGGCTAAAATATTTAATGTTTCTATTGATGAACTCATGCGTGAAAACCAATCGAAAACTATGATTGACAACCATAGTTTGTTTGTTTTTATCCTATCGATTATTTGTCTTCTTATCTATGCATTCCAAAGTCCATTTTCAATGACTTTGTTTATTGCCTTTCAAATCTGTATTTATGCATTTTCTACCATTACTGTAGCATTGGTTAATAGCAATCAATTAAAATACAATAATGGTTTATATAGACTGGTTATGCCAGTATTTATCAGTCTTATAATTCAAGGTGTTCTCGGTTTATTATTGGAGTTGTAGCATAATAGTTAATAAATTTGTTAACTAAACTAGAAAAACAATGAATTTTCTGAAAATCAATAGATATATTAGAATTTATATAATATAATGATATAGAATAGAGATAATAAGGAGGACGTTCAATGAAAAAATTGATAGCATTATCAGCTATTTTAATTTCTTTATCAATACTTATCATAGCTAGTGTTCTATTTGCCCATTATATTGATGAAAATATTGGTGGTTTTGCTTTTATGATATTATCCATTAGTGTTATTTTTCTTATTGTTATGATTATCGATGAAACTAAAACACCAAATGAAAATGAACCGAACAATGAATAGTCTTTAGCATGTATATATATTAATATTTATAGATCCCTCCTTAGAGGGGTCTTTTATTTTGAGTAGGATAAATTGACTCAATTTATGATACGTTTTATAATGTAGATAAGGGAACATCAATATTAAAACATCATAAGTTAAGGAGAGAATGTTTAAAGGAGGAATGGATAATGAGTAAAAAAAATTTAGATGACTATGAAGAAAAGCGTGATTTGGAAAAATCACCTGAACCAAAAGGCGATGACAATAAAAGCCATGACAAGCCTATTTTTGTCATTCAAAAGCATGATGCTCAAAATTTACATTATGATTTTCGTTTGGAAATTGATGGTGTTTTAAAGTCATGGGCAATTCCAAAAGGCCCTTCAACAGATCCATCAGATAAACGCCTAGCTATTCCAACTGAAGATCATCCTCTCGATTATGCAACATTCGAAGGGGTTATTCCAGAAGATGAGTATGGTGGCGGTGAAGTGATTGTCTGGGACAAAGGTACTTACGAAAATGAATCGGTGAAGGACGATGAAGATTTATCGATTGAAGATGCCTATGAGGAAGGCCATATTAAGGTATGGTTAAAAGGCAAAAAATTAACAGGTGGATATGCTTTAATTCAAACTGACAGTGGAGACAATCCACGGTGGCTCTTGGTTAAGGAAGACGATTCTGAAGCTGATGCGAGAAGAAAACCAGTAAAGACTGAGCCTAAATCAGTAAAAAGTGGAAAGACCATTGATGACTTAAAGGAAGAAGATGATGACTAAATTAAAGGACATCATCTCAAAATCTGCATTTGATCAAGTCAAGAAAAAGGATATGCCAAAATGGATTAGCCCCATGTTGGCGACTTTAACACACGAGTACTTTGATGATCCGAATTGGATATATGAACGAAAATTAGACGGTGAACGATGTTTGATTTACTGTGATTCAAATAAAAAGATAAAAATGATGTCTAGAAACAAAAAAGAACTTAATGACCGATACCCAGAAATTGTGGAAGCTTTAGAGAAACTAAAGGTTAAAGATTATATCGTTGATGGGGAAATCGTTGCTTTCGAAGATAATGTCAGTGATTTTTCTAAGTTACAAGGACGGATGCATCTTGGAAAGGATGAAGATGTTGAAGAAAGTGATGTCGATGTATATTATTATATTTTTGATGTATTATACATGGACGGTTATGAACTAAAGGATATTTCTCTAAAAGAAAGAAAAAAAGTATTAAAAGAATATTTTGATTTTAAATCACCTATTTTTTATACAAAACATGTTAAAGAAGATGGGAAAGAGGCTTTAAGAGATGCTTGCCAAAAAGGTTGGGAAGGTTTGATTGCCAAAGATTACAATAGTCATTATGTATCTTCTCGATCAAAAAAATGGTTGAAGTTTAAATGTGAAAATAATCAAGAATTTGTAATTGTAGGCTTTACTGACCCTGGTGGAGAACGGATTGGTTTTGGTGCATTATTACTTGGTTATTATGATGATGGTGATTTAAAATATGCTGGAAAGGTCGGTACTGGTTTCACAGATGATTTGCTTGAAAATTTAAGCAAAGCGTTTAAAGATATTGAAACTGATGAATGTCCCCTTGAAAACCCTAACGACGTTGAAGAGGATAATATTCATTGGCTTGAACCCAAAATGGTGGGTCAGGTAACCTTTACCGAATGGACGGAGTCTAATAAATTAAGGCATCCAAGTTTCCAGGGTATACGCGATGACAAAGACCCGAAAGATGTTGTCCACGAGGAAAAAAGAGGAAAGGATTAGTTTAAATGAGTCATTATAATATTGATATAAGTAACCCAGATAAAATTATTTTTCCCAAAGAAAAAGTGAATAAAAAAGAGTTGGTTGAATACTATGATAAAATATCAAAGTATATGTTAAAACATGTAAAAAATCGTCCCATTACTATGGAAAGATATCCAGATGGCATCGATAAAAAAGGCTTTTACATGAAAGATATACCTGACTATTTTCCTGATTGGATTGAAAGAGTCACTGCTGATAAAAAAGAAGATGGGACATACACACTTGTCTTATGTCAAAACAAGGATACTTTAAAGTATCTTGCCAATCAAGCTTGTATCACACCGCATATTTGGTTGTGTGAAAAAGATCAAATAAAAAAACCAGATAAAATGGTTTTTGACCTAGATCCATCAAGTGATGACTTAGAGTTAGTTAAAGAAGCAGCCCTAGCTTTGAAAGAAGTGATTGAAGAAAGTAATTTATCTGCCTTTGTAATGACGACAGGCTCTAGAGGCTTGCATGTGATTGTTCCTATAAAAGCAGAATACTCCTTTGATGAGGTTAGGAATATTGCTGTTGAAATGGCACAAAAAGTGGTAGATGACCAACCAAATAAATTCACCTTAGAACAAAGAAAAAATAAGAGAGGAGATAAGGTGTTTTTAGATACCCTTCGTAATGCTTATGGACAAACCTCAGTACCACCTTATGGCTTGCGTCCTGTTAAGGATGCTTCTATCGCAACACCTTTAACTTGGGATGAACTAAGAGATAATCCTTTAGAACCGCGAAAATATACCATTCATAATATTTTCAAACGTCTTGCTCAAATAGAGGACCCTTGGTTGAATATTCATCGGTATAAAAGCAGTCTGAGTCATTTGGTTTCAGAATGATTTTAACATAATATAGACCTACAAAATAATTATGCGGTTGAGAATCACACGAAAAAAACGTGTGATTTTTCTTTTGTAATGTATTATAATTTTATTGTGTCTATGATATGATAGTTGATGTATAGAAATCTTTTATACTGTATCTATCACTCAAAGAAGTGATCAAAATGATAAGGGGTCAATAGATGAATATTGATAAGTTAATAGAAATTGAAAAACGCGTTTTTCCTGGTTGGGATTTTAAAAAAATAAATCAAAAAACAAAAAGCCAAGAATTAACTTGGGATTATAAAAAAATCGTTGATTTATATTTAAAAAAAGAGGATACCCTTTTAGACATGGGTACTGGAGGAGGAGAGTTTTTATTAACTTTAAACCATCCTTATAAACAAACAACTGTAACTGAAGCTTATCCACCGAATGTGAAGCTATGTAAAGAACGTTTGGCACCTTTAGGGATTACTGTATGTGAGAATGAAACGGATGAAAAAAGTATACCCAAAAATAAAACATTTACAATGATTATTAATAGACATGATGCTTATCATCCTGTCGAAGTTTACAATGCCTTAGAAGAAGGCGGGTATTTTATTACCCAACAAGTAGGCGGTTTGAATAACCTATACTTAAGTCAAAAAGTATTGGGTTATGATTATAAAAATTTCGAAGATAATCAATGGGATTTAAAGCATGCAAAATTAAGTTTAGAATCGACGGGTTTTAAAATCTTATTTGCAGAAGAAGCTATGTCTCAAGTTCAATATTTTGATTTAGAAACATTGGTTGCTTATGTTTCCATTATTAAATGGGAATTTCCTGGTTTTAATGTAAAAACCAATATAGACCAACTAAGAAAGATTGAAGAAGAAATAAAACATAAGGGCTATGTTGAAGGACAAGAACACCGCTTTATCATTGTTGCAAAAAAATAAGAACTGATTTTATATTGATTTATTTTAGGAGGTTATATTATGGACTATCATGTGAAACTGGCTGCTAAAGATGATGCAAAAGAAGTATTGGCTTACTTAAAAAAAATAGGGTCTGAAACAGATTTTTTATTGTTTGGTCCAGAAGGTGTTCCGATGACACTTGAACAAGAAGAAGCCTTTCTTGAAAAAGTAAACCAAACCCCTTATAGTAGAATGTATCTTGTAAAAGACAATAATCAAATCATTGGAAACGGATATATTCATGCAAACCCAAGAAGTAGAATACAGCATAAGGCTGAAATTGCTATTTCAGTTTTAGAAGCTTATTGGGGTAAGGGTGTTGGGAAGTTATTAATGAAAACCCTGATTGATTACGCAAAAGAAACATCATTTATAGAAACCATCTATTTGGATGTTGTATCTGATAACACACGTGCTATAAAACTTTATGAAAAATTTGGTTTTAAAACTTATGGCATCAATGAACGTGCCATTAAGATTAATAATGATTATCATGATTGGCTTTTGATGAGACTGGACCTTGCAGATGACAAATAATTTTTCATATATTTTCTAATAAATAAAACCACAATTTGAAAGGTATCATTTACCCTTTGAATCGTGGTTTTTATAATTTAAACATGTAAATATATTCTTATATTTGCTTTATGTGATTATGCTAAAATGAATAAATCACCGGTCAAAGCAAACTCAATATTATTTATTATCATTTCACCCATTGGACTATTAACTAGATTTGTGATACTAACTTCACTATTATATGTGGAATGTTCACTTATAATCCTTTTTTAATAAGGCTAGTTTTAAACGAAAGTCATTACTCACTTAGCCATTTATCTAATTAATTTAATATAATAAGGGAAATTCTGTTTTATACCAAATCAATGTATTTAAATCAGTGATTGACATCTTGTTCAGACTTCAATTGTTTCATTTTTTTACTATAAAAAATGTAATGAATGATAATCCAAATTAAGAAAAAGGTTATTCCCTCAATAAATATAGATTGAGTGGATGTTTGATCCTTAAAAAATAATAGATTAATACCCATATAAATGGAAGATGAAATAATGGCGGATAACCAAATGCGGATATGCAAGGATTTTAGTTCCTGTTTAGGACTTAATTTGTTTTGCATAAAGTACCTCCTTCTATAACTTATTATAAGGGAAAATAACTACATGAGTCAAATAACAAAGCAAATTATTAGCATGCATTTTTTATTTATAATAGTAAAAAACCTTACACTAATATATAATGTTTATAGTAAATAAGTATTAAATAAAGAAAAACCATTTTTTCTAACCTTAGTAATAAACAAGAATTATAGGGGTATGATATGAAACTAGCATTAAAAAGCCAACAATCCATCAATAATGACATCAATCAAAATTTTCTTACCATTAGAAGTCATGCGATTAGCGAAGATAAAAATACCGATATGATTTGTTTTGGTGAAGGATTTTTACATGGCTTTGATGCCTTGACATGGGATTATAATAAAGATAAGCATATAGCAATCACTAATGACTCACATATGATTCATGATATAAGAAAACTTGCTAGTGAAAATGGTTTATCTATTGGCTTTGGATATTTTGAACATGAAGTCAGTACTCAAAAGATATATTGTTCTTATATGGTCATTGATGCATATGGACATATTTTAATGAATTATAGACGTGTATCAAAAGGATGGAAAGACCAAAGTAAAACTGATAAACATTATGCAGAAGGTAATGAATTAACAACTTTCCAATATATGGGCAAAAAAATTGCTTTATGTTTGTGTGGAGATCTTTGGTATCCTAAAAACATTAAAAAGATTAATAAATTGACCAAAGATTTTCTCCTTTGGCCACTTCACATCGATTATTCAATTGAGATGTGGAAAAGAGAAAAAATACTTTACCAAAGACAATCTGCCAAGATTAATGCACCAGTCCTTATGGTTAATAATGTTTCAACATCAAGTTTAGGCGGGTCTTGTTATTTTAAGGACGGGAAAGTATTCAAGGAATTACCCATGGATTGTTGTGGAACTTTAATTGTTGAAATTTAATATTTAAATTTATGGGTGAACACATGAATGTTATGAATTTTTTTAGAGATTATAAATTTAAAGAAAAAGATGCTTTAGGTCAATATCATTATTGGTTAGATTTTATGGAAAAATTTACTGATATTAAACAGATGTGTTTGGATGATTACTTACTCAACAAATATGATCCTAAAGACATTGCTGTTGAAAAAGTTTTTACCTACTCAAAAATTGCATTTGAGAAGATGAAAGAAGTTTCGAAAACGATTGAAAAAATATGTGTTGAACTTGCAAATAAAAAAATAGAGATGATTGATGTCTCGCTTTTGGAGATTAACATAATTATCTACCATGGCTTAGGCAATGCAGCTGGTTGGGCAACAAAATATAAAGGCATGCCTACAATCATGTTAGGGGTTGAAAAGATAGTCGAACTTGCTTGGGATGACCAGGAAAGTTTAAGAAATTTAATTTATCACGAATATGCACATTTACTTCATGAATATGTAAGAGAAACGGATTTAGAACCTTATGATGATCATTATAGGAAGTGGATTAATAGAATTTATATAGAAGGTTTTGCAACTTATTTAGAATCTATCTTAAGTGGAACAAGAAGAAGAAATGATTGGTTCAAAGCATGTAAGGAAAAAGAATCGCAACTCAAAGAAGAACTTTTGCATCGACTAAACCATCAATTATCTTGTCAGGATTTCTTTGGTGATTGGTACCAGGTATTTGGCTTAAGTGATACTGGATATTATCTAGGACATCAATATATTAAAACATTAATGGACTTATATGACATAGAGTATATTGCTAAGATGCCTTTTATTCAAATTGAAGCGGCCCTGTTTAAATATTTAAAGTCTGATTAAGGTATGAAACCTTTATAGAGATATATTATTAAGGAAGGACGATTTGTGAAAAAACAATTAATTGAAATGGTTATGGATAATCTTATAATGAGAGGTATCTCAAATACAGGTGAAAACGATGAATGTGTCATTATGTTTCATGGATTTACAGGCAACAAATCTGAAACAAATCGTATTTTTTATAAAATTGATAATCTATTAGAAAAAAATAACATTTCTTCTATTAGATTTGATTGGTATGGTCATGGAGAAAGTGACCTTGATCTATCGATATTAACCATGAATCTCCTTTTAAAGCAAGCAAGTCAAATTATAGAAGATGCAAAGAAACGCTTCAAGAAAATTTATCTATTAGGGTTTTCTATGGGAGGTGCAATAGCAATCAATATGTTACATTTTCTTCCAGAAAAACTTATTTTAATATCTCCAGCTACAAATATGGTAGAGTTAATAAAAAATATGTTTGATGTCCGAGACAAAATAGAGGGTGGTTTTATTGACTTAAATGGCTCTAAATTAAATAGAAAGTTTCTTGAATCCTGCAAAATATTAGAATATAAGGAAAAATTAAGTGCATATGATAAGCCTGTATTACTGATTCACGGAACATGTGATATGGCTGTGCCAATTTCTTACAGCTGTGATTTAAAAACTTATATAAAAGTGGGTAAATTCTTGGAAGTAGAAGGCGCTGATCATGGATACAGTAAAATTGAATTTATGAATTCTGTTTTTTCTTCCATATTGGACTTTTTAAAGGAATCTTAATCCATATATTGATGTAAAGTAAATTTCAGTTTATAAAATATAAAAGGGAGACCTCAGTCTCCTTTTTATATTATTTATGTTTTTAAAAATTATTTTTTGCGAAAAATAATTATCGTCATTAGTGACATAATGCCAAAAAAGAGTATGGAGACATTGACATTGTTGCATGAAGAACATCCCTCATCAATAATTTCACCGGAACTTAGAGTTGTTTCCTGATAAGTGCTATCCTTTGTTGTTGAAATAAATGTTGTTGGAATTTCTGTAGTTTGTTCTTGTGAAGTTGTTGGGCTTATGTAAGTTGTGGGTTGATAAGATGTTATAGGTTCTTCAGTTGTGGGTGTTTCAGTTGTGATGGGTTCATCAACTTTAATTGGGTCTCCGACGATTAAAACAGCATTGGCAACTTTTCTTAAGTGACCATCTGCAGGGGTATTCATAACTTCTAGTTCATTGGTTTCTAAATTCCTTAATAAACATGTAGAACTTCCACCACCATCTAGTTCTAGAGCATTATAATAGCCTAAATCTTCGTTTAGGTCTGCTAATTCATTGAGCGTAAGACCTGGGATATTAACCAATCTTCCATCAACGACTGTTAACCCTATAACACCATCTCGGTTTACACCGATTGTTGTTCTGGGATGTCTTGCAGTTGCAGATCCATGAATCTCCTCGGGAAGTTTTACACCACGATCAAGTAGAATCTGCCAACCACCAATAATATATTCCATCTTGTCCCAATCATTGACCGGGTAAGGATAAATAGATATATTAGTGCCTGTACTTATTAAATTTAAGATTTTTTCATAATTAGGAGAACTGCCTTTAGCGGCGAGAACGAATTCATCATTAGATAGGGTATAATTAAGGTCATCAAAATTGGTCATTTCATTTAAAGCATGACCCTTGTAATGATGGTCGGATTTATTTAGAATTAGATCGTTAGAGACATTCAATTTAGCAATGTTTTCACCGATTATTTCAGAAGTAAAATCTGGTGTAAATACACCGACTTCCCCGTCTTCAAGCGTTTGATTAAATTTATCAATGTGAATAAAATCGACAAGTAAATTGTTTTCATCATAGATATTAACTTTATAACCATAATCTACTTTTCCAACCTTAGTCCTGTGAGCACTGGTAAAAGCAAAGGCATTTTTATTATAATTGCCTATTCTTAAGATGTTGTTTTCTTTTGCATAAAAATCAATTGGTAGGGTGCTAAAAAAATCTCCATTGACAGCGGCGTAAACGACTTTTCCTGTTTTAGCTTCATAATCTAAGGCGATATTTAGTACCGTCGATAAACCTTGGGCATCTTCACCATATAATTGATCATGAAGGACAACTTCGAAATCACTATATCGGCCAATTTCTATATTATGAACAATATGTTGGTCGCTACTTGCAGTATTGATGACATATTTATTATAGGTGATATCTTCAACACTGATGGTTTCTTGGCTATCAAGACTTCCAAGGGTAAATGTTTTTGAACTCGCATTAATCAAATAATGCCCAAATAAAATAATAAATACAAAACTTAACTGAAAACATTTTTTAATCACAGAAAGCATCTCCAATCTTATAGATTTTCTTAATTTTATCATAACATTCTGACTCTGAAAAAAAGTGCCCGTTTTTGATAAATTGATATATCTTCTATAACCAAAGTTATGATGATGATATAATTGTAAATGAAGAGGTGATATGATTGGAAAAATTTATATTTAATCAAAAATCCAAAATAGACTTACCATTAGATAAAGATTTCTCACCCATCATAATGGGTAATATAGCATATGAAAAAGCCCTAAAAAAAACTGATAATCCAGTATTGATTAGGTTTGCTATAGAACGCGGAGAAAACCAAGTTTCTATGACGGAATCTTATATCTTCAATGATATTTATCAACAAGAAGAAGCCAACTTTATTTATATTGAAAGACTGATTAAAACGATTCTATGGATTAAAGGTGGTTATAAAATTTATTTTGCAGGTCATTCTAAGTTAGGTCAGCGGATTAAAGATAGTTATCAAAAAGGTGGATTAAGAGATTTTGACCAAGATTTTATGTCTAAAGTATATGAAAAACCTTTTGAAGTTAAGCTTGTAAATTTGGAAGAAGTCCCAATGACAGAAGAGACATCAAAAAGTATTGGTCGTCATTTAAATGGTTCTAGAATTGGTTTTGATGCAGGGGGAAGTGATCGCAAAGTTTCTTCAGTTGTGGATGGTAAAGCGATTTTTTCTGAGGAAGTTATATGGCATCCGAAAGAGGAAAGTGATCCTAATTATCATTATCAAGGCATTATGGATTCGCTTAAGCGAGCAGCAAGTAAACTTGAAAGAGTAGATGCAATTGGCGTTAGTAGTGCAGGCATCTTTATTAATAATCGTGTGGCTGTGGCATCCTTATTTAGGAAAGTCCCTCAAGAATTATTTGATAAGGATGTTCGTGATTTATATTATAAAATTCAAAAAGAATTTAACAATGTCCCAATAGAGGTCATTAATGATGGTGATGTGACTGCTTTGGCTGGTTCTATGAGCCTAGAATCAAATCGTGTGTTGGGCATTGCCATGGGAACAAGTCAAGCAGCAGGCTATGTCAATGCTTTAGGAAATATTACCGGCTGGTTAAATGAACTAAGTTTTGTACCAGTAGATTATAATCCAAATGCTCCTGTAGATGAATGGAGTCATGACTATGGTGTGGGTGTGAATTACTTTTCACAAGACGCTGTTATTAAATTGGCCAAGGCTGCAAATATCCATTTGGATGAGTCTTTGTCTCCAGCAGAAAAATTAAAATTTATTCAAGGGCTTGCAGAAAAAGATGATGCCTTAGCTTTAGAGATTTTTAAAACAATCGGTGTCTATCTAGGTTATAGCATTGCTTACTATGCACAGTTTTATGACATATCACATGTATTAATATTGGGCCGAGTGACGAGTGGAATCGGTGGAATAAAAATCCTTGAGTACACAAACAAAGTATTGAATGAAACATTTACTGAACTGGCAAATCAAATTAGTGTGAACCTTCCTGATGAGAAATCTAGAAGAGTGGGACAATCAATTGCGGCTGCTAGTCTACCGAAAATATAGAAAGGTGAAATGATTATGAAATTATTTAATAAAAGTGCTGAAGTTTTTATTCCAGATCAAACAGAAGAAAAGAAAGCCATAGAAAGAACAACACATATGGCAATTGCAGCTCATCAAGATGATGTCGAAATTATGGCTTATCATGGTATTGTTAATTGTTTTCAATCGAAAACAAATCATTTCTTTGCTTGTGTTGTAACCAATGGAAGTGGAAGTGCTCGTGATAATATTTACAAAGATTACTCTGACCAAGAAATGATTGATGTTAGAAAAATCGAACAAAAAAAAGCTGCATATTTAGGTGAATATGGTGGTTTAGCTTTATTAGATTATCCAAGTAAAATGGTCAAAGATAAGTCTGATATGAACATCGTGAATGAATTCAAAACTTTATTGTCTTTGGCAAAACCTAAAGTCCTTTATACACATAATTTAGCTGACAAACATGATACCCATATTGGTGTTGTCACAAAAGTCATTAAAGCAATTAGAATGATGCCAAAATCTGAACGCCCAGAAAAAGTTTATGGCTGTGAAGTTTGGCGTAATTTGGATTGGGTTAATGACAATGAAAAACAATATTTAGATGTTTCAAAGCATCCTAATTTAGCAGCAAGTCTTGTGGAAGTTTTCGATTCTCAGATTATTGGTGGTAAGCGTTATGACTTGGCTACGATTGGTAGAAGGTTGTCCAATGCAACTTTTAATGCTTCACATGCAGTTGATGAAACCAATGCTTTAACATATGCCATTGATTTAACACCACTTATATTAGATGATGAATTAGATATAGTGACTTTTATTACAAATTATATAAAAAGTTTCGAACAAGATGTTATCAATCGAATTAAAAAAGTAAACTAAAAAAGAAGGTTTTTTATGAATAAAAGATTAATGATAATCGGATTATTTTTGTTATTCACAATGGTTGGGTGTGGAACAAATCCAATGACTACATCAACCGATTTAACCACAAATGAAGTGATAACTTCAACAGAAAATACGACGACTTCAGAAACCACAACCCTTCCAAGCACAGAAGCACCAACAACAACGATTCCAACCTTGCCAACAACGACCATTACTGAAACAACAGACATTACAAGTTGCGAAGATAATGGACTTACTGGTTGTGACTTTGTCTTGGCTGAAGCAATGTCTGATGGTTCATTTTCAGTCCTTGCATCTTATGAGTTTTTATCTGAGTCTCAAACCATTTTAAAACGTAATACAAATCCGAATTATGTGATATTAAACACATCTAATAAAGTTTTGGCGATGAAGTATGGTGCTGTCAACTTTAAAACAAAGTCAATTAATGAAACAACTACTTTAGGACACACAGGTTTTCATTCGCCAACATATATCAATGGAAACTATAATGTTGATGGTGTCTATTTGGAATCTGAGGGTATTGTTATTCATGGAATGATTGCTGGTGTAAGGTTTGAAGTTGTCAATACAGAAGTTGAGTTAATCCCGCATATTCACTTAAATAATGCCTATTCTTACTATGAAGTTGTTAATGGTGAATTGGTTCATAGAATAGCATATAATTTGCGAACTGCTGATTTTCAATCTATTGGTGCAATTGATTTAGCACCTGAGTATTTAGAAGATGGTTATCGCTATTATAGTTACGATAACCACTATTTTTATACTGATTTTAAAGTGATGACTGATGACTTAAGAAATGATACTTATGAGAATGCTGTGAATGCAAATCAACCATATTATAACTATTATCAGTATTTGTCATTTAGAACGAAGACAAATTATACAGCAGAAGAATTGAATGACTATATTAATAGTAATACATCAACGACAAGCGGAATCTATGATGCTGGTCAGGATTTTATAAATGCTCAAGAAGAAGTCTATATCAATGGTGCTATGGAACTTGCTTTTGCCATACATGAAAGTGGATGGGGCAATAGTTTAATTGCAAAAAATAAAAATAATTTATTTGGTATTAATGCATATGACAGTGATCCCTACAATAGTGCAACAAGCTTTGATACCATACAAGATTGTATAGAGTATCATGTTCAATATTTTTTAGGAACAAGATATTTTGATCCAAATTACCATGTGGCCTTTGGTACAAACTTTGGAAATAAGTATCAGGGCATGAATTATAAATATGCAAGTGATGCTTTTTGGGGTGAAAAAATCGCCAAACATTACTATCAGTTAGATAAAGCATTAGGCTTTAAAGACCGCAATTCATATAAAATTGCATTATTGAAACCTGAAGCTTTAGGATACTATAGTGCCAATACGAGTAGTCCAGTCTTATATAATCCTGAAAACTATAATTATCGGGGATTATGGGTAACATTTCCTGTTATGAAGGAAAAAGATGATTATTACGTCTTAAGATTACCACTTGGATTAAACGATAACTTGCAAATGAGTCCTTATGAAGTGATGGAGCCAACCGATGTTTTTTATGTTTTAAAAGAAGATGTGATTATTGTAAATTAAGCGTTCTCGCCTTGTGTGAAAACATCTTATAAACTTTTTTAATTATTATTGAATGCTAGCATATAGAAAAGAAATAGATATCAAGAGGTGATTTTTTGAAAATAGTAACATGTATAAAACAAGTACCAGCTTCTTCAAATGTTCAAGTTGACCCTGTAACAGGAGTTCTTATAAGAGATAGCAATAACGCAAAATTAAATCCTTATGACTTATATGCTTTAGAAGCAGCTTTTTTAATAAAAGAAAAAGTTTCTAAAGCAAGTTTAACTGCAATTACCATGGGACCTCCAAATGCAAAAAGTGTGCTTAAAGAAGCACTGTACATGGGTGCTGATGAAGCCGTCTTGGTCACTGATAGAAGGTTTGCTGGTGCTGATGTTTTAGCGACTTCTTATACATTAAGTCAATTAATTAAACTCATTGGGGATGCTGATATCATTGTTTGTGGTAAACAAACAACAGATGGGGACACCGCCCAAGTTGGACCGGAAATCGCTGAATTCCTTAATGTGCCTCATATACCTTATGTGTCTGAAATTATTGAAATCTTAGATGATAAAATTGTTGTTAAAAGCACTTATGACTCACATGATGAAATAAATGAAATAAAATTCCCTTGTTTGTTAACAGTTGAAAAATCAAACTTATCACCGAGATTGCCGTCATATAAACGAAAAATGAAGTTGAGAGACTATCAGATTAAAACGGTCACCTTAGATGATTTAAATGATAAAAAACCAGAACATTATGGTTTGAATGGGTCTCCAACACAAGTGGAAGAGATTTTTCCACCGTCTAATGAGAGAAAATCAAAATTTATTGAAGGCGATAAAGAAACACTTGCACAAGAAATGTTTAAAATTCTTGACGAGAATAAGTTTTTATAGGTGAAATCATGGGATATATAAAAATTAACCAAGATAAAATTAATAAAGAAGTTGCAGAACAATTAAAGAAAATTTGTCCTTTTGATGCCTTTGTATATCAAGATGCATACCTTTCAATCAATGCTGCGTGTAAATTATGTAAATTGTGTGTTAATAAAGGACCTTCAGGTATATGCGAATATATTGAAGAAGAGAAAACACTAATTGATAAGCAAAAATACCATGGAATTACTGTATATATAGAACAAAGAGAAAATATTGCTCACCCAGTCGCTTGGGAATTGATTGGCAAAGCAAAAGAACTATGCAAGGTTACCAAAGAACCACTTTATGCCATTGTCATTGGTGATTCGGTAGAATCAATTGCCAAAGAAGCACTTGAGTATGGCGTTGATAAAGTATTTCTTTACCAAAATGAAATATATAAAAATTTCAATGTGGAACTTTATACCAATGTAATGAATGATTTCATAAATAGGATTGACCCTAATATTATTTTGTTTGGCGGTACATCAGAAGGAAGAAGTTTTGCGCCTAGGGTTGCTGCAAGATTAAAAACAGGCTTAACTGCAGATTGTACAAGTTTAGATATAAAAGCCAATGGCGACTTAATACAAGTGAGACCTGCCTTTGGCGGTAACATCATGGCCAAAATTCATACACCCAATCATAGACCTCAACTGGCAACGGCCAGGTATAAAATTTTTAATGCACCAAGTAAAGTGAAAGCTCATGGAAAAATCATTAAGATGAATGCTTCTAATATTTCTAAGATCACGAATATTAAATTGATATCTTCAGAGAACAAAGCCAAAGTCAAAGATATTTCTGATGCTGAGATTATCATTGCGGTTGGAAGAGCTTTTAAAAAGAAAAAAGATTTAGAATTAATAGAACCACTTGTAAAACTCTTAAATGCAGAACTTGCTTGCACAAGACCATTAATAGAAAATGGTTGGTTTGATCCAAGAAGACAAATTGGCTTGAGTGGAAGGACTGTTAAACCTAAATTAATTATCAATTTAGGGATTAGTGGGGCTGTCCAATATATTGAAGGCATGAAGGATAGTGAAATAATCATCACTGTCAATAGTGACATCGACAATAAACTTTTTAGCATATCACATTATTCGATTGCCGGTGATATATATGAAGTAATACCTGAATTAAATAAATTATTGGCTAATATTTTGTGATTTAAAGAATTTTTATACTAATGATTTATAGATTTTTGTAAAGTTTTGTCAAATTAAAAAATATTCATATAGGAGATGATATTTTGGTTTATAAAAAGATAGATAAAGAAGATATAAAGTATTTAAAATCAGTGGTGGGTGAAAAGAATATAATTGAAAAATCAAATATAGAAGTTGATTTCTCCCATGATGAGTTACAAACGATTACAGCTTACCCTGATGTTCATCTTTATGTTCAAAATAAATCTCAGATACAAGATATCATGAAGTATGCGAATGACAATCTAATAGCTGTGACTGTCCGGGGTAGCGGCACAGGTTTGGTTGGTGCTTGCGTTTCAGTGGATGGGGGCATTTTATTAGATACATCGCAAATGAATAAAATCATCGAACTGGATAAAGAAAATACGACGTTAAGAGTGGAACCTGGTGTCTTACTGATGGATATTGCCAATTATGTTGAAAAAGAAGATTTGTTTTACGCACCTGACCCTGGTGAAAAAAGCGCAACCATCGGTGGCAATATCTCAACCAACGCAGGTGGGATGAGAGCCATTAAATATGGTGTAACTAGAGATTGGGTCAGAGGTTTAGACGTTGTTCTTGCAAGTGGAGAACTCGTGAGTTTTGGTGGTAAGGTTGTTAAGGATTCAAGTGGGTTTTCATTGAAAGATTTAATCGTTGGCAGTGAAGGTACTTTAGGTATTATTGTAGAAGCCACATTAAAATTGATTCCTATACCAAAAGAAACCATTAGCTTATTGGTTCCTTTTGAAGATAGAACAAAAGCCATTAATGCTGTTCCGAAAATAATCAATGGTCACACCTTACCTACAGCCATTGAATTTTTAGAGAAATCTTCTTTAAAATTCAGTGAAGAATATTTAGGCAAGAAAATACCCAACGATGACTATGAGGCATATTTACTAATATCTTATGATGGATCATCAAAAGAAACTGTTGATTATGATGTTGAAATGGTAAGTGATTTATGTGTCAATCACTTAGATGCTATTGATGTGTACTTGGTAGACACTGAGGAGAGAAAAAAATCTGTATGGAGTGCTAGAGGTGCCTTCTTAGAAGCCATCAAAGCTTCTACAACATTAATAGATGAATGTGATGTTGTCATACCAAGGTCATATATAAAGGACTATTTAGATTTTACACATCAATTAAGTGAAGAACTAGATATAAGGATTCCATATTTTGGACATGCAGGTGATGGGAATTTACATATATATTTTTGTAAAGATCAATTAAGTGATGATGAATGGTTAGAGAAAACAAGAACTGGCTTTAAAAAAATGTACAATAAAGCCTTTGAGTTTGGTGGAAAGGTTTCTGGAGAACATGGCATAGGCTATGCTAAAAGAGCCTATTTAAAAGATCAGGTTGGTCATATACAAATTGAACTCATGAGAGGCATTAAAAAAACTTTTGATCCAAAGAACATTTTAAATCCAAACAAAGTCATTTAGTTTTGAATTTTACAATTTAGAATAATAAATAAATGAATAAATTTAGTAGACTTTTTTCAAAAAATGTCTACTTTTTTTAATTGAAAAATAGATGATTGAAAAAACTACAATATTTCATTTATTTATTTTCAAGATGATGTTATAATAACCTTGTTATTCTATTAAAATTTTTTAAAAATTAGGTGAAACAATGAGTGTAATGCTAAATATGTTAAAGTACAAAGAAGACCTGAGTATGACTGAAAGAGCGGTGCTTGATTACTTAATAGAGAATAAAGCGGTTTTGAAAGATTTATATGTTGAAAAGATAGCAGAAGCTGCTTATGCAAGTCCAGCAAGTGTTGTTAGAATGTGTAAAAAACTTGGTTACAAGGGTTTTAAAGATTTTAAAATTGATTTTATTTTATCCAATGCTAAAATTGAAATTCCAGAAACCAAAAAATATAATGATGTGATTCTTTCAAAAAACTCGAATTTTGGTGAAAGCGTCATTCAAAACAACATTAGGATTCTTGAAGAAACTTTAAAAATATATGACCCAAAAGCCTTACATAATGCTGCGGTTTCAATTATGAAGGCTAGACGCGTATTTATTTTTGGTAAAGGTTCTTCCTATTTGGTGTGTAAGGATTTAGAAATGAAATTAAGGCGTATTAATAAACTTGCCATAGCCCAAGAAGAATCCCATGAACAACTTGTCGATGCGTCATTTTTAAATCAAAATGATGTCATTGTTTGTATATCAAATAGCGGGAAAACCAAAGAGATTATTAGTGCTGCGCTCTTGGCAAAGGATCGGAAGACTAAGGTTATCAGTATTACTAAGCTTGGATCAAACTTATTGGCTGATTTAAGTGACATTGTATTATTCACAACATCATTAGAAGGTGAATTTAGAAGTGCGGCAATGACTTCGAGGATGTCTCAACTTTGCATGATAGATGCGTTGTTTACAAATTGTGCTTACATTGATATAGACCAAAGTGTTAAAATGATTGAAGAAACTTATCGAACATTCAAAAAATATAAAAGATAAAATGTTAATGATAAAAAAAATGATTTTTTTAAATCATTTTTTTTGTTTCTGAAAAAAACAACCTAAAAGCATTTCCGATATTGATTAAAACTCATTATCATTTATAATGTAATTATTGGGTGTAAAATATGAAAAAATTAGCAATTAGTATGATGAGCGGAACTTCCTTAGATGGTATTGATATTATTTTCGGAGAAGTAGAAGGAAGCAAAACATCTACAAAGGTAAAAATTCTTCATGCTAAAACGTATCCTTATGATAAGGAACTGTTAAAAAAAATTGAAAAAGCAATATCGCTTAATCATAGCACTTCTAAGCTTTTGTGCAGTTTAAACTTTGAATTGGCAGAAGCCTATAGTAAGTGTGTTTTTACTTTTTGTGAAAACTTTGATATTGATTTAAGTCTTATTGATTTTATAGCAAACCATGGGCAAACCATTTATCATATATCGGAGAATGAAGATTCATATTCTATGTCAAGCTTACAATTAGGAGATGGCAGTGTTTTAGCGAATTTAACCAAAACTCCAGTCGTTTCAAACTTTAGGGTGGCTGATATAGCCCAAGGCGGGAATGGTGCCCCTTTAGTGCCTTATGCCAATTATGTTTTATTTAGAAGCAAAGAGAAAACTAGGATTTTACAAAATATCGGTGGCATTTCAAATTTAACTTATTTAAAAAAGAATTGTAACTTAAATGATGTTATTGCTTTTGATAACGGACCAGGAAATATGATGATTGACTATGCCATGCAGTCTTTGTTTAATAAAAGATATGATGAAGATGGGTCGACTGCTAAATCTGGATTTTTGATAAATGAAATGTTTGATGAAATTGTCAAACATCCTTATTTCAATAAATTACCACCAAAGTCTACAGGAAGAGAATTGTTTGGAAAAGATTATTGTGATTATTTATTAAAAAAATATCATGACTTTGATAAAGAAGACATTGTATGTACATTAACACATGTCACAGCTTATACCATTGTGAAATCATATCAAATGTTTTTAGAATCTTATACACCTGAAAACGAAATAATCATCACAGGTGGGGGTTCTAAAAATCAAACATTATTGGATTTAATTGCTTATTATTCAAAATCAAATAACCTTTACATTTTAGAAGACTATGGATATGATAGTGATTATTTTGAAGCATTGGCTTTTATGATTTTAGCCAATGAGACTTTACTAGGCAATACTTCGAATGTACCCAAGGCAACTGGTGCTAATGATCATGTAATTTTAGGCCAAATCAGCCCTGTAAGAAGGTGAAAAAATGAAATATATCATTGCTTATGATGGCGGTGGAACTAAAACAAGAATCAATGTCATCGATTTACAAGGCAATATACTTTTTGATAAAATTACGAGGGGTTCTAATATTGTCAGTTCTGGTGAACTTGAGTTTAAATCAGTTATAGAAGGTCTTTTTTTAGAAGCGATGAAAGCGTTAACACTTAAAGACGAAGATATCGCTTTAATCTATTTAGGTTTAAGTGGCGCAGATTTAAAAGAAGATTACCAAAGGTTAGAAAATGTTTGTCAATCGATTTTTAATGGAATTAAGTTTCGGGTTGTCAATGATGCTTGGATTATTTTAAGAAGTGGTTTAAAAAAAGCATATGGTGCTTGTTGCATCGCAGGAACCGGAACAAATGCTTGTGCAATTGATCGGTCTGGTAGAAAAGCCATCTTAAGAGCTTTGAGTTATATCACAGGAACTTTTGGCGGCGGCTTAGATATAGCAAGAGATGCTTTGCATTATGCATTTAGAGCAAACGAATTAACCTATAAACCAACACAATTACAAGAAGAGATTCCTAAAATATTAAACATTAAAAATATGGAAGAAGCCATTCCATTACTATATCCTAAACGACTCTTGGACAAGAAAACATTTGGTGATATTACTGGTGCCGTTGAAACATGTGCATTAAAAGGTGATGAAGTAGCCATTATGATTTTAAAGAATGTAGCAACACACATAGCCTTTCAAACTGCGGGTGTCATTAAGCAGTTGGGTATGGAAAACGAGGCTTTACCAGTGGTTGTTGGCGGTAGAGTTTTTCAGATTAAAGCAGAAATATTTTTAAAAACTTTTAAAGATACATTAAAAAATGAAGTGCCCAATTTTAAAATTATCATCCCTAAGTTTAACCCTGTAATCGGTAGTTACTTATTTGCCTTAGATGAATTAAAAATGAATCAAAGCAAAAAAATAGAAAATCAATTAATAAAGAGTGGTGGAAAATTATGAAGGCAGGAATAAAAATTGTGACGATTGGTGGGGGATCAAGCTATACACCGGAACTTGTCGAAGGCTTTATTAAACGTTATCAAGAACTTCCTATAAAAGAGTTATGGCTTGTAGATATAGAAGCAGGTAAAGAAAAATTAGAAATCGTTGGTGCCTTGGCAAAAAGAATGATAGAGAAGGCCAAATTACCAATCGATATACATCTAACGCTCGATCGTAGAAGTGCTTTAAAAGATGCAGATTTTGTGACAACCCAATTTCGGGTTGGGCAACTTGATGCAAGAGTGAAAGATGAAAAAATCCCCGCAAAATACAATATGTTAGGACAAGAAACATTAGGGGCTGGTGGTGTTTTTAAAGCATTGAGAACTGTTCCTGTTATTTATGATATTATAAAAGACATTAAGGAATTATGTCCAAATGCATGGTTGATAAATTTCACCAATCCAGCAGGTGTTGTGAGTGAAGCTGTATTTAGGCATTGCGATTTTGAACGTTTTATTGGGGTTTGTAATGTCCCGATAAATTTAACCAATCACTTTGCAAAAACATTAGATGTTAAAGTGGATCATCTAATACCTTATTTTGGTGGTTTGAACCACATGTCTTATGTCTTCAATGTCTACCATCGACATAAAAATCGTTTAAAAGAGATTATTCAAGATTTAAAGAAAAAACAAATGAATATGAAAAATATAGATGAATTGGAATGGGATTTAAACTTTATTGAAAAAATAGGTGTATATCCAAGTCCTTATCATAAATACTATTATTATTATGAAGAAATGTTTGCTAAATTTATGAAAAATTATCAAGATGGCAAAACAAGAGCAGAAGACGTCAAAGAAATTGAAAGATTGCTATTCGAGAAATACAAAGATCCAAATCTATCTGAAAAACCAAAAGAATTAGAGGATAGGGGTGGGGCTTATTATAGTGATGTTGCCTGCAATGTCATCAGTTCCATATATAATGATAAAAAAGATTATCAAGTCATTAATACAATTAATGAGGGGTATATTACGGATTTACCAAATGGATGTGCCATAGAAATCACTTCAAGAATTACAAAACATGGTCCAATTCCAGTCTATATTGGTAGACTACCGGATGGCATTAAAGGTTTGGTTCAGAACATGAAAAATTTTGAACAATTATTGGTGGATGCTATTTATGAAAGAAGTTTGGATAAGGCGAAAATTGCTCTACAAATTAACCCTTTAACCAAGTCAATTAAAAATGCGTCACTTGCCTTTGATGAATTAGTGGATGCGCATCAAGAGTATTTAAAATATTATTTATAAGAGGTTGTTATGAAATTATTTAAATTTACCGACGAAAAACCAGTTTATTATTATAAAACATCGAAACAAGTAGAAATACCTGATGAATATCGTAATAAGAAATTTAGAGGCATGTGGGTTTCTAACGTTGTCAATATAGACTTGCCAACCATCGAAGATATAGAAGTTTATCAAAAGAAGATTATCGAGATGTTAGATACTTGTCTTGATTACAACATTAACGCTATTTTCTTTCAAGTAAGAACCACAAATGATGCATTTTATGAATCTGAATTAAATCCTTATAGTCGATATTTCACCGGCAAAGAAGGAAAAAAACCGCCTTTCGATGTCTTAGAATGGATTATCTCTGAAGCAAGAAAAAGAAATATTGAGTTCCATGCTTGGTGTAATCCATATCGGATTAGTATGGATGGTAAACTATCTATAGAAGACTATCTAAAGACTTGTGATGACTTGAATTTTGCAAAAAGATATCCAGAACACATTGTTTTAGATCAAAGAGGACAATTGATTTTAAATCCTGCCAAACAAGAAGTGAAAGACTTTATTGTTGATTCAATGGTTGAAATCGTTAAAAATTATGATGTAGATGGCATCCATTTTGATGATTATTTCTATCCTTATAGTGGCTTGGACCCAAAAAAGGATGATTCGGAAGCATATAAAAATCAAAATCAACCTTTAGAAGATTTTAGGAGAGAAAATGTAAACGATATTGTTAGAGGTGTTTATAAAGCAATAAAATCCATCAATGAAGATTTGAAATTTGGCATAAGCCCTTTTGGAATCTGGAAAAATAAAAAGCCAAATGAATATGGTAGCAATACAGCCATGGCTTGTACTGAAAGTTATTATGGCTTGTATACCGATACCTTGGCTTGGATAGAAGAAGGCATTATTGATTATCTTGTTCCACAAATTTATTGGGAATTTGGCCATGAGATTGCACCATTTGCCGATATATGCGATTTTTGGGTAGAGGCTTGTACAAACAGTGGTGTGGATTTATATATTGGCCACGGGGCTTATAGATTGGGAACAAAAGGCGAGTTTCTAAACAAGGATGAATTGGTCAATCAAGTTAAATACACTAACAAATTTCAAGAAATAGATGGTAATGTTTTTTTCACATATAAGAATTTTATAGATAAAGAAAAAGCTTATCCTGGGATGCAAGCATTAAAAACACTATTAAATGGAGAGAAGATATGAAATTACTTAAAAAAATATTTTTATTAACATTATCTATTTTCACTATTGCGGTCGCTTTTGTGCCTTTAAGTGGGAAGATTAATTTAGTTCCTTTACAAAGAAATGGATCAGATGTCACTCATTTTTGGTCAACTGAAAAAGTGATGATACCTGATACTTATACAGAAAAAACCACTGAATTTAGAGGGGTTTGGGTCGCAACTGTTTACAATTTAAACATGCCACAGCATACAAGCCAAACCCAATATAAGTCTGCTTTTCAGGACTTAATTTCTGAACTTCTTGAAAGCAATATGAATGCCATGCTTTTCCAAGTAAGACCTTTAAATGATGCTTTTTATGAAAGTGATTATGCACCTTGGTCTCGTTATTTAACAGGTGTAGAAGGACAGGATCCTGGTTGGGATGTAATGGCTTGGATGATTGAAGAATGTCATAATAATGGCATTGAATTTCATGCTTGGATGAATCCTTACCGTGTAGCAAATACTACAAGTACTAAAGAAGATTATTTAAAGACTTTAAAAGACAATAATTTTGCTAAAATGAGACCTGATTTAGTGGTTAGCGGTGAAGTTGATTCCCATAATAGAAATCCATTGATATTAAATCCTGGAGAACCTGAAGTTAAGACATATATTCGTAATGTGGTCACTGAAATTATGACTAAATATGATGTGGATGGTATTCACTTTGATGATTATTTTTATCCTTACAGTGGTATTAGCTCTGATTTAGATACTTATGACACATATAAAGAAACAGATCAAAGCCTTGATGATTGGCGACGTGAAAACGTCAACGACATTGTTAGGGGTGTTAAGGAAGATGTTGATGCTTATAATTTATCATCAGGAAATTTTGTGAAGTTTGGCATTAGTCCTTTTGGTTTATGGGGCAGTGGTATAGAAGGTTATAGCCAATATTTACCAGGTGGCTCTAACACTGGACCAACAAATTTAAGTTCTTATCGTGGTCAATATGCAGATAGTAAGAAATGGGTGGAACAAGGCTGGTTACATTATATCAGTCCTCAAGTTTATTGGAATTTCACACATTCTACTGCGCCATATGCTGATGTTGTAGATTGGTGGGCAAGTATTGCTAGAGGCACGGGGGTTGATGTTTATATTGGACATGCACCGTCTGCAGCTGATAGTGGTGGTTGGCTTACAGAAGAAATTGGAGATCAATTAAGATATAATTTAAAACATCCTGAAATTAAGGGCGAAATAATGTATAGTGCTTCTTATCTTGATAAAAGTCATATGCAGTATGTTGAGACCAACCATTGGACCGTCACACCTTTCAATGTATACGATGCAACAGAAGCTGATATTCAAGTTGATTTAGCAGGCGAAAGTTCAGGAAATATTTTTTTAGATGATGTTACCGTTACTTTAACTGCCAGTGATAGCATTTGGTATCAACTTGATGATGGTGATTGGCAAGAATATACAGAACCTTTCACGGTAAGTGGGACAGGTTCTCATGTAATTTATATGAAAACAAGGAATGAATCGGGTGTAGAAAGTTCAATTGTTTCACAAAATATTACCATTCAATATTTGAATGTTGATGTCCCTAGTATTTCAATTACTGGTAATACAATTGATGATGATTATGTTGTTGGAAGCGTGATGAACATAACATCGGAGTCTGAAGATATATACGTTAAAATGAATTTTGGTAGCGTTGGTGAATATTCATTGTATACAGAGCCAATCGTATTAGATGAAGCTGGCAGATATTACTTTTATGTTAAAACCATAGATGATCGTGGCATTGAAAGTGAAGTTGTTGAAATGGGTGTCACCGTTGTGGAAGAATGTTATGCTAATCCAAGTATTAATGTGGAGGGTATTGGCAATGATCCTGATTATCAATCAGCAACCATAAGACTCTCTGGTGAAACTTCACTTCAATATAAAATTAATGATGGTGATTGGCTAGATTATACAGAACCTTTTACTTTAAATAATGAAGGGGAATATATTGTCTATTATCGAAATAATGACGCTTGTTTAAATGTCTTTGAAAAAGAGATTACAATCGATCAAACACCGCCAGCAGAACCATCAATTACAATTGATGGATCTTATGATGGTGAAAGATATTATACCAGTGAAACAAATATATCTCTCCATACGAGTGAACCAGATACATCGATTTTTTATCGACTACATAATGGAAGTTCATGGACAAGTTGGAGTGAATATGATGAGCCAATTGTTTTGTTGGCATCTTCGACCTATACATTAGAATACAAGGCTCTTGATAAGGCCTTAAATGAAAGTGAAACCATCTCAAAAAGAATTAGATTATTAATACCACCAAGCGAAACCAATCCATTTGTTATTAGAGATGGAGAAGTCGTTACCTATTATAATACGGATATTGCAATTCCTCTGCCAGTAGATTATATAGAAAAAGAAGAGGAAATAAGAGCCATATGGGTCGCAACTGTTTCCAATATCGATATTGGCTTATATGAAAGCGAAGAACAATATAAGGCTGAAATCATAAAGATGTTAAATACCATAGAGAATAATAATTTCAATGTTATTTTCTTCCAGGTTAGGCCAATGAATGATGCCTTCTATGACAGTGATTACGCACCTTGGAGTCGATACTTAAGTGGTACAGAGGGACAAGATCCTGGTTGGGATGTATTGTCATTTATGATTGAAGAATCTCATAAGAGAGGCATTGAATTCCATGCGTGGTTAAACCCTTACCGGGTTTCGACTGACACTGGTAGCAAAGAGTCTCAACTGGCAGGATTGGATGATGAAAATTTCGCGAAACAAAATCCGGACTTAGTGATTCAAGACAATGCTGGCAAATTAATCTTAAACCCAGGCGAAAGAAGAGTTCAAATATATATTAGGAGTGTAATCCAAGAATTAATTAACAATTATAATGTAGATGGCATCCATTTTGATGATTACTTTTATAGTTATAATGGCACACCAGAAGATGCTGATAATGATTTATATGAACGCCTAAAAGAACCTGAACAATCACTAGATGATTGGCGAAGAGAAAATATAAATACTGTTATTAAAGAAGCTTATGAACTCATTGAAACGTATAATAACGATTTTAGTGAAACAGTAAAATTTGGCGTTAGTCCTTTCGGAATTTGGTCTTCAGGAGGCCAAGATGGAAGCAACACATCTCCATATACTATGCAAAGTTATTCTGACCAATATGCAGATACAAAACATTGGGTAGAAATGGGTTGGTTACATTATATTTTACCTCAATTATATTGGCAGTTTGACCATAATAGCGCACCTTTTGCTGATTTAGTAGATTGGTGGGCAGATTTAGCTCAAGAAAATAATGTAGACTTAATTATTGGTCATGGATTCTATCGTTATGATGATGACACTTGGGATGATACCAATGAACTGCCTGAACAGTTAAGATACATTTCTCAATATGACATTATTAAAGGTAGTGCATTTTTTAGTTATCGGGTTTTAAATAGCTTAGATAAAGAAGTTGTTGAGTTTATGGATAGACTAAATGATTATTATTGGCAAGAATATGCTGGATTCACCTGGGATAGTGACGTAGAAAAAACAGCCTGTGGTGTTGGTGAAGAATATAGGAATGGTGAATGTTATTCCCTTTGTTCAGCCGGCGAAGAGTATGTTGATGGTGAGTGTGTATCGGTTTGTTCAGTGGGCGAAGAGTATGTAGATGGTGATTGTGTCTCGGTTTGTCCAGCAGGTGAAGAATACATCGATGGCGAATGTGAGTCTATATGTGGTCAAGACCAATATTACGAAGACGGACAATGTCTTTATAATCCTTGTCCTGATGGATATGAAAGAATTGATGGAGAATGCGAATCTATTTGTGGACAAGATCAATATTATGAAGATGGGCAATGCCTATATAATGCTTGTCCTGATGGATATGAAAGAATTGAAGGAGAATGTGAATTGATAGAACCTGATAACACAGGTTGTGGTTGGTTTAATATGGTTACTTTTTCATTTATGGGATTATTTTCCATGGTTGTTTTCGGAACCTTTAGAAAGTGGTTCTAAGGTGAAGGAAATATCGGAATTATTATCAAAGGGCGTTGCAGAAGGTGATTTTCCCGGTTCATCTTATGCGATTGTATATCAGAATAATGAGATAGATTACGATTATATGGGTTATAAACAATTAGAGCCTTTTAAGGTCCTTAACGATGGTAGTGAGATTTATGATTGTGCTTCATTAACCAAGGTGATATGTACAACCACTATGGCGATGAAGTTAATTGAAGAAGGAAAAATCTCATTAAATACATTGGTGTATGATATTTTACCTGACTTTAAGCATCGTCATATCAATATATATCATTTGTTAACCCATAGTTCTGGTTTGCCTGCAGATATTCCAAATGCCAAGCTTTTAAAAAATAGAGAGATGGTTTTATCAAAAATATTTGCTTTTGATTTAATCTATCAACCGGGCAAAAAGATTATATATTCGGATATAGGTTTTATATTATTGGGACTTATTATAGAAAAAGTATCTAATAAAAGTTTAGATATTTATGCGGAAGAAGTTATTTTTAAGCCATTAAATATGATGGATTCATCATATGATCCAAATAAAGACAGGTCTGCACCAACTGAGTTTAGAGATGACGAAGTTTATAAGGGTTTACTCAAGGGTTTGGTCCATGATGAAAAAGCATTTGCATTAAAGGGTCTTGCTGGCCATGCAGGGTTATTTTCAACAGTAAAGGATATATCAAAATTCATTTTGACCATCCTTAATAACGATGAAAAAGTGTTAAAAGCAGAAACTGTTGATTTATTATTTGCTTTACAAATGAAAGACATCAGTCAAAATGGCAATGAAATATTTAGATCTTTAGGCTGGGAAAAACCAAGTAGAGGTGGTACAGCCGGTGATAAGGTAAGTTTCGAAAATACAATTTTACATACTGGTTTTACTGGTTGTAATATGTGGATAGATAGAGAAAAGGGTATTGGATTTGTAATGCTGAGCAATGCAGTCCATCCAATAAGACAAAGAAATAATATTTTAAAATATAGAAATCGGATAGGAAATATTATTATTTCATCAAGGAGGATAAGTAGATGAAGAAATTAATGTGTTTTGTAATGGTAATGGGTCTAGCATTTGTTCTGATTGCTTGTGGACAAGTCGACACAAATTTTACCGAAACCCCAACAAATTCACAAACAACAGACACAGAAGATATTACGATTAATGTTGAATCAGATTCAATAACCTTAATTGAAGATGAGACTCATCAATTGCTTGTCACTACAAATGATCCAGACGGACTCATTTATAGTGTCGATACGGCTGGGGTCATAGAATTAAGTGACACAGGCTTAATAAGCGCATTGTCAGAAGGCAATGCAGTTATTACTGTGACTTCTAGTACAGACGCTTCAATTTTTGAAGAAATCTCTGTTGAAGTAAGAGAAGCGGTGGATTTAGTCAGTAATCGTATGGAAGTTAGCTTAATTGAAGGTGAAAGCCATCAATTGGTCATAACTTCAAATAAAGACTATACATTTGAGGTGTCAAATCCTAATATTATATCTGTCAATGATGACGGCTTAGTGCTTGCTAAATCAGAGGGACAAGCTTCAGTGATTGTTACATCAACCTATGATCCATCTGTAACCATCACCATTACCTTTAATATTGATAAACACATCACTTTGGATATTAATAAAGAGACTTATGAAATGGTGGTTGGTGATAGTGAGACACTATCAGTAGAATCCAATGACGATTTAAGTTATGTAAGTGGTGACTCTAATATTGTATCAGTCAGCCAAACAGGTGAATTAACTGCTGAAGGCTTTGGTGAAACAACCGTGACCATACGTTCGACTTACAACGAAGATGTTGAAGCGGTTGTGACAGTAACGGTTTATAAATATACTGAAGAAATCATGATTGTTGGTAATGACTTAATGATAAAAGGTATGGAATCGACCTTTAGTATTGATCCTCTTCCAGTGGGTAGTTTAAGTGAAGTCAATTGGTTTTCAAGCGATGAATCCGTTCTTACAGTCGATGAATTTGGTCAAGTGACTGCAGTGAATTCAGGTAATGCCACTATTTTAGCGAAAAGTGTTTTGGATGAGTCCATTGCAGATACTTTTAATATCACTGTTGTGGATATCTTGGTGGTTGATGAAAGCAAAGAAGAAGGGGACACATACCAATATGAATCACTAGAACTTGAATTTGGGGAACAATTATTTAGTTCGATAAGTGATGCATTGTTAGCGGCTAGTAATGATACCATCATTTATGTTGAGACCGGAACTTATCAAGAAGATTTGACTATTGATGAAAACGGTATTCAGTTACTGGCAGTTAGTGAAGATGTTATCATAGATGGACATGTTGACATCAATGCAAATGATGTAAGCATCTCTGATTTTACTTTCCAAGCAAATGCAAGAATTTCAAATGCTCTAGCCATTAGTAATTTTATTTTTGAAAACAATACTGTTTCTAACATCACTCATGACAATGGTTACTTTATAAGTTTAGATGATAGCACCAATACGACAATTAGAAACAATTCTTTCACATCAATCAATGGTGACGCTATTATCATCAATGGTTTTCAAGGGGCTTTGACTGAAATCGAAGGCAATGTGATGAGTAATTGCCATACTGCTATTACATTAAACGCCAGTGAAAATTTAAATGATACCGATGAATTAAGAATTTTTTGGAATACAATTAGTGATGTTGATTTAGGATTTGATATTAATTTAAAAGTTAATTCAGAAGAAGTCAATTTGTATAAAGTCGCTAGATTTAATCAAATTACCAATTTCGACCATGCAGTTGTGGTTAATGAAGATAGTGAGTTTGATTTCACATTAAATTATTGGGGTGAAAATGACCTTGATTATGGTCACTTTACCAATGTTGATGCCTATTATTTAAAAGGCAATTATACAGATGTCTCATCAATACCTACAAAAACTTCATACAATCCTGATTTACCAATAATCATTGATATTTTAAATCCAATTGATGAAATTATGATTGGTGAAACACATACCTTTGAATATGAGATATTGCCTTATGAACTTGCAAATGCACCGATTAAATTCATTACAGGCGATCCAAGTATCATTAGGATTGACCAATCTGGTACCATTACACCTTTATCAAGTGGAGAAGTTTATATACAAGTTAGAAGCGGACAAGTATCGAGTATTAGGACTCAAACAGATTTTAGTGTCATTACAACACCAGGTATTGAGATATTGAGTTCTAATAATTACAATGACATTATTGTTGGTGATACTTTTACACTTGAGACTATTTTATTCCCTTATACTATCGAGGGAGAAGCTGTTAACATTGTATCAAGTGATTCAGATGTAGCGACGATTGATGAAAGCGGTACTGTAACAACCCATGCAGAAGGTTTGGTTACCTTTACAGCGAGTTTAGTTACCGATCCATCAGTGAAGGTTGATTACACTGTTTATGTCCATGACGCTTTAAATCCAGAATCAAGTCTTTTGGATTACTTAACAGCCCAACAAATCACTTATTCAGAAATACATGAATGGACAGCTTATGGCTTCCAATATAATTACTATGATAAAAGAGCTGAGAGTGTTTCTAGATATTATTTTGGTGACATTCCAATCAATGATTCAAAGATGGTACCGGTATTTGATGGTATAAGACCAGGAGAACCAATGGATCCTTTACCAGATGGAGTTACCCAATACAATCCTTACAATGTCCATTGGGTGGTTGTTCATGATACGGCCAGTACTGCCATCGGTAGTAATGCTTTGGCCCATGCAAACTATTTATATAATAATGCGTTATTAGAAAATAAATTATGGACTTCTTGGCATTTTACAATCGATGACCATGATATTTATCAGCATTTGCCTGAAATCGAAAGAGGATACCATGCAGGAGATGGTAGTTCATCACCTGGAAGTAGTACAACTTATTTAGGTGGCGGTAACCGAAATGGTATCGGTATTGAAATGGCTGTTAATGAAGATGGCGACTTATACCGAACATGGCAAAGAACTGCAAAACTTGTCACATATTTGTTGATTAAGTATAATTTGCCAATTGAACATCAGGCTTATCACCAAGATTTTTCAGGAAAAGATTGTCCAAGAACACTAAGAAATGCAGGGCTTGTTCCTTTGTTTGAAGAGTTTTTAGAGACAGAGTATTATATTGAAACAAATTATCCTGATGCTGAAATCACCATGGTTTCTAATAATCCTGAATATTTAGATGACCATGGTAGAATTATTCAAATTCCAGAGCGCGCTATGACAGTTAGTTACACCATTACCGTGACCAATAACGGGTTAACAGAAAGCAAAACATTTTATACTTATTTACCAGGAACAGTTAGATAAACTATATCACTAGGCTGAAAAAAACTTTCTAAATATGTAAGAACATATATAATCGATAGAAATCTATTGAGTCGAATTGACAGCGTTTTCAGTGGGGTGTAAAATATGGTATAGTATTCTGATATAGGGTACAAAAAATTAAATTTAGAGAGATGAAGGAGAAAAAAATGAAAAAAGTTTTAACGGTTTTAATGCTAAGTTTTATGTTTTTATTAAGCTTGAGTCTTTTTACAAATATTCAAGCTGCCGACGAAATTATTGATCTATATCCTTATGATCAAGAAGCATGTCTTTTAGCTGAAGATGATTGTACCAACACAAAAGTTGGTAGTTCACATTGGGATATGACCTATTACGGTCATAGATATCATTTTGTTAAAGATTCTGTAAGATATGGACACGAAATGGTCGATGACAACAGTGATGGATGGATTGATGATAATGAGTTAGCAGGGCTTTCATGGAATGCTTTTGCAACAGTATTTATGAACAATACAGAATCACAAATTGACATTTTAACAACCAATGCTCGTACGGATATCACTGATGTTGTACATAGAATGTATGCTCATTTTGATGAAAATGGCGTATTACAAATGTTTGAAGATCATATCAGTAGATATTACATTTACAATGACGGAGATGAAACAACACCAGATTGGCGTTTAGCAGATGAAACTGAAATTGCTGATTACCAAGCTGAAGTCGATGCAGGATTAACAGATGGTGATCCTTCTGCAGATGGATTAACTAGATACACTCATATTCGTATGGCTTTAGATGATACTGATACAGATGGTTACGTTATAGAGCCTTTAGGTTATTTAAAGTGGACGAATGCTGATGTAGATACAACAACAGCACCTGAATCTGAATGGTCAACTATTATCGCTGACGACCCTAACAATCTTTATATTCCTGCTGGTTGGACAGTTGTAAGTTTTGGTACTCTTGATAGAGGTACTGCAAATCCTAAAACAACTGATTACATCGTTTCTTTACCAGAAGCAATGTTAGATGACTCTGTTGATCCGATGACCATGCAATATGAAGATCAACCAGCAACATTTGACGGCGTTTTAGAGTTAGATGATGACTCTGCAACTCCTGGGGTTAATGTTGTCGTTGAATATAACAGTGATTTTACTTTACCAGAGGATATTTCAGCGTCATGGGTAAATATGTATGATGACACAGATGATACAGTCATAAATAGTGTTGAAAATTTAGATTATACTTTTGAAATTTACCAAGACGATGTTTTATTAGAAACCATTACCTATACCTGGAATGAAGTAACTGAAGAATACGATGCTTCAGGAGAACAAACTGTGATTGATACATCAGAGTTTGGTAGCGGTTATACAGGTGTTTACAGTGCTGTAACTCCTGAAGGTGATGAAACTGAAGTTGAAGTTGATATTGTTATTGGTGTTATGCCTCCAAAGTTTATTGGTGTTGAAGACAGATATATTGATGAGAAAAATCCAGTTGATTTATTAGAAGGTATTAGTGCTGATGATGGTTATGGCAATGATGTTACAGATTCAATCATAGTTAATAAACCAAGTGATTTAAATCTCTATTCTCCAGAACCTGGCACATATCAAATTGACTTAGAATTTATAGTAAATGTATTTATCCCTGGTGTTACAGCAGATTTAACATTTACTGAAGAAAATTCAGGTGAGCCAGTAGAACATAACTATACATGGGATCCAGACACACAACTTAATCCTGATGCTGATGTTACATCTTGTTCTAATAAATTCTGTGTATGGACAGACTTAACGAATTTCCGTGACGCTGCTTCAGGTTGGAGTTCAGTGATGGTTGTCGTTGGCGCAGATGGTTTGGTTGATGAAATTTATAATAGATATACATGGGACCATACAACTTCTGAAGGAACAACCAATGATGGTGGAGCCGGATTTGATGATTGGCAAGCAAATGTTACAATTGAAGATGACGGTTATTTAATTGGTGCTCATGGTACAGCTAGTGCTGGTTACTATTTACGTTATTTAGAATACAATGATCCTGTAACCTTAACTTTTGAAACTGTTGAAGATTTTGACTATGATATCGTTACTGAAGAAACATATACTCTAACAGTTGATGATAGAACAGCTCCAATGGCTTTAGTTGTAAACAATGATTATGTTGTTGATGAAAGTGATTTTGATAATGTAAATGAAGCGATTTTAGCCAATGTCGTAGCATTCGATAACTTCGATCCTGCAAGTGATTTAGCTATATATGTAAGTGATAATGGTGGTTTAATGCTTGATACACCAGGAACTTACACAGTTGAAGTTACTGTAGAAGATATGGCAGGTAATAGTGCTGTTGCTGAATTTGATGTTGAAGTTGAAGCAGCGCCAATTATCCTTTCTGAAGAAGATGTTCAAGCTTTGATTAATGGTGTTGATCTGTTGACTGAGGAAGAAGTTCAAGCGATGTTAGATGATCAAATGTTAACACAAGCAGAAATTCAAACTTTAATTGATGCAAATGTCATGACAGAAGAAGATGTTCAAGATTTAATTGATGCTATTGATTTATTGACTGAATCAGAAGCTCAAGATATGATTGATGAGTCTATTAATGATATTCCTGAATCAGGATGTGGATCAGGATCTGGTAGAATTCCTAGTTTAGGAATCGTTGGTTTCCTTACTTTATTCGGTGCTGCAATTGTAGTGTTTAGAAGAAGAGGATAAGCCATAATTTACAATTAAATAAACTAGCTTACTTTGGTGAGCTAGTTTTTTTCTTTTATAAGTGAAAATATTTTTTTATTTGTGAAAGTTCATTATAATTTTAATATTTAATCTATAAATATAGACCCTTAAAGTGTATAATATAATCATTGAAAGAATGATATAATATTTAGAGTTTAAGTATTTAAATTTGTTTTACATTATATGAAAGGAAGTAAGAAAATGAGGAAATTATTATTTTTATTGACGGGTGCTTTTTTTATTTTTACCCTAGTTTCTTGTGGTGGAGAAGGCGGACAGAATACGGAATCGACTTCTAACACAGATAATACAGAATTGGTATGTGACGAGGGTTATGTTAAGGTTGGAGACCAATGCATACCTGATTCAACTGAAGATGCAGATCCGGTTCTTTCAGGTATTGAAAATGTAGAAATTACAATTGGGGATAGTTTTGATCCTTTAGAAGGTGTGACTGCAAGTGACAGAGAAGATGGGGACTTAACAAGTGCTATCGAAGTGAATGGTTTGGTTGAAACTGATGAAACAGGTGTCTATACTTTGGTTTATATTGTAGAAGACAGTGCTGGTAATGAGGATAGACAAACAATTACAGTGACAGTCGTCGGAGTTGAGGGTTGTCCAATTCACTATGAAGAAGTTGATGGTGAATGTGTCAAAATCCCAGCCGAAGAAATTGTTATAATGCATGGGGCAGTTTATGAAATTGATCCCTTCCATGAAAATTACTCGGGTACAGATCAATTGCTAAGACAAGAATTACAAACAGAGGTTGAAGAACAATACAATGTTGAGATTCTTTATCGTAATTATCCAGCCAGTGCTGCTTGGGGGCCAGACCGTGTGACTTCAATCATACAAGCAAGTGTTGTCGGAGAGCCTTTAAGTGATATTTACTGGATTACCAGTGATTGGATTCAAGAACTTGTAAATGGAAATGCCTTGGCAGATGTCTCACAATATATGAATACCATAGGTTCAAATATTGATGATGCTTACTTGGATATAGGCGAATATCAAGATGGTATTTATGGGTTTGAGTCATATAAACCAACAATGAATGGCGGATTATATTATAATGCTGATCTTGTTGACAGTTTAGGTGTTGACAATCCAACTGATTTATATTTATCAGGTGAATGGAATTGGAGTGAATTTGAAAACTGGACCACTCAAGTGCAAACTTCATTAGACGGACAGGGTGAAGAAATGTATGCATTAGGTGGAGTTCTAAGTGATTATGCTAGGTATATGATATCTTTAAATGGTGGTAGTTTAATCAATAAACAAACTGGACGCGTTGGATTTTCTCAAGCACCAGCTCTTGAAACTTATGATTTCTTAACTACACTATGGGATAAAGGTTTATTCGAACCAAATGGACAATATGATTCAGGCAGCCCACTTTGGATGAGCGGAAAAGTTGCAATGCATCCTGGAGATTTATGGTTTTTAAGTGCTGATAATCGTTGGGGAACAATTCCTTTTGAGTTAGGTTTTGTACCATATCCAGTTGCTGATGATTATACAGATGAATACACAAGTCCTATTAGTGGCGTCTCTATTATGGCCATCGCTAGTGGCATGTCATCTGAAAGAGAAGAATTGGTCTTTAGAGTATGGAACGCACTACAATTATGGAAGACAAATGAGCAAACAGATGAAGACTTTGAGTTATCATTATTAACAAAATTTGATAAACAAAAATATGTAGATGCTTATTTAGAAATATATGATAAAGTTCATCTTGATATAACCAATGCAATAGGAATTAGTCCATATAGTGAAAATGGTTGGGTTAGTAACATTAATAGCGCTATAAAAGAAGGAACATCTAGAACTGCGGTGGATACAATCAGTCCTATTTATGAAGCGGCTTTAGAAGATTATTTGGATTAACTCAAATTTGTAATGCCCCCTTCCTATATAATGAAGGGGGTAATTTCTAAGAGAAGGGAAGTAACACGTGAAAAAAATATATATAATATTACTAACAATCTTGATACTATTAGTGGCATTTATAACAGTAGATTCAGTATGGTTAAGTAATCGTCGGGATTCTCTTAATTTTAATACAGATCCAAACGATAATTCTTTGGTTGATGAATTATCATATTTTGACGTATCTGACTATTATAATTATTTAGAAAAACATGACGCGATTTATCCACAAAATGAAAACGTTATTATAAACTCATTGGATTATATTAGTTCAAATGGAAAGATTGAAGCCGTTGATTCATATGAAGGGTATGACGATGTTTTATTAACTGAAGAAGATGGGGTTGCTACGTGGGAAGTTGATATTCCTCTAGCAGGATACTATAATTTAAAAATCAATTATTTCCCTTATGAAGGAAAAAGTTCAAGTATAGAGCGCACGCTTTATATTAATGGCCAAGTCCCATTTGATGGCGCAAAAAATTTAACCTTTCATCGAATATGGGGTAACGCTTCAGAAGTTAAAACAGACGTAAATGGTAATGATATCAGACCATCTCAAGAAGAGAAACCATTTTGGACCGATTCTTATTTCACTGACCATGTTGGCTATGTGAATGGTCCATACGCCTTTTATTTTGAACAAGGAAAAAACACCTTAACTTTAGAAGGTATTAGAGAACCAATGATGATCAAAAGCATTCAAGTTCTGAGTGTAGAAGATCGATTATCTTATGATGAATATAAAGAGAGTCATAGGGACAAAGAAGTCGTCCAAGATGAAATAAAATTTGTTCAAGCAGAGGACCATGCTTACAGTTCTTCGCCAACCCTTTATCCTTTAAATGATAGAACCAGTTCAAAAACAATGCCAAGTAGTCCTAAATTGGTTAAGTTAAACACTATTGGCGGGAACAATTGGAGAGTATCAGGCGATTTCATTGCCTGGGAGTTCGAAATAGATGAGCCGGGCTTGTATCAAATTAGTATGCGTGTTAAACAAAGATTGGCTTCTGGAATGAATGTCTATCGAAATATTTATATAGACGACGAAATTCCTTTTGATGAAATGGAAAATTATTCATTCAAATTTAAGAGAGATTGGCGTATTCAGACACTAGGTTCTCAAGATGAACCTTATCTGTTCTATTTTGAAGAAGGGACACACACTTTAAAAATGGAAGTGTCTTTAGGAGAGTATGGTCCAATCATAGGGCAAATTCAATCAGTCATTAATAATTTGAATAAATTATATAGAGAGATATTGGTTTATACGGGTCCTGAACCAGATATATATAGGGATTATCAATTGATAGATAGAATTGATAATCTTGTTGAAAGAATTGCTGCTGAAAGGGATAATTTAAAAGAAATACGTGAAAATATTGTTTTGATTTCTGGATCTAAAAGTGAAAAAACGGGAATTTTAGATACTGTGATTTTGCAGTTAGATGATTTTGTTGACAAACCAAGAGAGATTCATGTACAACTCTTGTCATTTAGCAGTAATATTTCTTCCTTAGGGACTTTGGTTTTATTATTAAGTTCTCAGCCTTTAGAAATTGATTATTTTGTTGCTCATACTTCAGAAGAAGAATTGCCAAAAGCCAATGAGTCAATTATTCAAAGTCTTTGGTTTGGTATTAGATCATTTTTTGCTACTTTCAATACAGATTATTCCAATTTAGGTGCAACAAATGAATCCGAATTTGATACGAGCATTGAAGTTTGGCTTTCAGTGGGAAGGGACCAAGCTAATGTTCTAAGAAAACTTATTGATGAGTCCTTTACGCCAGAAAGTCGAGTTAAAGTTGATTTAAAATTAGTAAATGCAGATGTTTTATTACCAGCAACCTTATCCAAGGTAGGTCCAGATGTGGCCATGGGAATGGGTAATAATATTCCTGTGAATTATGCTATGCGTAGTGCTGTTTATGATATTTCTCAATTTGAAGATTTTGAACAAGTAACGGAAAGATTTAAAGATTCAGCAATGGTACCATTTGCATATGAGGGCGGCCATTACGCTTTACCAGAACAACAGATTTTTTTAATGATGTTTTATCGGACAGATATTTTTACAGAGTTAGATTTAACACCGCCGAACACATGGGATGAAGTGATCACTTTAATACCGGATTTACAAAAACATAACTTAGAATTTTTCTTACCTGTCCCGATTACAGAAGGCGCAGTCATGAACCTGCCGCCAAATCCAATTTTTTCTACAATCTTCTATCAAAATGATGGTGAGTTTTATATAAACGATAATACTGAAAGCGGATTTAATGAAGGAAAAGGTCCTGAGGTATTTGAAAGATGGACTAGATTCTATACTGATTATTCATTCCCTGTTCAAGCTAATTTTGTGAATAGATTTAGAAGTGGACAGATGCCTATTGGGATAACTTACTATAATGTTTATAATGTTTTAAGTGTTTTTGCACCTGAAATTAGAGGTAAATGGGATTTCTTACCGGTTCCAGGGACACTTGTCCAAGATGAGGATTCAGGTACATCTATTAGACGTGAAACTGTTTCGACGGGTACTTCTATCATGATTATGAATAACTGTGAGGATAAGGATGCTGCTTGGGAATATCTTAAGTGGTGGACAAGCACAGATGTACAAGTAAGATTTGGTAGAGAAATGGAAGGTATTTTAGGTGCAGCTGCTAGATATCCTACTGCAAATGTAGAAGCAATGAGCCGTTTACCTTGGACGGTAGAGGAATATGAAAAATTAGAAAGACAATGGGATTGGGTTAAAGGCATACCTGAAGTGCCGGGCGGTTATATGACTGGTCGCCATTTGGATAATGCTTTCCGTTTGGTTTTAAATGAAAACTCAAATCCTCGAGAAACAATTTATGATTATGTACAGGTTATCAATGAAGAAATAGAGAAAAAACGTCGTGAATTTGGCTTAGATTAGGGGGCATAATGTGAAAAAAAATGAAACTACAGTAACGCGAAAAGATAAGAGAAAATTACTGTGGGTAGAGATTAAAAAAAGTAAACATTACTATGTATTAATGGCTCCTTTTGCTATATTGTTTTTAACCTTTACTATTTTACCTGTCATCATGTCACTAGGAATCAGTTTTTCTTATTTTAATCTATTGGAACCACCTAGATTTGTTGGTTTAGATAATTATATAAAATTATTCTTAGAAGATGATATATTCATCATCGCTTTAAAAAATACATTAATATTGGCTGTTGTTACAGGTCCAATTAGTTATTTAATGGCATTCTTATTTGCTTGGTTAATTAATGAACTAGGCCCTAAACTAAGATCTTTCTTGACCTTAGTCTTTTATGCACCAAGTATTAGTGGAAATGCATTTTTAATGTGGTTATTGATATTTAGTGGTGATGTCCATGGTTATGCCAACTCATTTCTAATTCGTTTTGGTTTTGTTAACAATCCGATTCAATGGCTGAAGGATCCTGATTATATGCTTTTGGTCATTATTGTTGTTCAGCTATGGCTATCACTTGGTGTTAGTTTCTTAGCCTTCATTGCTGGTTTACAAAGCGTGGATAAAACCTTATATGAAGCTGGCGCAGTTGATGGTATTCGAAACCGTTGGCAAGAACTATGGTATATTACCCTTCCGTCAATGAGACCACAATTATTGTTTGGTGCAGTTATGCAAATTACAACAACACTAGCCATAGCTGCTGTCTCCATGCAACTGGTCGGGTTCCCAAGTGTCCAGTATGCTGGACACACGATTGTCACCCACTTAATTGATTTCGGTACTGTGCGATATGATTTGGGTTATGCCAGTGCCATTGCTACTGTCTTGTTCTTTATTATGATTACAACAAATTTAGTGGTTAGACAAGTCTTGAGAAAGGTGGGTAAATAAATGAGATTTTTTACAAAAACAAGAAAGCTTAATCGAAGTCTTGGCGGAGATATAATGCTTTTAGTCGTTTTATTATTCTTTGGTTTTTTTAGTGCTTATCCATTAATCATGACAGCGTCGAATGCTTTCAAACCCTTAGATGAACTATTCTTATTTCCTCCGAGATTATTACCAAGAAATATTACTTTTGATAATTTTAGGGATTTATCAGAATTAATTGGTAACAGTTGGGTGCCTTTTAGCCGTTATTTTTTCAATACGATTTTTATAACAGTTCTTGGAACCATTGGTCATGTTATTGTTGCTTCAATGGCTGCTTTTCCTTTAGCAAAATATAAGTTTCCGGGTAGGGCAATATTCTTTTCATTGGTTGTGTATTCTTTGATGTTTGCACCTCAAGTAACTGCGACACCAAATTATATTATTATATCTGGAATTGGCTTGGTGGACACACCGAGTGCAATCATATTACCGGCGATTGCTTCTAGTTTGGGTTTGTATTTAATGAAACAGTTTATGACTCAAATACCTGATGACCTTATTGAATCAGCAAAGATTGATGGTGCAAGTGAATATAGAATTTTCTTTACAATTGTCATGCCTTTGGTTAAACCAGCATGGCTTACCTTAATCATTCTATTATTCCAAAGATTATGGATTACAGATGGGGGAAGTTTTATTTTTAGTGAAGAGTTAAAGCCTTTAAGTTATGCCTTAAGACAAATTGCTCAAGGAACTATTGAAAGAGCCGGAACAATAGCGGCTGTTGCTTTTATTATGATGATTGTTCCAGTGACTTTCTTTATACTCTCTCAATCTAGAATTGTTGAGACCTTTACTCATTCAGGAATGAAATAGGAGTGTGTGATTAATGAAAAAAATTCTAACTCTATTGCTGGCCTTATTTTTGTTTCCATTTTTAGTGGGTGCTAGTAGCTATAATTATTCATATTGGGGGACTGCCATCCATAGTGCACCAGGATTAAATTACATCGCAAGTATTAATTCTGAGTCTTTAGGGGTCAGTCTTTCTTCACCAGAAGACTTGGTTGTCCATAATAATTTAATCTATGTGGTAGATAAAAATGAAAACAGTTTAATCGTTATCAATGATAGTTTTGAAAAAATGCAAGCTTTGACCGAGTTTGAATATAGTCAAATTTACCTTGATTTATTGGCTGATGAGGGAATAACAGATGAAAGCAGGTTGACCTTAAAAGGACCCTATGGTGTTGATGTTACTGATAAAGGTATTTTTATAAGTGACACTGGAAACTATAGGATTGTTAAACTCAACCATAATTATGAGGTCATCAATGTTTTTAGTGATATTGATGAAGCTACTTTTGATGAGTTATTATTTGAGCCAAGAAAAATTACAGTGGATCCAACGGATCGAATGTATGTGGTTGCTAGAAATGTTTATGAGGGTATATTAGAATTGAATTCTGATGGGACATTTAATCGATATACAGGTGTAAATCCGATTAAATTAACACCTTTTGAAATTTTTAGTCGAAGTCTTATGTCTGAAGAACAAATTGCTCAATTACAGTTATTTTTGCCTACTGAATATACCAATGTGAATATGAATGATGAAAACTTTATTTATGCAACTTCAAAGGTTTCAGAGAATAATGATGAAAATCCTATACAGTTAATCAACCCCAAGGGGGTTGATGTGATTGCTAGAGACGGTTTCTTTCCGCCAATGGGTGATATTCAATACGTAGAAGGTATGAATAATTATGTGATCGATGGTCCAAGTAGACTTGTTGATGTCGCTTATACAAAAGATGGTATTTATACAGTATTAGATCAAAAAAGATCACGTTTATTCACTTATGACAGAGAAGGTAACTTATTATATATTGATGGGGACGAAGGTAGTCAAACTGACAAGTTTCGGGAAGGTGTTGCCTTGGATTATTTAGGCGAAGACTTATTGGTATTGGATAGGAAAACTAAAACAGTTATTGTTTATGGTTTAACCGAATTTGGAACTTATGTTAATCAAGCCATTCACTTCCATAATGAAGGTCGGTTTGAAGAAGCCGCAGAAGTATGGGAAAAAGTGATTCAAATCAATTCAAATTATGAGATTGCCTATAATGGGATTGGCAAACTATTACTAAGACAAGAAAGATATAAAGAAGCCATGGAATACTTTAAGTTAGGACATGATCATTATTATTACTCTAAGGCTTATCAAGAATATAGAAATAATTACATAAAAAGTAATTTTGGTTATATTTTAGGTGGGATTATCTTAGTAAGTGGACTAATTATTGGTCGTAAAATAAGAAAAGTATATAAAGAAGGAGGATCGATTTTATATGAAGATTAAAGTCAAACAAATTATTAATGATTATATTCGATTCCCTGCTTATGTGATGACTCACCCGTTTGATGGATATGAAGAATTCAAACGTTATAAAAAAGCTAGATTAACTGTGGCTATTGTTTTTATAATACTATTTGCATATTTTCAGATATTTTCATTTACGAATTTAGGTTTTTTAGTGAATAGAAATAATCCTTTAGAACTAAACAGCTTAGAAGAAATTTTTAGTGTGGCGCTTTTGGTATTTTTATTTACTGTTGGTAATTGGAGTATCACAACCTTAATGGAGGGAAAAGGCACTTATAAAGAAATATTAATGGTCACGGGATATTCACTTTTTCCGATTTTGATTATTGGTTTTCCAAGCGTTGTATTGAGTAATTTCTTTACTTTAGAAGAAATGGCTTTTTATGATTTATTAATGTTTATTGCATATTTTTTGAGTGGATGGATGCTTTTTATGGGTATTTTAAACATTCATGAATATGGATTATTTAAAACAATATTAACTTTCTTGGCAACTTTTATATCGATTTCTGTAATGGTTTTTGTTGGCTTATTATTTTTTGATTTAATTCAACAATTCATTGCTTTTATTGTATCGATTATAGAAGAGATTAACTTGAGGTATTGATGATGAAAAAGAAATTACTAATTATAGTTGTTGTAATAATCATAGGTTTAGTTTTGTCTCAATTATTGTTTAATATGAAAACAGGTAGTGTTTATCCCGAAGAAAACATTGAATTTTCAAAGAATGGTTTTGTTGATTCAATGTCTTTAAGTCAGCGCAATTATTTAGTGACAGAAAATCAAAAGTTCGAATTATATATTGACGAAAAAACTTCTTATTTTAAAGTTGTAGATAAGCATTCAGGCATGGTCTGGGATAGTAATCCGACACTTATAGATCCATGGCAATTTGATGCAAACAAAAATATCACAACCAGTGCACTTAATCGTCAAAAGGCTACTTTAGAATTATCTTATTTTAATGAGGAAGGGTCACTGGCCAAAATTAATAATTATCGTTTAAGTATTTCTCATAGAGAGAGTGTTCTAAATGAAGAAGGACTTAGAACTTTTTCGATTAAGTATCTCGATGATGGTTTTCAAGTATTATATGAACTTGGTGATTATGATATTGATTATTTATATTTTCCTAAGTATTTACCAGCAGAAATATTAGAAGTGCATCCTCAACGTTCTATGCTTCAACAACTTGCATATACTGGATATGACGAAGAATTAGATGCTTACTTCATCAATGATAATGATTATAAAAAAATGTCAGTCTTGGTAAGAGAAAAACTATATGATGTATTTTATGGTCCTAATAGCTTAGGATACACTAGGGAAAGGGCTATAGAAGAAAACGCTTCATATGGTTACATTGATGTCGAAACTAAAATATCTTTTGAAATTGCAATTGAGGTTAAGTTGACTGAAAAAGGCATGACAATGTCTGTAATTAAAGATTCGATTGTGGAAGATGAAAACGCTAAATTAGCCAGTGTATCATTGTTTCCTCATTTCGGGACCGCTATATCTACTTCAGGTGATGAAGAAACTGAAGGGTATATCGTATTGCCTGATGGAAGTGGCGCGGTGATGGAGTTTAATAATGGAAAACATTACCAACAACCTTATTCAAAAAGATTGTATGGCCATGATTTGGGTATGTTGCCATATAAAATGCCAGAAACTCAACAAAAAATAAGTATACCTTTATATGGAATGGTTAAAGAGGATGGGGGCTTCGCTGCTATTATCACAGAAGGAGACTCAAGTGCAACCATTAATGCGGATGTATCTGGTAGAGTAGATTCTTATAATAAGGTTTATCCTACTTTTAATTTTAGAGAATATGAGGCAATTATTCTTGGTAATGGCTTTGACCAATATGCACTCGATTTATGGACAGAGGATATCATTGACACTGATTTTACTGTTGAATATGTTTTTCTTGAAGAAGATAAAGCTGATTATGTAAATATCGCATCAGCTTATCGAAATCATTTAGAAGAAAATCATAATTTTAATAGTGTTGATACATCTACTGAAACCATATTAACCATAGAAATGCTCGGCGCTTATGAAGATAAATCTTTCTTTTTAGGGATTCCTTACTATCGTAATAAGTCCTTAACGAACTTTGAACAAAGCCAATCCATCTTAGAAATACTAAAATCGCGAGACATAAACAATCTTAATGTGATTTATAAGGGAATGGTCAATGGTGGATTGTCTTCCGAACTTTCTGATGGATTTAATGTGGAGAAAGTCTTAGGTGGCCATAAAGATTACCAACGACTATTAGATTATACCAATGACAATAATATAGATGTCTATCCAAGTATAAAATTATTAACAGCAAATAAGTTTGATAAATTATTCGATAATTACCGTTATGCTTCAGCTAGAATCAATGGTGATTTATCCAAAAATTTCACATATCATTTGCCATCGAAGTTAGCCTATAGTGAATCACCTGGAACTTTACCTTTTGAGGATGATTATGTCATAAATCCTCTGTATTTAGAAAAGATTATGGAGAAATTGCTTAAGGACTACGATGAAAATTTATTGGCATTTGAGTTTTTAGGTAGTTCATTGGGTGGTTCCTATGGTGATCAATTGATTTATAAACAAGATGCTTTACGAATACAAAAACAAATCTTAAGTCAATTAGAAGAAAACATATTATTATCCAATCCTTTGGGATTCACTTTTCCATATACGGATTTTGCGACTGATTTACCACTTGAGTCAACATTATATGCAATATTAGATTACCAAATCCCTTTATTGCAACTCGTTTTGACTGGTAAAGTAGATTATTCAACTGTCAGTCTGAATTTGGCCAATCAGAGATCCGTCCAATTTTATTTCTTAAAAACACTTGAATCTGGATCTAATCTTAAGTACACGGTTTCTCATGATAAATCAACGGAGTTAAAAGATACTAAATTTAATTATTATTATTCGACTGAGTATACAAATTGGATTGACATGATGGAAGAACAAGTGAAAACTTTAGATGAAATTGGGATTCATGAAGGATACTTGGTAGATCATGAAAGGTTGATGAGTAATGTTTTCAAGGTTACATATTCACATGGGTTGGTTATCTTAATCAACTATAATCTGAGTCCTGTAGAGAATGTCTTGGGTCATAACATTCCAGCAATGGATTATCTAGTACTGGGGGAAGAGTAGATGGCAGAATTAGTTAAAAAACAAAAAATATCCCCTATGAAAAAAGGCACTAAACAATATCGCAAACAAAAATTATTTTGGGCAATGATTTTTCTAACACCTTGGATTCTAGGCTTGCTAATATTTTTTATTATTCCTTTCTTTAGGTCTTTATATTTTAGTTTTTATATATTAGAACCAACACCGGATGGGGTTGTTCTAACTTTCAATGGTTTTAAAAATTATTTCTATGCTTTAAATCAACATGTAAGTTCTAATACAAGTTTTAAAGTTGAGTTAATCAACACAACACTCAATGTGTTAATTAACATTCCTGTATTACTAATATTTAGTTTGTTTGTTGCTGTTTTACTGAATATGAAGTTTAAAGGAAGAGCTTTTGTAAGGGCGATTTTCTTTATTCCTGTCATTTTAAATAGCGCAGCAGTAACAACTGCTTTAGGTGGGGGCGATGCTATTTCAGCCATCCTTGCCCAGCAAGGCATTAATCAAATTTTTGATTTGGAATTTTATTTAATTCAAACAGGGATGATGCCTTGGCTAATTACTTTTATTGTAGGATTAATAGATAGAATTTACGTGGTTTTATCTTTGGCTGGAGTTCCTATTTTATTATTCCTTGCGTCAATCCAATCTGTACCAAAGCATTTATATGAGGCAGCCAAAATTGAAGGGGCAACGGGCTATGAAACTTTTTGGCTTATCACCTTACCAAATGTTAGTCCACATATCATTACTGTAACCGTTTATGCTCTAGTAGATTCCTTTTTAACTTCTCCAGTGAGTATGATTATTTCTGAAGAACTTGGAAAATCAAATCGCTGGGGAGAGAGTGCAGCAATGGCTTGGATTTATGTGAGCACAATAATATTGATTTTACTATTGTTTGCTGTTATAGCCAAAACTTTCAAGATAGGTGGGTCTCATTATGAAAATTAATAATGTATTGAGTCATATAAAAAAAACTTATTATGAAATCACTGACTATTTCAAAGAACCAAGAACCAAATTTGTTTGGAAAAAAAGATTAAGTGAAATTTTTGGTAAATTGTTTAGGATGATTATTCTTTTTGGTTTATGTTTTGTGATTTTGTTTCCTATCATCCAACAAATTTCAATGGCTTTAAGAGCACCTTCTGATGTCAATAATCCAGCAGTCATTTGGATTCCAGAAAATTGGTCATTGATGAATTTAAAAATTTCAATTGTTGTATTGGATTATTGGCATGCATTACTGAATACTTTTCAGTTAAGTTTTATTTCAATGCTTTTACAATTGTTTTCAACAGCCCTAGCAGGATATGCTTTTAGTCGATTACGTTTTAGGGGCAGTAACATATTATTTATTTTTGTTATCATCACTATTATTACGCCTCCACAAGCCTTGTCTTTGGCACAATTTTTATATTTTAGAGAAACTGGCCTTATTGGCAAGCAATTTAGTATTTATTTAATGAGTGGTCTAGGCATGGGCATTCGTAGTGGGATCTTCATTTACATATTTAGGCAATTCTTTAAAGGTTTACCAAATGAATTATCTGAATCAGCCCAATTAGATGGTGCAAGTGTCTTTCGAACATTTTGGAATATTATGTTGCCAAATGCAAGAGGTGCTATCGTAACTGTTGGTCTATTTGCTTTTGTTTGGCAATGGAATGACGCTTATTATGTAGCGATTTTTGATGTCTCTACTGAAGCCTTTCCTTTATTAACCATGCAACTTATTAATGCTGCGGAAGGTATGTACCAAGCATTGTTCTATACAGGCGGACTCAGTTTAATTGGTCAAAATGTCTGGGAGAATCCATTGTTCTTAGCTTTAATCAGTAATGTTTCTGCTTTACTGATGATGCTACCATTATTGCTTATGTATTTACTTGTTCAAAAACAATTTGTTGAATCAATTGAAAGAACAGGTATTGTAGGCTAGAGGAGACAAGTCATGTTTAATAAACTCTTTAACTCAAAACTTAATGAAATTGCTGATTGGATTATTCGCTTAATTGTGTTAAATGTGATGATGATCTTTTTCAGTTTAGCAATTGTCACTATATACCCTGCTATATCAGCTGGATACAATATGTTTAGTGATTACACAAGTCAAAAAAATCCGCCCCTATTCAAAGGTTATTTTAAATATTTTAAGACCGAATTATTGAGGAAAATCTTTATTGAAATCATTATTGCTTTTGTGTTCTTCTTGGCTTATTTAAATATAAGATATTATGATGTTAGCCTTGAACAGACGCAAAGTGGTTTTTATTTAATCGGATATTATATTTCATTGGCTTTGATTGCCATTTGGACTGCGACTTCATTTTATACGATTGTTGTCGTTAAAGTGAGACCAAGTGTCCGCTTTGGTAATTTATTTAAATTAGCCTTTTATCTGGCAGGTAAATTTTACTTAACAACTTTGTTACTTGTAACAATTGTTTTGATACCATTTTTGCTTATTGTCCTTGCTTCAACAATCTCTCCCTTGGTCTTTATTTTCATGGGACTCAGTATTCCGGTTTTACTAGGCGCTTTAGTGACAAAAAAAGCAGTTCGATATTTAGAAGGGTTGAATAATACACATGGTTAAGTTAGGTATTGATTTAATAAATAAACATAAACATTTATTTAAAAACAAAAGATTGGGCTTAATAACCAATCCAACGGGTGTAAACAGTGATTTGGTATCTACCATTGATATTTTGAACAAGGAAACCAACCTAGTCGCACTATTTTCTCCTGAGCATGGGGTTCGTGGTGATCTTCAAGCAGGCGTTAAAGCTGAAGATTATATAGATGATATAACTGGTATTAAAGTTTATTCTTTGTACGGTAAGTCAAAAAAACCGACCAAAGAAATGATGGACAACATAGACCTGCTCGCTTTTGATATTCAAGATGTTGGGGCTAGATTTTATACATACCTCTACACCATGGCTTATGCAATGATGGCCTGTAAAGAACATCAAGTACCTATGATTGTTTTTGATAGGCCAAATCCAGTCAATGCAAGTACGGTTGAAGGAAATATTCTTAATACAGATTTTCGTTCTTTTGTTGGTTATTATCCCATACCGCAAAGATATGGGTTAACCATTGGCGAACTGGCCAAAATGTTTAATGAAGACTTTAATATCAATGCTGATTTAAAAGTTATAGAAATGGAGAATTATCATAGAGATATGGATTATTTTGATACAGGCTTACCTTTCATATTTCCTTCTCCTAACATTCCTACAGTAGAATCTTGTTATGCTTATTTATCGACTTGTATATTTGAAGGTACCAATTTATCTGAGGGAAGAGGCACCACCAAACCTTTTCAGATTATAGGCAGTCCCTATTTAGACACAGATTGGCTTATAGAAACACTAGATAAATACAATTTAAGTGGGGTTAAATTCAGGAAATTGTATTTCACACCAACTTTTTCAAAAAACAAAGACAATCTTTGCAAAGGCATTGAATTAATCATAACCAATAAAGGTACATTCCAACCAGTTATTACCGGTTTTATTCTATTAAACTTGATTAGAAATCACCATGATCAATTTGAGTTTTTACCATCCTTTAGTAAAGATGGTCATCCTTTTTTAGATTTATTAGTAGGTGAAGATTTTCTAAGAAAAAACCAATACACAATAGATGAACTAATAGATTTAATCAATAAAGATTCTAATAAATTTAAAGATTTAAAAAGGAGGTATCATTTGTATGATTAATTACGATTTGGATAAATTATCCTTAGAAGAAAAAATTGGCCAGTTGATTGTTTTTGGCTTTGATGCTTTAACAGTTAATGACCATGCCATAGAATTAATTAAAAAATACAAAGCAGGAAATGTGATTTTGTTTGCTAGAAACATTGAAAGTCCAGAACAATTATTTAAACTCAATCAAAACTTACAAAAACTTGCTTTAGAGACGTTGAACATACCTTTATTCATTTGTATTGATCAAGAAGGTGGTATGGTTACAAGAATTAAAAATGGAGGAACTTTCTTCCCTGGGGCCATGACACTTGCTGCAAGCAACAAATCAAAAAATAGTTATATATCTGGAAAACTAATGGGTGAAGAATTAAAGGCATTAGGTATTAATATGAATTTGGCACCTAGTTTAGATGTAAATAACAACCCTCATAATCCTGTGATTGGGGTTAGAAGTTTCAGTGATGATGTTCAGATAGTCAGCCAGTATGGCTTAGAAAATATTAATGGTCTGCAAGAAAACGTGATTGCCACAGCCAAACATTTTCCTGGCCATGGAGATACATCAATTGATTCTCATTTGGATTTACCCAAAATAGATAAGGATTTTGATAGTTTAGATAACCTTGAATTGGTTCCATTTAAAAACGCAATAAAAAATGGTGTTAAAGCTATAATGAGCTCTCATATAAACTTTCCAGCCATTACAGAAGATGGTCTGCCGACCACATTATCAAAAAATTGTCTAACAGGCTTATTAAGAAATCAATTAAATTTTTCTGGATTAATCATTACCGACTGCATGCAAATGAAGGCTATTCAAACATATTACACAACAAAAAAAGGGACCTTAATGGCTATTAAGGCTGGTGCAGATTTGGTTTGTATATCACATGCTTCTGAATTACAAATTGAATCCATTGAATACCTTATTGAGAGTGTGTTGAACCATGATTTATCTATGGAAGTTGTTGATGATAGGGTGAAAAGAATCCTAGATTTTAAAAAAGAAAATATACAATTAAACCTAGATAAGTCATACGAAGATGTTCAAAGTATTATAGAAAATGAAACATCTAAATCCTTCGCCTTATCTGTTGTAAGACAAGGCTTAACCCTTGTTCAAGGAAAGAAAGTATCCCTTAATCAAAAGACATTATTAATTGCTTCAGAACCGATATCGACAACTGTTGCGGATGAAGATGATGGTCAATATAGCATCATTAAAGCTGTAAACAAAGAATTACCTAATCTTCATACGATGAAGGTATCAGTTGAATTATCAAGTCAAGAAATCAATGAAATTATTAAAAAATCAAAAGAATATGATCAGGTTGTTTTTTGTTCATATAATGCCAATATATATCACCACCAAAAAGTTTTGATTAAAAAACTAAATGATATGCTAGACTTACATGTCATCGCGATGAGGAATCCTTATGATAGTTTCTTTGTTAAAAATATAAAGAATTTAACTTTATTATACGAATACACACCGAACTCAATAAAAGTATTGATTGAGTATCTAAAAGAAGAAATCACACCTCAGGGTGTCTGTCCGGTGAAATTATGAAAACATATATCATTGGAATTGATGGAGGCGCAACAAAAACATTAGGGATTCTATTTGATTTGGATGGTAATGAAATAAAACGCGTGGAAAAGGGATTTGGAAACTTTAGTGTAAATAGTCAAGAAACAATCGACCATTTATATGCAGTAATTGATGATTTGATTTGTGAAATTAGTTTATCAGACTTAGAAATGATTCAAGCAGGTATGGCAGGATATTCGAATTTTCCTAACAAAGTCACTTTAATTGAAGACCTAAAAAAACGGTATAAAACTAAGGTCTCGATTACTACGGACGCCGAAGTCGCTTTTAATTCAATAAAAAGAAACAGAGATAAGAACGTAATCATGATTTTGGGTGGAACAGGAAGTGTTGTTATGTTTGACAAAGGCGATGATGATACTCATCTCATTGGAGGATTTGGCCATTTATTAGGAGACGAAGGTTCAGGTTATCATTTAGCGATTACAGCCCTTAAAAACATCATTAATCAATTTGAAGAAAGGGCTGAAATTACCCCTTTGTCAAAAAGTATATTAAAAAAAATAGGTGCTAAAGACTATTCGGAAATTAAAAATTTTGTTTATAATAACCAAAAAATTGAAATTGCGAGTTTGTCTAGATTTATTGCGGATTATGCCAATAAGGGTAATCAAGAAGCGATCCGACTTTTCGAAAACGAAGGCAGGCTTCTAGCCAAAGAAGTCATAAAAGCTTACCGAGCAATGGATACATCCGAGGATGTTATTATCGGAATCAAAGGTGGTTTTTTAATAAACGCACCATATGTTAAAGATGTTTTAATTTCAGAATTAAATAAATATAATATTCAATATAAAATGGACGAGTCATCAGTGGAGCCTATATATGGGGCCTACTATCTGGCGAAAAGTCACATAGATAAGAGGTAAAGGACATGGTTGATATAAGTAATATAACAACAGAACGAAGAAATGGTAATACAAAAAATATGGATATCGTTACAACTTGTGAAATATTGAAAATGATTAACGAAGAAGATAAGTTGGTCCCATTAGCAGTTGAAGCAGCGATTTCACAAATTGCAGAAGTCGTTGATGTTGTTACAAAAGCTTTTCGAAATAATGGTAGATTATTCTATGTAGGAGCGGGAACAAGTGGTCGTCTTGGTGTTTTAGATGCAAGTGAAGTACCACCGACTTTCGGTGTCGATGATTCTATGGTTATTGGAATCATAGCCGGTGGCGATCAAGCTTTAAGAAATTCAATCGAAGGTGCAGAAGATTCTAAAAAAGCTGCTAGAGAAGACTTAGAGGCTTATCAAATCACCAAAAACGATGTCGTTATTGGAATAGCTGCGAGTGGAATTACCCCTTATACAATTGGGGCAATCGAATATGCCAATAAAGTCGGCGCTAAATCAGCTTGTATTACAACGAATGAAAATTCTAAAATCGCCAAGGTTGCAAAATACCCAATAGAAGCAATTACTGGTGCTGAGCCATTGACGGGTTCAACAAGAATGAAATCAGGAACTGCTCAAAAATTAATTCTAAATATGATTACTACCGCTTCAATGGTGAAGCTAGGAAAAGTGTATGAGAATTTAATGATTGATGTTCAGATGTCAAATAACAAATTGGTTTCTCGCGCAAAAACCATTGTTATGGAAGCCACAGGTGTTAATTTACAAGTTGCTGATGAGTATTTAGAAAAATACAAGTCTGTTAAATATGCTATTTTTGCGATTCTTTCTGAAATTGATGACAAGGAAGAAATAGAAAGAATTTTAGTTAAACATCATGGAAATATAAGAGAAAGTTTAAAAAATATTTAATCAATCGAGGTCATATTATGGAAATATACAAATATAAGGATTACGAAACAGCTTCCAAAGCAGCTGCGAATTTAGTGATAAGAGAAATCATAAAAAAACCCGATATGATTTTAGGCCTAGCCACAGGTGTGTCCCCAATAGGGTTATACAATCATTTAGTGAAAGCATATGAAAATGATATAATTTCTTTTAAGAAAATAAAAACATTTAATTTAGATGAGTATGTAGGCATTGATAAAGATCATCCACAAAGTTATCATTATTTTATGAATCATTACTTATTTGATCATGTTGATATAAAGCCTGAAAATATAAATATACCTGCCACAGATCAAAAGAATGTTGAAGAATTGGCTGAAGCTTATAATAAAAAACTTTTTGGAAACCAAAGAGATTTACAGATACTTGGTATAGGCAAGAATGGACACATTGGTTTTAATGAACCAGGAAGTCAATTGGGTCGTCAAACTTTTAAAGTTAAACTGGATGAGCAAACAAGAAAAGACAATTCTAGATTTTTCAATTCTCTAGATGAGGTTCCAGAATATGCCATAACAATGGGTATTAAAAACATTATGTATTCAAAAAAAATACTATTAATTGCTTTGGGAGAATCAAAAGCAGATGCTGTATATAAAATGGTTTATGGTATGGTATCCGATGATTTTCCTGCGTCAATCTTACAACTTCATCCAGACATTACCATTATTGTAGATGAAGCTGCAGCCAGCAAATTAAATATGGATTCAGATTATCTTGTATTTTAGTTTATAGTTAAAAAATTTTTTCTTTGTTTCTAGCATATTATGTTATAATTTATAATTGAGGATGTGATTTAATGTACCCGTATCTTTTACCTGAAATATTCGATTATACAATACCGATGCATGATTTGATGATGATCGTCGGTGTATTTTTTATGCTTATATATGTAGCCATAAGATTTGAAAAGAAAGATGGTTACTCACGACAACAAACCAATAAACTATTGGGCTTAATTGTTATGAGTTCTTTATTGGCCTTAGTCTCTGCCTTTTTGGTTGATGGTATTTTTCACTCAATTAAAAATGGGGAATTAACATTTGGCTCAATCACCTTTTTAGGAGGCTTAATTGGTGGAATATTATTCTTTTTGTTATTTTTAAAACACTTTTTTAAGGAAGAAAATAAAGATACAAAACAAATTTTAAATACCCTCATAACGGGTGTTGTCCTTGCCCATGCCATTGGCCGGATAGGCTGTTTCTTAGCAGGCTGTTGTTATGGTACGCCAACTGATTCTTTCTTAGGGGTCGTGTTCCCATATGGATATGCGCATCAAGCCTTTCCTGATACACCAATCTACCCGACTCAATTGTTTGAATCAGCATTTCTATTTATTCTTTTTATTGCTTTAAATAAAGTGAAAAGTTTTAAAACAATTGAACTAGAAGTATACCTAATTGCCTATGGAACATGGAGATTTCTCTTAGAATTTATAAGGGGCGATGAAAGAGGGTCTTTATTTGGTTTCATCTACACAGAATATAATGTTTTTCCAACACCTTCGCAATATATCAGTGTTTTAATGGTGGCTTTAGGGATTTATTTATTACATAAAAACAAGAAAAAAGAGAAAAATAAACAGACCAACTAAATGATTGTCATTTATCCTTATTCAGGATAAATGACTTTTTTATCTTCAATTTTAATACTGATAATCCTGATTTTTCTTATATGAATTCTCTACTAATATTTCATATTATTTTTAATGGCATTTTTTTCTATCATAAGATATAATGTAATAATGACTCAAAACATTTTATTGATTTGCGTATGTTAATTTGCGAGGTGTATGATGAAAAAAACTACTTTAATTTTAATGAGTTTATTAATGATGATTTTATTAGGTTCTGTATATACCTGGAGTGTCTTTAGGATTCCAGTAGAAGAATATTATGAAGTAAACACTTTTCTAAGTGGCTTACCCTATATGATTTCTTTGGTTTTTTATGCTTTGGCAATGGTCATCACGGGTAGGTATTTGACCTTTATGTCCATCAAAAGAATTGCATTTATGGGTGTCTTTTTTATTTTTTTTGGATGGATGATGGCAGGATTTACCACTAGTATTATTGGATTAATCATTGTCTATGGAGTTTTTATTGGAATTGGTGTTGGTATGCTTTATGGTATACCAATCATGATTATCCAATCTTTATTTAAACAAAACAGTGGGTTTTATACAGGCCTTGTATTAGGTGGTTTTGGTTTATCACCCCTTGTGACAGCGCCCTTTATTAGATCATTGTTAACCAACCTTTCTTTACATGAGTCATTTATGATTATGGGTGGTTTTACTTTTATTATTCTTTTATTAATCACTATGAAATTGATGACTGTTGAAAAACATAAAGAACCAACCATTAAGCAATTATCTAGTGTCAAACTCGATAAACAGTTCATCATCCTATATGTGTTGTTCTTATTAGGCACGAGCATTGGTTTAATGATGATTGGCTTGTCTTATCAAGTGGGTGTTAAGTACTACGAGTTTTCTCCTACAAATGTGACCATTGCCATGACTATTTTCGCTTTGGCCAACGGCATGTCTAGGTTATTGTTCGGTTATTTAAGTGACCGTTTTTCTCTCAATAGAATTATATATTTAGTTTTATTAATATTAATCTTTAGTGGAATTGTTGCTTATTTAAATAATGGCAATTACTTTGCTTTATATCTTTTATCATTTACTGGATTTTGGTTTATTTTAGGGTCATGGCTTGCCATAGCTCCCAATGCCATTAAAACTTTATATGGATTGGATAACTATAGTAAACGATATGGTGTTTTGTTTACGGCCTATGGACTTGGTGCAATTATCGGTGTTTCTTTAAGTGGTTTGATTTTAGACGCTTTAAAAGCGACACAAGTTCTTTATATCATGATTATTGTCATTGCTTTGGCATCTTTCCTACTTGTGAAAGCGAATCACTTATCAAGTAAATTGAAATAAATCATATATTAAAAGGATTCCTACTTCACTTGAGGAATCCTTTTATTATATAAGGTTGATCTTTATTAATAACCATAGAAAATGTCTTTGAAAATATGTTTTCTTTTTATCTTTTGTTTTCTTAAATGTTTTTTGATGTCTTTAACCATGGATTTTTTTCCAGAAATGAAATATCGCCCTTCATTCTTGTAGGTTGATATAAAATGATTGATTTGATCCATAAAGTCTTGACGATTATCTAAAAAATTGATGTCTATAAATTCATGGTCATTAAAAGCTTGTAAATCATTTTTATAAATGTGGGTATTTTTGCTGTCAATGTATAAAAGAACCAGTGGTTCTCTCTTTTGGTTTTGAAGAACAATATCCTTGATGATTGCCCTATGTGGGGTGATACCAATTCCTCCTGCGATGAGTAAGGTTGGTTTATTTTCTCTAATGTATAAGGGACCCACAGGTCCTCTCATAGTGATAGGTATGCCAGGCTTTAATGTTTGTAAGGCTTGTTTAAACTCACTTGGGTCACTTGGTATATTAGTGGAAATTTTTACAACGCCTTCTTGTTTTATAGAGGCCAGGCTAAAAGGTCTTATGGATTTGTGAATCTTCTTATGTTTGATAAAAAAGATTCCATGTTGACCCGGTTTCCAAGCTTTAACTTTTTCTGCATTAAAATGATAGGTATATACATCTTGATTTTCTTTCTTGCTTTCAATAAACTCTATTTCATTTTTATTAAATATGGCAATGATATCTTTAAATAAACCCATTGTAATCCTCCTTTAATTTTTAAATCCATGCTTTTTTATTTTCTTTAGCAAAGGTCTTAAATGTTCTTGGTTTCTTGCCGGTCAATCGTTCAAATTCTTGGGTTACTTTTTTTGCAGTTCCCATTCGTGTCATGAAATATAACATCATTGTTATATTAACATATGATTTATCCAAACCTCTCTCTTTAATATAAAATTTTCGGTATTTTAAAAAGGAGGGTTTGGCATAGGTGATTTCTCTTTCTAAAACATCTGATAAAATGTTGGCTATATTTTGGTAATCTAAAGATTCAGGACCTGTAATGGTATAAGAAGTATTGATGTGTTTCTCAGGCGCTGAAAGAACAGTCGCAATTGCAAGGCCTATATCTTTTGCATCAATAAAGCTTGTTTTGCTTTTACCCGCAGGAATGTATATTTTATTATAGGTCTTGATTTCATAAGCGTGTACACCAGAAATGTTCTGCATAAAAAATCCTGGCCTAATATGGGTGAAGGGAATATTATATTTTTCAATTAATTTTTCTATTTTATGGTGGGGTGGAATCGGATTCTTTTCAACGCCCATCAAAGATAAAAATACTACAAGTTTAATATTTGCTTTTTTTAAGGCAAGTATAAAGGGTAATAAATCACTAGGATTACCTATATGAGGTGGTCTCATCAAGAAAACACGATCTACGTTTTCCAAGGCCTTATCAAAAGTACTTTGATCAGTGAAGTCAAAATAGACAGGTTCAATATGAGTCTCATTAGAATATTTTTCATTTAGTTTGTCAATAAATATATCACCAGCAATTAATTTTTCACCCATAGGCTTTAATTGATCGATCACATAAGAACCAACATTTCCTAGAGCACCAGTAATGAGTATTTTCATTTTATTAGCCTTCCTTGAGTATAATTTCTTTGACGCTTTTTAGGGTTTGGATGAAATGATGAGTTTCCTCTTCACCCAATTCATCAACAATTTTTTTTGATAACTTGTGATACTCATTAAAAGTATCTTGAACAAGCTTTTTGCCCTTTTCAGTTGGGACGATTGGATTGCTGCGTTTATCCTCAGAAGAAACTTTTTGAATATAGTTTTTCTTTTCTAGAGAGCTAACAATGGCACTAACGGATGACTTTTTAATGTTAAAGTATTGACTTAATTCAACTGAAAGCACTCCATGTCTATTGGCATTTTTCACTATATAGATTAAGCATCCCATTTCGCTAGACCTTATCGGTATATCTTGTTTTCGTTTCATATTTGCTCGACAAAAAGAAGACATCTCTTCAGTTAATTTTTTGAAAATTTTACCATCCATCATAAACTCCTTTTTAGTTAGTTAGGTAAACTAATTATATACATATTAATAAGTGTTGTCAATAATTTTTGTAAATTATTATTAAACTTATATTTATTTTTCTTTATTTCCTATGGTAAAATATTGACTATAGATTGTAAGAAAACAAGGAGATCTTATGGTATGACATTTACAATGTGGAGTTTCGGTCATTTTATATTTATTATTTCACCATTTCTTATATGGCTAATTTTATATGTGGGCTTTAAAGAGAAGAGTTTTGAAGAGAAAAGAAGAATTGGAGTTTTCATAAGTATTTTGGGCGTCTTAATTTTAATGTTAAGGAATATCGAGATTTTTATAAACAAAAATTTCCTTTTCCATTATGAGATTATACCCTTACAAATCTGTCATTTTGCTAATTTTGTTTTACTTTATGCATTTTTAAAAAACCATAAAACAATGTTTGCCTTTGCTTGGCTTTTTAATTTACCTGCCGCGTATATGTCCATAATTTTCGCCAACGGGTTGGAAAACTACGATAGTTTACTAACGCTTAGGGGTATTGGATACATTGCCGGCCATATGCTTATTGTTGGCCTGACTTTTTGGTCTTTTTCTAGTGGGTTTGTCTTATTAAATAAAAAGATTTTAGTCAAATTATTTTCTATCTTAATCCCTCTATATTTATTGGCACATATGGTTAATAATTTATTTAGTATTTTAATTGATTCCAACTCAAATTATTTTTACACCATGCGTCCAGAAGCTGGTACACCTTTAGAATTGTTTTTTTCCTTAGGAAAAACCTATCAGATTGGCTTATTTGTGATTAATCCCATATATTTATTTTTGACTGCGATTTTTGGTTTTATTATCATCTTAATCATTTATTTATTATCATATAAAATCCAATCTCCAAAATCAATAAATAATTTCTCTAATGTCATGTAAACATCATTTCAAACCGAATCCAAAAAACAGAAAATCATTTGATTTTCTGTTTTATATTTATAGTTTCCTATATTTTCGTTTGTTTTGGCTTTAATGTTTTAAACCAAATACTGATTAAATCAATGATTGTCACGATAACAACGATGACTGTTATGACAGTTTTACCTGTTTCAATACCTGACTGGAACTTGGCAAAACTAAGATCGAATAAAGCAGCCATTGAGCTAATAAAACCATGGGTAATTAAATTGGCTTGATTGATGAAAGTTAAGCCAATGCTGACGCTAATAAATGTAGATATTGTGTAATATATGGCAACATTTAATTTCCATTCGCCTTCATAGACTTGTAACAAGTGGACACCAAAACCAATGATTGCTGAAATGATGAAAGGTATAATGAACTTATCTGTAACTGTTTGATTAAAGAAAGGCGCAATTAATTCACCATTCTCATAATAGCCAATGATTGGCACATATTCCAATAAAATAATGATAAAGATGAGAGAGAAGATGCTATAAAATATAAGACTGACAATGGCGCCTGCTTTAGATATTTTAGTAGTCGCTGGTGATGGTAAATCCGGTAAATCTTTTAATTTCCACTCCGTATCTTTATTGTTTACATTTTCATGGTCTATAATCCAAAATATAATGGTTACGATAAAGAATACCCAAATCAGACTATTAATTGTATTGCCAATTAACCGACTGAATATATACCCTAAAGATGCAAGTATGTTAGGTTCATCCATGTTAATAACAATATCTACAGCCGCAAAGAATAAGGCAATAGAACCGACAATAATCGCAACCAACTTTAATACCCGGATATAATCATCATAATATAAAGGTGAAATAACATATTCTTTACGGTCTTTATAATTGTTGGCTATTTTTCTTGGACTACCAAGTTCATGTAAGACACGGTTGATGTCTTCATCAGTGGGTTTTTCTGGTAACATATCATAGATATTTGCTTCTAATTCATTTTTAACTTCTTCCTGAATCTCCTTAGGTAATCTCCTTGTGACATCATAGATATACCTTTCAATATACTTTTTCATTTTCTAATCCTCCATGATTGATGTGTTTACATCGCTTATTAAATCTAACCAAGCTTTTTTTAAAGCATTTAATATATTGTGACCTTGTTTATTAAGTTGATAGTATTTTCTAGGTCTGCTTTCTGTAGTATCCCACGATGAATCTAAAAGTCCTTGTTTATCAAGCCTTCTAAGTAGGGGATATAAGGTGCCTGCTTCAATATGCACATGACGATCATTTAACTCCTGCAACAAACTATATCCATATTGTTTTTCCTTTAATGCATCTAGAACAATCATAATCTGAGTGCCTCTTTTTAACTCATTTATCATGTTGTCTAAAATCGTTTGATTATCCATGAATATCACCTCTAATGACATTATACTGTATGACATACACTATTGTCAATAAAATATTATTATTTTTTTTATGTATTTGTGTTTTCTAAGACAGATTAGGTTGAATGAAATATAAAAAAGGGGTTTTTACTTGAAAATTCACAAGAATTTATTTCTAATCTTGAGATTTACTCTTTCTAAAGTTGAGATAATTTTTAATCATTTGAAAATAAATTGTTTTTATAATGATATAGCTTTGGAATTTAAGACTTTAATGCTATGATAAAAATGGAAGTGAATCGATCTATCACAAAAAAATAAGAAAGGAGATTAAATTTATGTTTGAATCATTGGTTCGATTGTTTATAGGTGTAGCAATTATAATTATTTTAATTTTTGCTTTCATGTCAAAAAATAAGCTAGCAAGCGTTGTATCTTATACCATTTTAGCTTCTTATGCCTTAACCATGGCTTTAGGCGGTATGGCTGGGTTGATTGCTGATGTTAGTTTTTTAAATTTTTTAGAAAGTTTTATCAGATTTTTAAGTGATATCGTTGTATTTGTAGAACTTGGTATCATCATATTTTTATTATTCTTTTCTAAGTACAAAAGTAAGGATATGGTTCTTAAAGTCGTCATTATTGTATATGTCCTATTGACATTTTTAATGGCAATCAATATTTTTTAAAGAAAACTATCAAATTTTAATAATTTATTAAAACAAAGTTTTGGACTCAGTCTGAAACTTTGTTCTATTTTTTGTAAATAAGACAGATTGTTTAAAAAAACAATTATTTTTTGATACAATGAAAGGGTATAATAAAAATCTATCTTAATGAGGTATTGTAATGACAAAAAAACAAGTACTTAATTTTTTCACAACAAGTTTTAATGGAATGGCCATTGGTTTATTTGCGACCTTAATTATTGGTGTTATTATAGGTCAACTGGCACAATTGGTTGGATTAATTCCTTTTCTTAGTGGGGTAGAAACAAGTCTTTTATCATTATCTACGATTTTGAAACAAATGATGGGTATTGGTATTGGATTTGGGATTGCTTTTTCTTTAAAACTCGCAGGTCTTAAATTGGTTGTAACTGGCATTGCTGGTGGAATTGCAACTGGTTTTTATAATGATCCTATGGTTGCTTATTTAGTGACAATTGGTGTTTATTTTGTTCTTAGTTACTTAATTAGAAAGAAAACTCCGATTGATATTATATTAGTGCCTTTAGTGGGCGTTTTAACAGCTTTAATCATTACGAGTTTAATTGGTCTTCCAGTACAAACTGCAATGAATTATATTGGTGAGTTCATCCAATATTCAACAGAGTTACAACCCTTTATTATGGGTGTCGTGATAGCAGTGATTATGGGTATGTTATTAACCATGCCAATATCAAGTGCTGCTATTGCCATTGCCATTACAATGGGAGGTATAGCTGGCGGTGCTGCAGTCGTTGGTGGTAGTGTACAAATGATTGGTTTTGCGATTATGTCTAGAAAAGACAACAATATTGGTACCGTGATATCTATAGCGATAGGAACATCGATGTTACAGTTTAAGAACATATTGAGAAAACCAATTATCTGGTTACCGACCATTATCGTTTCGGCAATTTTAGGACCTTTGGCAACCCTTCTATTTAAGGCAGAAGTTACATACTCAGGTGCTGGTATGGGAACATCTGGTTTTGTCGGTCAACTTCAAACATTAGAAGCCATGGGCTATAATTTAAATGCCTTTTTGGTGATTATTATCTTACATATATTATTGCCCCTCATATTGGTATTAATTATTGATATAATCTTTAGAAAAAAAGGATGGATTGTAGAAGGCGATTTACTCTTATAAGATTGAAATATAAATTATAAAAGAGGGCTCCGATTTAACTCGGGGTCCTTATTATTATCTAAATTGTTTCATTCTTTAAACTTGAATAAAAATTTTATATTCGCTATAATGTTATTTGAGATAAACAATAACAGGAGGAAACGAATGAATATAAAGGCATTAAATAAAGACATACATATGTTATCGATGAGCATCGATGACATGTTGTTTGAGGGTATGTGGGAATTACCTCATGGGGTATCACTGAATTCATTTATTGTTAAAGGAGAAAAGACCGCCATTATTGATGGAATTATTGGCTGGGATGGCTTACCTGAAACATTGTATAAACATTTAGGACAAATAGACATCAATCCCGAAAATATTGATTATGTGATTGTAAATCATATGGAACCAGACCACGCTGGTTGGCTAGAGAGTTTTAAAAAAATCAATAAGGATTTTACATTGGTGACAACTTTAAAGGGTGCACAAATGATTGAACCTTTTTATGGCAATAGTGTTAAAGTTGAAGTTGTTAAAGAAGGCGACTCAATTGATTTAGGCGGCGGAAAAACTTTAAGTTTTCATCCGATTCCTAATGTGCATTGGCCAGAAACAATGATGACTTATGAAAGTTCTTCAAAGACTTTATTTACTTGCGATATGTTTGGTGCTTTCGGTTCTTTAAAAGATCATAATTTTGATGACGAGATGACAGAAGAAGAAATAAAACTTTATGAAAAAGAAGCCGTTCGCTATTTTTCAAATGTTTTAACGACTTTTTCTATGATGGTTGAAAAAGCAATCGATAAAACAAAGGCTTTAGATGTTAAGGTTATTGCGCCTGGACATGGACCAATTTATAGGTCTAATCCTCAAAAAATAATTGATGATTATCAAAAATATTGCCAATTTGCCAAAGGCTTTGGCGAAAATGAAGTGACCATTGTTTGGGGTTCAATGTATGGTATGACTCAAAAAGCGGTTGACTTTGCAAAACAAATATTAGAAAAAGAAGGCATTAAAGTTCATTCAATACAAATGCCAAATGACACTGAAAGTGAAATGGTCACAAATGTTTTTCAATCGGCTGGTATCATTTTAGCAACGCCAACTTATGAATACAAGATGTATCCACCGGTTGCCCACGCTTTGGATGAGCTCGGTAGGAAAAGGATTAACAATAAAGAGGTTTTTAGATTTGGATCTTTCGGTTGGTCAGGTGGTGCAGAAAAAGACTTGGCACAAATTACTGAAAACTATAAAATGAAATGGAATTTTATTGAATCTGTTGAATTTAATGGACAAGCAAAAGAGGAAGATTTAGCAAAAATAGAATCAGGTATTATGCAACTGATTGCAAATATGAAAAATAAAGTTATCCAATAAAAATATGCAGACTCATAAAAGAGTCTGTTTTTCTTTTCTACTATTCAAAATGTTCTGTCATTATGGTAATATATGATTAATATATAACATGTTAGGAGAGACAAATGAACATTACTTTAAGACCTGTAACAGACGAAAACTTTGACAAAGTTGTTAAGTTATCTGAAACTTTAACTGATTATCAAAAAACATGTGTAGCACCCAATATGGTGTCCCTAGCCCAAGCTTATGTCAATATTGATAGGGCTTGGCCAAGAGCAATCTATTTAGATGATCAACCTATCGGTTTTATCATGGTGGCTTTATGGGATGATGACATCCCCAAAGAAGATTGGCCAGCTTATTATTTATGGCGATTTATGGTCTCAAAAGACCACCAACAAAAAGGTTATGGAAAACATGTTCTTGATTTATTAATCAATAAATGCAAGGAAGATAAGATAAAAACCCTTTACACATCTTGCAACATGGAAGGTGACCAGCCTTATCATTTTTATATCAACTATGGTTTTCTTGATACAGGTATAAATGATGGAGAACAGGTATTAAAAATGGATATAGAACAATTTATAGGTGATAACAAATGAAATTAAAAGTCCAAAAGGATGCCCATACATTAAAAAGATTAATCTGTGAACACTATGACCAATACAATATTATTAATGACAGTAAAGTCAATGATAATACCTATTTTATAGTGGTTGAAAAGTTTTTTTATAGAACTTCTAATAGAGCGTCTTTATCAATAGTGATTACTGAGTTTGACGAGTATACATCAATCATTGAAGCTGTTGGTGCTGGTGGAGGCCAAGGCTGGATTTTCAAGTTTGATTGGGGCGTAAAAAATAAATTTGAAAGAGCTATTCCTAACATACTCAGTCAAAACCACATACAATATGATTTATTGAGTGAATAGATGTTTTTATAGGACGATAAAAGGACGGGTTAAAATGAAATATAAAGAATTTTTGAATAAGAAAATGAGCGTTTTAGGCTTTGGAGGATGGACACTTGGTAACCAATCCAATGGTAAAACCATGGGCGAAGAAGAAGGCATTAACCTTGTAAAACAAGCTTATGAAGCTGGTATTACCTTCTTTGATACAGCACCTAATTATTCGCTAGGGAAAAGTGAAACCATTATTGGCATAGCTTTAGAAAATGTCAGAGATAAAATTATTATCAATAGCAAATTTGGACACCACGCAAATGGTAAGATAGATTTCTCTGAAAATAAGATTGAAGAATCAATCAAGTCTAGTTTAAAAAGATTAAAGACTGATTATCTTGACTCAGTAATATTGCATAATCCTCATATGTCTATTTTAAAAGGCGAAACTGATCATTTTAAAATACTTGAGTCCTTAAAGAAAAAAGGTTTAATACGCGGGTATGGTGTCAGTATTGATACCTATGAAGAGTTGAAGACAGTTTTAAAAAACCAAAAAGTTGATGTGATAGAGTTGCTTTATAACATCTTTTTCCAATCGACAAGAGAATTACTCAAGGAAGTCAAAGCGAAAGACATTGGTTTGGTCATAAAAGTACCTTTAGATTCAGGTTGGTTAACTGGCAAGTATGATGTTGATAGTGAGTTTACTGATATTCGCTCAAGATGGACCAGGGAAGACAAAGAAAGAAGACATTTTTTAGTCAATGAAATTAAAAATTTTGTTGGTGAAGAAGATATTGTCAAGTATGCCATGAACTTTTTATGGTCAAATGATGCAATTTCAACTCTTATTCCTGGCATAAGAACAGAAAATCAATTAAAAAGTCATTTACAAGCTTTAAACTTTGATTATGATCAATCTTTGAATAAAAATTTTGAAAAACTTTATGATCAACACATCGCTGATAAACCATTAAATTGGTAAGGATTAGCCTATTAAAAAAACGCTAAGTAAACTAGGAAACTTAGCGTTTTTCTATGGGCATATGCTTTGACTTTATTTATCCTAATCGATAGAATATTCATTGGAGGATGAATTTATGTCGATTGAAGTATATATCATTTATGGATTAGCAGTTTTGTTGTTGTTTATATCGTTTTTAAAAGATAAGGGTAAAACAAAGAAAGGATTGATGAAAGCTTTTAAAAGTTTTATGAAGCTCATGCCAGTCTTAATCCCTTTATTTTTATTTGTTGGAATATTGTTGGCTCTTATTACCCCTGCATTTATATCAAGTATTCTTGGTGAAGATAGTGGGTTTTTAGGTTATGTGATTGGAATGAGTGTTGGAAGTATTACCTTTATGTCACCATTTGTTGCCTATCCATTAGGACAAGAGTTGCTTGAAAGTGGTGCTGCCTATCCACAAGTTGCTGGTTTTTTAGTCACTTTAATGAGTGTTGGGCTTGTCTATTTTGCCATGGAAAGTAAATTCTTTAATAAAAAAGCAGCGATTTATCGGAACCTAATTTCTTTCATAGGGGCCATCGTTGTTGTTTTTGTTGTATTGGTGGTGTATGCATGATGACTTTTATTAAAAAGAATAAATTTCTAGTCTTATCAGTTATTTTATTAATTATCTTAACGATTGTGGATGTAAGGTTAACCTATACTGCTTTAGAAAATTCTGGAAAACAAATTTTAAGTATGTTAATGATTGTTCCGCCGATTTTCGTTCTAATTGGTTTGTTTGATGTTTGGATTCCAAGGGAGACAATCATCACATTAATGGGGGAAGGTTCAAAGGGTAAAGGAATGGTCTTAGCCTTTGTACTTGGTGCCTTTAGTGCGGGACCAACCTTGATTGCCTTTCCTTTAGCCATGTTGATGTTAAAGAAAGGTGCTAAATATTCAAATGTAATTTTCTTTTTGATGGTATGGTCTTCTTTAAAACTACCCATTGTCTTTTATCAAATCACAACATTAGGTTTGCAATTTTCATTAATTATCAATGTCACACTGCTGATTGTATTTATTATTTCTGCCCTATTGGTTGATAAAATATTTACAAAAGAAGAAAAGCAAGGTTTTGTTGAAACCGCAAAATTTTATTCAAAATAAAAGAAAGAGGAAATTTCATTA
>JBKHBS010000015.1:0-35486 GCA_046542225.1 Candidatus Izemoplasmatales bacterium | reverse complement strand
GATATTTTAAAAACAGGTAGGAGGCTAAATAATAAGGGGATGTTTAAAATTAATACATAAGCCAATAATATATGTGACCAATCAAACAAAAGATTAGCCTCCGATACCCGTAAGAACAAGTAATTTAACATAAGAAATACAATGATTAGAAATGTCAAAATCATAGCTGAAACAATACCCAAGATAAAATGTTGAATATTATATATTCTATAGATGGCATGTTTAGAATAACCTAAAGATCTTAATACTTTTATTTTATCTTTATTTTCAGTAGATACATCTATAAAAATAGAATAAATTAGAACCATCACAGTCAGTATTAAAATAATAGATGTGCCTAATGCTAGGTTTGAAACATTATTGGTTGTTTGAAAAGCTTTTTCTACCAAGTTTGTATCTGGTAATTGATTTGTATCAATTGCAGCAAAACTTGTTGATACAAGTCCTAAAAAGATACCAAACATACCAAAAATTAACCCCACAACAATCATCATGTATTTTTCTTTCTTATCAATCAATTCATTTAAAGCTATTTTAATATAATTAGAATAACGGTAATTGATATGATGGTTAATCGGTGGTATCAGTTTAATAGATTCATTCATTTTATGTTTTTTTACTTCACCAACAACAAATGAATCTTTAAGTTTTATAATATGGTCTGCATATAAATGAGCCAATAACTCTTTTTTAGTTGCTACTATCACCAAAGTATTTTTCGACATTCTTTTTAACTTATTTAAAATGATTTTTTCATTGGTTGAATTTAAATAGTTTGTTGGTTCATCAGCAATAATAACTTTTGCATGAGATAAAGCAGCTCTCGCAACCGCAACCCTTTGTTTTTCATCCAAAGACAAATCAGCCACTTTTTTATACTTTACATCCAACAAACTTAATTCAATCAATTCTTTTTCAATCCGCATATTAATTCTATTCTTATCTGCTTCTACTGTATTAATGCATATGTATAAATTATCAAAAACAGATAATGTTTCAATAAGGTTATTGTCTTCAAAAATATAAGATACAAAATGTCTACGATAAGCATCAACTTTTTTTGAAGACCTAAAGTCATGATTTTCTAAATTAATCATCATTTTACCAGTCGTTGGTGCTTCAAGAGAGCCAATAATATTAAGCAAAGTTGTTTTACCGCTTTTACTTGGTCCCATGACAGCGTAAAAGCCTTGAGAATGAAACTCAAGGTTGATATCTGTTAATGCCCTCACATTATCATAATATTTAGTGATGTTTGCTACATATATCATTTAATCCACCTTTTTATGTTGGTCGAATCCTTGTAATTATCTTCTTGGATAAAAAATAATGTAATAAGTAATTATAAGATAACATTTTTAATAATAAAAAAACATGGCACATCTGTCGTACTTTTTAAAAAAATCCAAAATAATCCCTATTAAACAAGTAAAAATTTGCTCAATAGTGGTTATTTTGGATTTGAAATGATGATATTTATCTTTTTTAAGGCTGATATTCATTAAAATCAATATTAAAATCTTTTTTAAACATTCTACTATAGAAGTCAATATCAATATAAGGAAAGGTTTTAGATAAATAATAGATTTTATTTAAATCTTCTTTATAGGTCTCTTGATCCAACCTATATTTTGCCAAAGCTCTAAAATAGTAGAAACGGTGTATAGAATAATAAGAATAATTTCTTTGGCACAAGTCTATAGCCTTCGTACTATTATCAATAACTTCTTCATATCTTTCTAACTTACCTAGATTTTTTACAATCCAATAATATATTTGTAAATTAGCATATAAATTGCGTCCTAAAGCATATAACATATCACCTTTTTGCTGAGATATTAATTTGTCAAGTATTTTTTTTGGATCCTCTTGGGAATACTCCAGAAGAATCCCGAGACCATATAGTTCCCAATTGGTCAACATGGTCTCTTTGAAAATTAAATCATATTTAATGGTTTTTTTTATTTGTTGAATCATGGTAAAACGGCTGTGGCTTCCTGCATAAAATCCCAGTAGGGCTTTTGATATATCAAAAAAGCTTAGGTTTTCATCATCGATAAATCTTTGATTGAGAAATTTAGCCATCTTTTGATTGGCTTCTACTATTTTTTTGCTTACCACTAAATTAAAAAAAGATATAACTTCTTCAGTTTCCTTAATGATTTCTTCATCATATTCAAGAAGTAGCCTTCTCGGATTCATATTCAATTTATTTGCAAATTTATAAATGATAGAGATAGGCATCTGTGATTCACCAGACCGATATCTTTGGTATTGCCTCATAGAAGTGACTTTATCAATAAATTCTTCTTGCTTTAATTTTCTTTTATACCTTAAAGTTTCTATATAATTGGCCAATTTTTCTGTATCCATAATACCTCCTGTGAAAAGTACGTCAGATGTGCGCTGTTTTTTTTTATATTCTTCTTATATACTTAAATTATCAATAAATTAAAAATTTGAAAGGAGACATATAAAATGAAAAAATATTTCGCAACTACAATGTTATTGTTAATCGTATTAATCGGCTTAAGTTTTGCAAAACCTATGAATTTATCAAGCGGGTCAAATGAACCTAATCAAGTGATTGCAGTCGATTTTGACGATGAAGAAATCCCAGAATTAGCACATAATAGAATTTAGAAAGGAAGATAAAAATGCCATATTCTTATTTTTTAATTGAATTAGAGGGTGTTGAAACCACTATTAAGAACTTAACCTATGATCCTTATGTAAGAGGATACTTAAAACATCTAAAGACTTTTTATATGAGTGAAAACTATGAAATGTTATATTATGTAATTAATAAACTTCTTAGTTGGTACTCAGCTGAAACCTCTGGAGAAGATGCAAATAGTGTATTCAATCAATTTCCTTATTCAAAAACAAAAGAAGTATTAAAAGATTTATTAAACGAAACAGAAAAATTAGTCGACAATAGAAATGTAGGGAGTTAATCGCTCCCTTTTTTATTTTCTATAGCAATTTTTCTATTCAATTATCTATATTTTATCATTATGCTAGATATTTTCAAACACTTCTTTAGACAATTGCTTATATTCAATCTTTTTAAATTGTAAATAAAGTATTCAATATGTTTTTATTGTACTCTCAATGATATCTTTAAAAATCCTTATAATCCTTAATAAAAACACGATAAAAATGAAGTACACATCTTATCATGTTTTTTTATTTTATTGATCTATTAATTTTAGTAATGCTCTAGCTGCCCCGTTAACACCTTTGGTTTCTTGGCCACTCACCGCGAGTTTTGTATAAAGTTCACCAATAATAACCTTGTCATCAAATAATTTAGAAAATATTCTTTTTAAAATGACATCCACTTCTTCCTTTAACTGGACAGGTCCAAATGGATTGGCAAAATAACTTGTTACAATGCCTGTTTCAGCAGTGGTCCCTTTAGCTTTTCTTTTTCCTTGCCTGAAAACCTCTAAAGCATCATCCACATCATCAAAGAAACGATGAGAGACATCCGCATCTTCATAGTTATTGGCATAGAAGACATAATCAATTTTTGAATCTTTTGATATAAACTCATAACTAGCAATCGGTAAAATGACCCTGGCATTATTTCTTTCAGGGTTTAAGAAAATTGCCCTGTCAAGCTCTTTATATGCATAACCAGTGTCTAAGTCATCAAGCCTAATAAAAGCACCGATTTCCGTTCCTTTAGCATATATCTGGTCATCTTTATCATAAAAGACACCCATATCATCAAAAACAACATTCATTTCCTTGATCTTTTTATCCGATATAAAACGTAAGGCTTCAATGGTTTCAGACTTACCAGCACCACTATCACCAATAATCACAACATTTTTTTCTTTATCGTTATTTAAAATAATATTAATCATGGCCCCGTGTATCGGTAATTGATCATGTTTGATTTTATAAAAATTATGCAAGGTTAAAATCATTTTTTTCATATAACCAAAGTAATCATTTTCATTAATTCTTGACACATAGCCTAAATAGATATCATTTTCTTTATCTACATATAAGGTCTTATCATCTTTTGTTTCTGAAGACCCATAAACATAGATTAAATTCGGTTTGTCTTGGTTAAAATATTCTTCAAAAGCAGGTTCAAATAAATTACTTAAAGAAATCCCGTGGTGCAATAAAGATCTATGGAAGTATACATAGGCCAATAAGTCCCCAACTTTAATCGGGAAACATAACCAATGTCTTTTTGTTAAGTCCAAGTCTTTAATTTGATTATGGTCAATCTCTTTAAAAACACCACTTCTTGAATTAGATTTAGAGTGACCAATAAATGGTGTTCTAATGGCCACACCATTGATTACATCAATATCATATAGGTTTTGATATGCCTTTGGTAAGTTATTATGGGATGGTGAAACAATTAATCCGGCATTAAAACCCCCAGGTGTTTGCCTGTAGATATTGATGGGTTTTATCCTTAATTTATTTAATAAATTCCTGTACAACCATAAAATATTTTTCCAAAAGTCTGTTGTTGTGTCGATTAAGACAGAGTTATCAGATGTCATATCCGCAAATTGTCTTTGGATAATCCCATAGCGTTCAAAAGCTCGCCAATAAGCATAAAGTTGTTCGGTAAAAAACATTAGGTCTTTACGGTAATTGACATACTTATTAAATTCTTTTTTTGTTTGGACAATCTCATCAAAAGATAATACCAATAATAACTTATACATTTCAATGAGTTCATCAGATGATGGTATGAGAGATACCAACCTATATAAAGACCGATCAGATTCTTTAGATATGGTTTTAATGAATTTTTCAATAACTTTTTTAAAACCTTTGCTTTCTAAAACCTCAATATTTGTCTTACATAGGTTTACACTTAAGTTGATTAAAACACTGTTGTCATTCATATAAAACGGTTTAATAATTGACATAATTGAAACCTCTTTTCTTTAAAACAATGACTACTTTATAAGATATTATCTCATAGTTTCGCCCTTTTATCAATTAAAGCCAAGATAAAAACCAATGTAAACGCTTTTGTAAAATTATTATATTTAGCATTTTTTATAGTCAAAATTGTTTTTAATACGTCAATTAAAAATTCATTTTTTACACTGTTGACTATAAAAAAAGAACTGATTTTTTATGACTAATCAGTTCTGATAAATTACTTTATGATTTATTTTTTAACCATTTTGCTGCTTCAACTAGAATTTTAAAACTTAATCTCATTTTAGATGGTGTACCCAAATTGATAATGATGACATCAAGATTAACTGGATTAATAAATGCATGGACACTTAAAGAACCAAGTCCTCCATACATTTTAGGATAATGCCTCATCCAAGGAATGATCCTTTCAAAACTTATTTCTATTAAACCCAATCCATATCCCATAATATGGTGAAAACGATGTCTTGGTACCATCATTAAATCTAAATACTTTTTATCAATGATTTCACCTTTAAATAATGCTTTTAAAAATCGGGCCAAATCTTGTGCGGTGGTCTGTAAACCACCACCGGCAAAATCACAAGACAAGGCATTGGTTTTTTCCATCCTTTGACCAGCAAAAACAATGGGTGCCAATGTGTTTTGATCAAAGACTGGATCATAAAAACATAAAGCCGTATCTTTTAAAGCCAATGGATTGATGATTAAATCTCTTAAAACTAAATGATAAGCTTTCTTATAAATTTTTTCTAATATCAAGCCCAGTAAATTATAGCCTGTATCTGAATAATAAAACTTGTCTCCGGGTTTACCTACTGCAGATTGAAACTTTCTTGTAAAATCAATCAACTCATATACATCGTATCGATGGGTTGGATCAGACAAGAGTTTTTTCATAAAGGATTCAGAACCTTTGGTTTTTCCTTCAAAATAATCATTTACACCTGATGTGTGAGAAAGCAAATGTTCAATTGTCACTTGTGATTGGTAATCTTGGCCCTTATAGACAAATAACTTGTCTAATAAGGCCATATCAAGTATAGTATTGACTTTGGTTTGTAAAGAAAGGTGTCCTTCTTCTATAGCCTTCATAACCGAACTTGCACAAAAGACTTTACCAACGCTCGCACTATGGAAGCGTTGGTTTAAATGGGTTGATGAATATTTAAAAACCTTATTGGAGCCATTACTTTCAACATAAACTTGCAAGGTGGGAACTTTCTTTTTGATTTTATTTAAGTATCTATCATTCAACATATATTTTACCTCTAAAATTAATGATATCATAAAATAATATTAAAATATAGTCTTCAATTCTTTAATGTCATCTATCACTAAATCAGCTTGTTCCATTTCTTCTTTTGTTCCAAAACCGTAAGCACAGCCGATGGTATAAATATCATTATCTTTTCCAGCCTTGATGTCATGTAACCTGTCGCCAATGATAACCATGGGTTCTTTAAACTGATCTTTGACTTGACTTAAGATGTCTTCTTTGGGTAAATAATCAAACATTTCAGCATTAAAGAAGGCATCAAAGTAATGGTCAAGATTAAATGTTTCCTTATGTTTATTCATATATTGATTGGTACAATTGCTGATAAAAACAAGGGTATAACCTTTATTTTTTAAATATTGAAGTGTGTCTATGGCCCCGTCAAAAAGACTGGCTTTTTTTTGTTCTAATAGTTTTTGCATGGTTTGACCAATCCGTTGACTGCCCCCAGACTTAATGGATTGGCTTAGTCCATGACCAAAGCCATCCCACATTTCTTTGGGTGATTGACCCAAGAATTGTGAGATTTCTTCATCAGTCCAATTTTTATCTTCCATATGATTTTCCTTGACCAACCATTCAAATGCATTTAAAAAGGCTGGTTTATAGATATCCATACTGTTATGCAAGGTTCCATCATAGTCTAAAAAAATTGTTTTTGTATTTTTCAGATTCATTTTATAGTTGTTTTAATAAGTTTGACATTTCAATGGCAGTCATTGCCGCATCAAAGCCTTTATTACCTGCTTTGGTTCCAGCACGTTCAATGGCTTGTTCGATTGAATCTGTGGTTAAAACACCAAAAATAACCGGAATTTCAGAATCTAATGATACATGGGCAATGCCTTTGGTGACTTCACTTGATACATAGTCAAAATGAGGTGTTGCCCCACGAATCACAGCCCCTAAACAAATCACACTGTCATAGTTTTTTGAATTGGCTATTTTTTTAGCAACCAAAGGGATTTCAAAGGCACCTGGTACCCAAGTGATATCAATATCATCTTCATTTGCGCCATGTCTTAATAAAGCATCTTTAGCACCTTCTAATAGTTTACCGCCAATAAATTCATTAAATCTTCCTACCACAATATTAAACTTTAATCCTTGTGCTTGTAATTTTCCTTCAAATGTTTTCATTTCTTTTCCTCCTTAAAATTGAGCATATGGCCCATCTTTGCTTTTTTAGTTTTTAAATAATATTCATTCTTTTCATTATGGTTCATTTGGATTGGTACTCTTTCTACAATGCTTAAACCATAACCAGTTAAACCATGGATCTTTTTAGGGTTATTGGTCATTAACCTAATCTTTCTGACATTTAAGTCATAAAGAATTTGTGCGCCAATACCATAGTCTCTCATGTCTTCAGGAAAACCTAAATGTACATTGGCTTCAACTGTATCCATGCCTTGGTCTTGTAAGGCATAGGCTTTGATTTTATTGATTAAACCAATCCCTCTTCCTTCTTGACGCATGTATAATAAGATGCCTTTGCCTTCTTCATTGATTTTGTCTAAGGCTGCATCTAATTGATCACCACAATCACATCGGTTAGAACTAAAGGCATCGCCTGTTAAACATTCTGAATGGACTCTGACTAAGACTTCATCATCTTTTGAAATATCTCCCTTAACAAGGGCAACATGGTGTTCATTGTTCAACTTATTTTCATAACCGATCATCCTAAATTCCCCATGAGATGTTGGTAATTTAGATTCAGCTGCGCGTTCTATAATGTTTTCTCTTTCTCTTCTGTATTCAATTAAATCAGCAATGGTCACAAGTTTCAAATCATGTTTCTTTGCATAAGGGACTAAATCATCTAATCTTGCCATGGTCCCATCTTCATTCATTATTTCACAGATTACACCCACTGGTTTTTCACCAATCAATTTAGCAAAATCCACAGCTGCTTCTGTATGGCCAGCCCGTTTCAATACCCCACCTTTTTTAGCAATCAATGGGAATATATGACCAGGTTTTTTAAAATCTCTTGATGATGCATTGTCTTCTAAAACTTTTTGAACGGTTAAAGAACGTTCATAGGCAGATATACCTGTTGTTGTTTCAGCCGCATCAATGGATTCAGTAAAAGCTGTATGATAATTGTCTGTATTGTTTTTGACCATTAAATTAAAATCTAATTTCCTTGCGGTTTCTTCATCAACTGGCAAACAAATCAAACCCCTACCATATGTTGCCATAAAGTTAATCACTTTATCATCAACAAAGGCACCAGGAATTAATAAATCGCCTTCATTTTCTCTGTCTTCATCATCGACCACGATGATCATTTTTCCTTGTTTTAAATCTTCTAATGCTTCTTCTATTGTATTAAACATAATCTTCTCCTTAAAATCCGTATTGTCTTAACATTGATTCACTGATGGATGATTTTTTTTCATCCGGATTTGTCTTGATTAATTTTTCCACATATTTACCAATCATATCCACTTCGATATTGATTTTATCTGAAATCTTTTTCGAAAATAAGGTGGTTTGATCTTTTGTATGGGGGATAATCGAAACAGAAAAATCACTTTCACTCACCTTAATCACGGTTAAACTAATCCCATCTAAGGCAACACTGCCTTTTTCAATAATATACCTTAATACTTTTTCCTCAGCCGATATGGTATATATATGGGCTATATCTTCTCTTTTAATCTTGGTGATGGTGCCCACACCATCCACATGGCCACTGACCATATGACCACCAAGGCGTGTATTTAAAGTTAAGGCTCTTTCTAAGTTTAACTTATCCCCTTCTTTAATGGTCTTCATTTGACTTCTATTTAAGGTTTCTAACATGACATCCACTGAAAATCCATCTTTCATTAAGTCTGTCACCGTTAAACAAATACCATTTGTTGCGATGCTATCCCCTATTTTTGTATCTTCTAAAACCAAAGAGGCTTGTATGGTTAAAGAGACACTCTTAGGATTCTTGTTGATTCTTTTAACGGTCCCTATTTCTTCAATGATTCCTGTGAACATTTGAATCCTCCTTTAAGACTTGATAAATTAAATGAACATCACCATCAATATGATTTGATTCAATGAGTTTTAATTGAGGCGTGTCTTTTAAACTTGGAAAACCTTGGCCACCAACAGGTGTTGGTGCTTCCTTACCCCCAATGATGATTGGGGCAATAAAGGCATGAACTTCATCAACGATGCCCATTTTTAAACATGAAAAGTTTAGGGTGGATCCCCCTTCGAGTAAAATACTACTGACACCAAGTTCACCCAATTTATCAATGGTTTCATTTAAGTTTACCCGGTTGTCGATTGCTTTTGTTTGATAAACAAAGGCACCAGTTTCTTTAATTTGATTGATTTTTTCTTTAGAAGCTTGGTCGGTTGTAAAAATCAATGTCTTAACAGCTTGGGCATCCTTTAATACAAAAGCATCTAAATGAATCCTTAACTTAGAATCTAAAATGATTCGAACCGGTTGGCGGAAACAATCTTCACCAATTCGACAGGTTAATCGAGGATTGTCATGGATAATGGTATCCACACCAACCATAATGCCCATGTATTCTTTTCGCATTTGATGAACGACTTGTCTTGATTGCTCATTGGTAATCCATTTGGATTCATTTTTATAAGTCGCGATTTTACCATCTAAAGACATGGCAGTTTTTAATACCACATAAGGCTTTCTCTTGTTGATGTATTTAAAAAATACCCGGTTTAGTTTTCTGTTTTCCTGGTCTAATACACCAGTAATCACTTCAATACCAGCATCTCTAAGCATCTTAATGCCTTTGCCTGCCACCAAAGGATTGGGGTCAACACTGGCAATAACCACTTTAGAAATCTTTTTTTCAATGATTTTTTTAGCACAGGGTGGCGTCTTGCCATAATGTGAGCAAGGTTCTAAAGTCACATACATTGTTGCGCCAGTAACATCTTCACTTGCATCTTTAAAAGCATTGACTTCCGCATGGGCCTGACCAAACGCTTCATGGTAACCTTGGCCAATAATCTGATTATCTTTAACAATAACTGCCCCAACTAAAGGATTCGGATCAACTGCACCCAAACCTTTTTTTGCCAATGATAAAGCTTTTCTCATATATTTTTCATGCATTTTAATCATCCTTTTTAAAAAAAAATACCTGAAATTAAAAAACTTCAGGCATTAAAATAATCACACGAAATGTGTAAAAATAATTCTTCTTCCATCCAGACTCTACTGTCGGTGTAGGAGTTTCACCTACTCAGCTTGCGCTCGCGGACTTTACCGCCGGTCGGGAATTACACCCTGCCCTGAAGATATTTAATTGTCATATAAAATATAACATATATAAGCGTATATATCAACTATTATTACCATTCATAAGAATTTATTATTATTTTCTATGTCTTGCTCTTAGGGAATAAGACATGGGGAGTTTATTCTTTAAATCACCATACCTAAATAAGCCATTGTCTAACCTTTCCATATTGCCATTATTCCAAAACAAAGTATCAAACTCATGCAAAAATTCAATCTGTAAACCTTGGTTAATCAAGGCGTTAATCACATCTGATAATGAATGGTTCCACCAATAATTTTCAGAATGTTTTGACTTACTTGCATAACCACCAATATCATAACCCTTATCCACTGGTGCATTGAGATAATCATATCTTGCATGCAACTGGCCTTTGGCAAGCATTTCCTCATCAAAGATATGGAAAAACGGATGTGAATCATAAATATAAAAATACCCATCTTCTTTTAATAAATTCTTTACAACCTTGGCCCATTTGTTCAAGTCTGGCAACCAGCCTAAAACACCTTCAGAAGTAAATACAATATCATATTTGTCTTGATGGATTTGATTTAATACTAAGACATCACTGGCAATGAATGATGCATGATCTAATTTAAAATCATCCCTTAATTGATTTGCATAGAAGACATTTTCCTCAGATAAGTCGACACCGACAATCTTTTTTACACCTTGTCTTGCTAGAGATAAGGTATCAGCCCCTGTGTTACATTGGAGGTGAATCATGGTTTTACCTTCAATATTTCCGAGTTCATCTAATATATTTTCATTGATTAAACTTTTTCTCTCTGTTAATAATTTTTTAAAATGATTATAATGTTCCTTAGCCAGTAAGGACCAAGCAATCTTATTCTTTTCGATTTCTTTCATCATTGACCTCTTTTCTATTAAACCCAACCACTATTTTATCTTAAAATCTTATCATATTCAATAAGAAAAAAAATAACGATTAGGCCATTAAATCCTAATCGTTGTTTTATTGGTATGCTTATCTTTTAATGGGTACCCATATTTCACAAAAATAATCATCATGATTGGGGTAAAGTTCAAAATCTGGTTCATCTGCCATCTGGTATTTTGAATTCGGAATAAAATCTTGGGTAATACCTTCCCAAGTTTTGCCCATATCATCTTTCGTCTGACAAATAAAAACTGCATAAAGTGGATGGGTAATTTTCCAAAGTTCAAAATCTTTGATGGCCTGACCCCCATATTCAACCCCGATTCCATAATAAAAATAATCACTGGATTGGTTGACTGACCCACAAGGTCCATATAATTCTTTTGTACTTGAATGTTTTAATAGTTCCTTAACGGTTCCATCATTAAGTTTTTCAGTCCAGTAATCAGGAATGTCCGTATTGTCCTCTTCATCTATGATTGATTGAGGAAACTTTTTTCTAACACATAATAATTGAAATGGTTCTTTTTGAATGATTTTGTAGTCCATACTAGGTCCTCCTTGAAATTTGATTTGAATTTTAAGAGGATGAAATGTTTTTAAAACGGCTCTTTCTTGTCTGGCTTTTAATGGATTAACACCATGAAAACGATAAAAAGCCTTTTGAAAGCCTTCCTGGGACTCATATTGATACTTTAAAGCAATATCAAGCAATGTATCCTCAGTGGATAAGACATCCTCACCAGCCTGGCTTAAACGTCGGTTACGGATGTATTCACTAAGGCTTATAGTCGTGATTGCTTTAAAAAGTCTTTGTAAATGAAATGACGATACATAGACATGTTTTCCTATATCACTTGGTCCTATATCATCTAGCAGATGATCTTCAATATATTGAATGGCTTCTTTGATTGTTTTAATCACGCATTTTCACCTCTAGACATAGTATAGTTGATTTCAAAGCTTAAATATTGACCAAACTTGTTTAAATTTGTCCATGGTCTTTTGATATAATCAATATTATTTATTTAATAAGTCAATGATGGTCTTAAAGACCATATCAATGGCAATAGAATTCTGTCCACCTTCTGGTATAATCAAATCTGCCTTAACCTTCGATGGTTCAACAAATATATTGTGCATGGGTCTAACCGTTGATAAGTATTGGTCAATGACATTGTCCAAGGTTCTTTTCCTTTTATTGACATCACGGGTTAAACGTCTAATAAAACGAATATCATCTGGTGTATCCACAAACAATTTAATGTCTAATAAATTAGAGATTTCTTCGATGGCAAGGACCAAGATACCTTCAATAATTAAGACTTTAGAAGGCTCCATTGGTGTGACTGATTCTTTTCTTCCATGATGAACAAAATCATATTGGGGTACATCAATCGATTGATTGTTTTTCAAAGCTTCAATATGTTTTTTTAATAGTTCTACATCAAATGCCTTGGGATGATCATAATTAATTTTCTTTTTTTCTTCCAGGTCTAAGTCAGGATGGTCTAAATAATAATCATCCAATCTAATGATGTTGACCTTTCCATGTTTGGTAGACAAATCACATAACTTATTTGCAATCGTTGTTTTACCTGATGCTGTTCCACCAGCAATTCCAATAATTTTCATAGATACCACCTTTTTATTAATATATTCACATGTATTTTACAACAGTCAAAGACTAAAAACAAGGACAAGTCAAAGACTAAAAAAAAATAATTGACTGGCCTGATTATTTTCAACAAACAAAATTTTTTTATCAATATTGCCTAGCTTGTATACGAATAAAATGAAATGTGCTATCATAAGATAAAAATACGTTAAGGGAGGGGTTTTATGTTTCAAGAAAGGGATATATCGGTTGGTGCATGGTTTGTTTTTTTCTTAATATCAGCCATTCCATTGGTTAATATTATATTTTGGATTATTTTATTGGTCAGTCCAGATACAAACCAATCGCTAAAAAATCTATTGGTTTTGCATTTAATTTTAGCTGCAGTTGGAATCCTATTTTTTATTTTATTCTGGGGTTCTATCGTGGCACAAATGGGTGCTTTTTAATCAAAAAAACTTTAAATGCTTAGAAAAAAGGAGATTAAATTCTCCTTTTTTTAATGGTTTTAAAATTAAATGGTTAAAACTTTGGCATCACTTTTTAAATACTCTGTTAACATTTCACCAGTGTATAAAACATCTATTCCGACCTGACTTAAGTGGTCAGCCACACATAAGTCATCTGCACATTTCTTACATGCATGGACTTGAATACCTAAATCTAACATTTGGATAACTTTGTCTTGTATGGCTTTATTTTCGCTAACCAATCTTTGTGAACCACCCCAAATAATGACACTAACCTGATCCCACCACTCATTTTTCTTAGAAGCAAAAACATAGGGGATGAGTAATTCTTCAACATCAATCATTGAATCCGTTTTCCATAAAACAAGTAAGTGATTTTTCATTTGTCTAATCATCCTTTTTCTCTAAATCGACACCCAAGCCATGAACAATTCTATTGACATAATTGAAGTATGCAACAATTTGATTGACATCAAAAATAGCCTCATCGCTCAGTCCAACTTGACGTAAATCTTCTATATCTTTTTCAATCATTTTATAAGGTGTTTTTGTTAGTTTTTCACTGTACTTACAAATGGTCAAATCTTGTGGCTTTAAATCCGCCTTTTGATAATCATCCGCTAGTTTTTGCATCAAGGCTGAATCATTTGATATGAGTGCCATGGCTTCACCATGATGAGAGACACAATAGGGACAACTATTGGCGCGTGATACCACAACACCGATCATTTCCCTTTGTTGGCGACTTAATTCACTTTGACCAAACATGAGGGTTTCATAAAGCATCATGTGTGCTTGTAGAGTTTTGGGCTTTAAACTATGGACTTTTAAAACATTGGCTGTTTCTTCACCTGTTCTATTTTCCGCTGCCTCATAAATTTTTTTTAATTCAAGATTATCTTCCTTTTTAACTTCTTTAATCCAAGACATGGTTAACCTCTTTCTTGTGGCTTTAAAAATCGTTTTCATTGGTATTAGTATATAACAAAAATAATAATATTTCAAAGTTAAAAAAACACTCACTAAAATAAAAGTGAGTGTTATTTCTTTAAAATTAAATATATAAAATAAGGTGCACCAATCATGGCCACTAAAATACCGGTTGGTATGCCATTGGGTTCAATTAAATTTCTAGCAATTAGATCACTGACCAACATTAATATACCACCGATTAAACCAGCAACTGGTAAAAATCGTTGATTTCTAATCCCCACCATGCCTTTGGCAATATGGGGTGACAAAAGACCAATAAAAGCAATGTTACCAACCACAGCCACACTGATAGAGGCCAAGATGGTCGCAACCACTAAATAAGTCACTTGTTTTCTTTTCATATGAACACCAAGGCCTATGGCATGGTGTTCACCCAGTTGAATGATATTCAAGGTTTGTGTCTGAAAGGCCAAATAGATAATGGCAAGTATAATAATGGGTATGGTGACCAATACATAAGGCCAATCCCCGCCCCAAACATTACCGGCCAACCAATTGGTGATAAATTGAACTTGGTCTCTTTCTCCTGTGGTGATGAGTAAAACCATCAAGCCAGAAGCGGCCATTGAAAAACCAACACCAATCAAAATCATCTTATAGGGATGAATGCCCTTGTTTTTATCACGAGATAAAATAAAGATAAAGAAAGCACTGATTAAACCACCTAGAAAAGCAACCAAAGGCAAGACATAAGCAAAGGTCTTTGCCTGGTGGACAAACATTAAAAAGAAAACCGTCACACCGAGTCCTGCCCCGGCATTAATGCCAATAATGCCTGGGTCTGCTAAATCATTCCTGGAGATGCTTTGTAATAAAGAACCACTCATGGATAGGGCCACACCAGAAAAAAAGACAATCAAGAGTCTTGGTAACCGTACATTAAACAAAACATAATTTTGGATCTTATTACCTTGTAATAATAAAACCTTTAACAAATCATTTAAAGAAAGTTGTATTTGACCTAGGGCCAAATTTAATATCACAAGACCTAACACTATAAGAATGAGTATCATCATCAACAATTTAAACTTAAGTCTTTTTGATGTCATTAGACACTACCCCCAGTCTTTTGTTTGATAATCCAAATAAAGAAAGGCAGGCCAACCACAGATACAATGGCTATTAGCGGCGTTTCAAAAGGTGCATTGATGATTCTTGCGACCGCATCTGAGACCACGATGAAAATACCACCAATGATCAAAGAAAAGGGAATGATTTTTTTATAGTCATAACCAACAAAGAACCTGGCAATATGGGGAATCATTAAACCAACAAAGGTCAAAGTCCCCCCTAAAGCAACTGCTATACCTGTTAAAAAGGCAATTAATAGATACAAAATCATTTTCGTTGATTGGATGGATAAACCCAAAGATACTGCTACATCTTCATGTAAAGATATGGCAGTTAATTCCTTGGCATAAAACAAGGCTATGATTCCTGATAAAAGTACAACTGGCAAAGCCAATAAGACTTGATAATAAGTAATACCCATTAAGCCACCACTTGTCCATAAAGACACATCTTTGGAAACATTAAAAACCAGTCCTAATCCCTGTGACAAAGCATACATCATGGCACTGATGGCTGAACCAGCCAAGACAAGGGTAATGGTGGTCATCTTTTTCTGACTAAAGTAACCCAAAGATAAAACCAAGGTCACACCCATTAAAGACCCTAAAAACGAAAAGCCAACCACACCCATATAAGTAAGTGAAGAAAAGAATATTTGCCCTATAGTAATCAATAGGGTGGCCCCTGCAGTGACCCCAAGCAAACCAGGGTCTGCTAAAGGGTTTCTTGTGACCCCTTGCATCATTGCCCCAGACAAACCAAGGGCAGCCCCCACTAAAATTCCACCGATGATCCTCGGTATTCTTATTTCATAAAGGACCAAGGAAATACTTGACTTTGATGGAGAAAAAATCGCATAAAAAACATCGGCCCAGCTAGAATCAGCTGCGCCCAGTTTTAAAGATATGACAAGAGAAAAAAAGAAAACTATGAGCAAAATAGTCATCTTTTTTGTAAAAGAACTAACATTTATCTGCGTCATCGTTTTCTCTCCTTCCTATTATTCACCAAAGAAAAATGTGTTAAATACCTCTAATTGCCAATCCAAAGTAATTGGATCATTATAAGAAAAACTTGTTCCATCAACCTCTAAAATGCGGTCATTTTGATAGGCATCTGTATTTTGATAAGTCTCAGTTTCTTCAAATGAAGTATCTGCTTCTAAATGCTTACTCAATACAACAAAGTCTCCCATGTAATCTGGTAATACTTCTGTCGAAATGGCATAGTATCCTGGTGCTAAAGCATTTTCTCTCACAAGGTCTGGCATGGCTAGTTCCATTTCTTGATAAAGAATCTCTGTACCTCTTCCCCAGTTCGATCCATAAACATATAGTTGTTTACCATAAACTTCAACAACTGATATGGTTGTGTCTTCACCATAGGTTGTTTTAAATAATTGACCAGCAGTCTCTGCACGTGTTTGGAAGTCTTCAACCCATTCGACTGCCTCGTCTTCTGTGCCAATTAATTTTGCAACTTCAGTATATTGTTCTAAATATGTTAAGTTCCCATACGTATAAACAACAGTTGGGGCAATTTCTTTAATTTGATCTAGATTCGCTATACCTGGTTGGGCAATGATTAAATCTGGATCTAATGCTAAAATACCCTCAACATTTTCTTCACTCACTTCTTCTACCCCTTGTAAATATTCAGAATACCGTTCATTTAAGAAATCCCAAGATGTTGCGCCGACCAAATTTCCACCAGCCGCAATCACATGACCTGTATTATAAGTCGCTAAAACGACAATTCTTTGTGGGTCTTCAGGTACCATAATGATTCCTTCTTCTGATTCATACTCTACATATTCTACAGTATCATCACTGCCTAATTGACATGCTGATACGGTTATTACTCCTATAAAAGCAACTAAAATCGCCAATACTTTTTTCATTTGTCTCTCCTTATATTCGTTTGTAATTAAACGTAATTGGTTTTTTACTTGCTTGATCAAACATAATGTCTACGTCCACTTGAAATACATCTTGGATAATTTTTTTAGTTATGACATCTTCTCCAACACCTGATTTAATGATTTCGCCATCCTTAAGGGCAATCACATAATCACTAAAATACGCTGCTTGATTGATATCATGTAAAACCATCACAATGGTTTTATTGGTTTCTTTGTTTAATTTTTCTAAAAGATGCAAGATATCTAATTGATGAGCAATATCTAAATAAGTTGTCGGTTCATCTAGAAAAATCATATCTGTTTCTTGTGCAAGGGACATGGCTATCCAAACCCGTTGTCTTTGACCACCACTTAATTGATCGATGGGACGATCTTTTAAATCCATCACATGGGTCATTTTCATGGCATTATAAATAGCGGCTAAATCATCCGCTGTAAGTTTACCTATCCCTTTTTGATATGGATACCTTCCATAAGAAATCAATTCAAAGACACTTAAGCCATTTAATATGTCTTGAGACTGTGGTAAAAAAGCCAATTGTTTTGCAATCTCTTTGGTGGGAACTGAAAACAAATCTTTACCATCTAATAAGATATGACCTTGAAGGGGTTCCAATATTCTTGACATTGCTTTTAACAATGTTGATTTTCCACAACCATTGGGCCCAATGATTGTTGTAATACTGCCTTTTTCAATGTTCATTGTTAAGTCTTCTACAACGACCAATTGATCATAGGCAAGTTTAATATTATTTAATTTCATTCTCGTACCTCCTATACGCGGTACATAAATCGTAGTTCAAGTTTCATCAAGCAATATGATTATAGCAAAGTTAGACGTTTCTAACAAATAAAAAGATAAAATAATTATAGATTTTAATGAAAAAATAAAAAAGAGACATTGTTTGTCTCTTTTTAACAGGTTTATAGATTAATTCTAGTATAATTCAATCATTTCTTCAATGTCTCTCACCCTTCGATGAGATTTCCAATTAATGGATGTATGATACCTAACTTCTCCACCTTTTGATTCAATAATTTTTCGCATCTGTTTTAAAGCTTGTAAACCACCAAGCCATGAAAATCTAAAGTGGTGGGTCACAAAAGTATCAATGGTCTTACCCTCTAAAGAATCCACTTGATTTAAATAAGCTTGCATGACCTTACATAATTGAAAACCGTGTACTGGTGCTGCGAACACAATGTGTTCATAATCACTCACATCTGGAGCCTTGGTTAATTCAACTTGTTTTTGATTTGGATCATCTGATTTTGCTTCAACTTTTAATAGATCAAAATTCTCAAACTTTTTGGCGACTGATTCTGTATGTCCAGTCTTAGAGTAGTAAATAATCGCTTTTTTCATATTTATCTCCTCCTCTTAAAGATAGTTTTATCATATCATAAATAATTTTTAATGTGTAGTGTTTATTATAAAGATTTTAATTTCTGTTTAATAGCCCTAATAACCTTTTGTGGATTCTCATACCATTGCATATGAAAAACCCTAAAGACATGCCAGCCTCTTGCCTTTAAAAACTTCTCTTGATGAAATAATTCTTTTCTGGAATTAACATCATCTTCATTGGATAAGTCACAAATAATGGCAAGTTTATAAGCCGATGATTCTGAATCATATAAGGCAAGGTCTATTTTAAACTGACCAATGCCAATATGCTTATGAATATCATACTTTAATTTCTTTAATTTTTCTTCTATATCTTCAACCATATGATTGACAATTTGTGCTTGAGTTTCTGTTTCTTTCTTATACAATTGATTGAGTATTTCTTTTGCCAAGTGGTCTTTTTTATGGGAAACATAATAACAATACCGCATAAAGTCCTTTAGTAATTTAGGGCCTTGACCACTTAAATCGTCAACCTTTAATTCTTCAGGATACAAAGAAGACACAAAAAATATTTTCTTTTTGGCTCTGGTAATGGCAACGTTTAAGCGGTTTTGTCCGCCTTGATGGTTTAACCAACCAAATCTTCTTTTAACTATACCATCCACATCTTTACCATAGCCCATTGAGAAAATGATGATGTCTCTTTCATCCCCTTGTACATTCTCAATATTCTTAACAAAAAGACTTTGGTCTTCACTGTCATTTTGCCTATACATTTCTTTCTCCAAGCGCTTTTGATGGACACTGCGTTTAAACAATAACTCATCTATTTCATTCATAATCAAGTCTCTTTGACTTGAGTTAAAAGTGATAATACCAATAGACTCATCTGTTTCTTTTTCTCTTAAGACTTTTTTCAATAGTTTAATGACCGCTTCTGCTTCATCTATATTCCTTCGGTTTTGGAAGGTTCCCTCTTTAACATATATGTAAGAGATTGGTGGTTCTTTTGGATTGGTCACATTTGGAGAAATCATTAATTTTCCATCATAAAAAGCATGATTAGAAAACTCAATTAATTCTTGATAGTAAGACCTATAATGATAATTGAGCAGGGCTTCTTTATACTTATACCTTGCTAGGTCAAGTAAACTTTTTGCATCATAAGAAATATTTTTTAAAATTTCATCTTCATAAAAATCATCATCTTCATCAATCCGTCCCATTCCTAGACTCGATGGCCTTAATTGCTTAGGATCTCCAGCAATGACTGCTTTTCTAGCGCGATAGATGGATGGTATCCCTTTTTCCACATACATTTGTGAAGCTTCATCAAAAATAACCAAATCAAAGATATTTTGGTTTAGTGGGACAATGGTCGAGACAACTTCTGGTGTTAAAAGCCATATTTTAACATTTGAAAATAATTCCAAATGAAATATATCAAAGAAGGATTTAATACTTGGCAATCTTTGACTCTCTAAAACTTGTCTAATATCCATGATTCTCTTTGTATTAGAAAAAGCAAGGGCATGCTTATAGACTTGCATAAGAAAAGATTCTTTTGTCACATCTTTTTTCTCTTTCATCAAATTATTTAAAGCCTTCATCTTATCTTGGTATTCATCAATGATGTATAAGTGTTTTTGATTGATTGCCTTAAAGAATTCTAAAAAGCCTGTATAATAGGCATCAAAAATATATTGTCTATTTTTATAAGATAAATCAGGATAATCAATGAATATGTCTAAAAACTTTAAACTCCGTTCATCTAGCTTAAAGTAATTACTTTTGATTTTATTGATTTTTTTAATATTGTTTAACAAATAAATGGCCAGTTCTTGATCATTGATAAAGGCTTTTAACATTTTCTTATCAATGGATGCTTTTAAAGACATAAACTTTAAATGCAATTTAAATCGCTTTAAAAAACTCTTTCTCAAAGATCTTTTCTTGAAAAACCATGCCTTATCCAAACGTCTATAAAAATCTTCTAAATGATCGACAAACACTTTAAATTCTAATTGAGAGCTTCTAGTGAGTTTTGTTTCTAGTTTAGAAAACCAAGCATATCGTTTGTTAAAAGTATGAAATTCAATAAATTCTAAGAGTAATTGATCCTTATCAAAAACATCTTCTAAATAATCAAGGTCTGAAAATTTGGGTTTATTTAAAGCATGACTTAAAATTTTATAGATTTTTTTCGGTGTAAAATCTATTAAGACATCCTTATCTCGAATATATCGTTGATAGAGTTTATAAATTTTTATGTCATCTTTCTTATCTTGATACATGAGTTTAATGGCCTGGTCAAAATGCTGGGTTAGAAGATTAATCTCTTCTTCTAATTGATAAAGGTCGTTATTATGGAAGCGTTGTGGTTGATTTCCATTTAAATATTGGTTTAATTGTTCATAGAATTTAGTCTTGTTAGAAGCATCATCTAAGAACATGGTGTATTTAGAAGCGTCTCCTAGACGGGAATAAATCACATCTAAGGCCACTCTTTTTTCACTGACAACCAAAACATTCTCGCCCTTTAAAACTTGATGGGCGATTAAATTTGTGATGGTCTGACTCTTTCCTGTACCAGGTGGTCCCCAAATCACAACTTTTTTCTCTTGGTCAACCAGTTCTATAACTTTTTCTTGAGCAAAATTAATATCGTGTATATAGGTCAGTTTTGCTTCATCAACACCTTCACTAGATACACTGACATTTAAAGGTAAACCTTCTTTATCAACATATTGGTCATCAATTAAACCAACCAATAAATCATTGTACTTTTCACTTTCTAAAATACGAGCCATGTCTCTTTGAATCATTGATGAATACAAGTGAAATCTTCCCAATAACAGAAAAGCAGATAAGTAAAAATGATCTTTTTTCTGTTTGAGGAAGTCTTCTTTTAATACATTTTCAAAGGGTTCAATTGATTTTAATGGACTGTTTTTAATGTTTAAACCATGTTTTTTATAATAAGGAATGACAATATCTTTAAGGGTTGACTTTGATAAATCATTAATCTCTGGCATGGTTTCATCAAATGATCCATGATTCATCTTTGATACGGTTAAAACCAAATCGCGGTTAAGAACGATGTCTTTATCTTTATCGACTGATAAAATAAAGGTTTTTTTGTTCCTTTTTAAAGTCACTGGCAAATAAGCCAAAGGGGCTTTGATGGGAAAATTATCTTTTTTAAAAACACCTTGTACAAAAGGATAAGCCAAGTATAGATCATAGGTACCTGTATCCTTATGTGCTTTATTGACTTCTCTGTATAAGACTGTCAGTAATTGTCTAACAGTTTCATCATCTTTAAATTTAAGTGTTTTCTTTTTTCCAGACAAAATATCATTGAACTCATCATCTAAGCTTGATTGGGTTAAATCAAAATGCTTCTTTTGGATGACACGGCCAATGTATAAGTTTGGATTGGTTCTTGAAATATTAGACAAACGATCTTTATAGCGATCAAGGACTTTTAATGCTTCTTTTGATGCTTTGATGGACTTGTATTCTTGGTAGACATAAGATTGAATCACATCTAAAAAAAGATGACCATAGTGGCTGTTAAAGTCACGGTCTAATCCTGAAATCGCTAAAAAGTCATTGATCCTCAATGGCTTGTGTTTGGCCATATCCTTGATGGCTTCATCACTGCAAATCAGTTTTGCTTGACCATGATTTAATTGTTCTTCCCTAAGTTCATCCCTGATAGTTTCTAAACTTTTCAGTAATTGATAATCTTTTATGACCATTTCCTTAACCTACTCCATCAAATTTGTCTTTAATATAGTATATCAATTCTGACCATGATTTAAAAGAATAGAACCACTAAAATTTTGATAATTTTTTTATTTAAATGAAAAAAAGTATAAAACTAAAAATAAATTAAAAATCATGGTAAGATATTTATAGAGGTGACGAACTATGAAAACAATCATTATTGGTGGTGTTGCGGCAGGTATGTCAGCTGCATCTAAATTAAGACGTTTAGACAAGGATGCCCTTATCCATGTTTATGAAATGGGCGAAGATTTATCTTACGGCGCTTGTGGTATGCCATACTATATTGGTGGTGTCATTGAAGATGAAAAATCAATGATCGCAAGAACCAAAGAAGAGTTTGAAAAAAGAGACATCCATGTTTTTACAAAACACCAAGTAACAAAAGTCAATCCAAAGAAAAAAACCATTGAAATTAAAAATTTAAAAACTGGTAAAACCATTCAAGACGACTATGACAAATTGGTCATCGCCACAGGGACAAGTCCAAATCAAACCAATATTCCTGGGACTGATGATGTTAATATCTTCTTCTTAAACCAATTAGAAGATGCAAGGCGCATTAAAAATCATCTTGATGGTGTCAAGGAAGTCGCCATCATTGGCGGTGGATATATTGGACTTGAAATGGCCGAAAACTTCGCTCGCTTGGGCATTCAAGTACATATTATAGAAGTGGCCAAACATTTACTAATTGTTTATGATGATGTTATTGGTAAAAAGGCAAAAGAAATCCTTGAAGATTTAGGGGTTAAGATTTATTTAAATGAAGGTCTAGAAAAATATGAAAAAGATAATGACCAAACCATTGTTACAACCAACAAAAGAACATTGTCTGTAGATATGGTCATTGAATCCATTGGTGTAAGGCCTAATACTGAATTTTTAAAAGACACTGGTATGGACATGTTAAAGAATGGCGCCATTATTACCAATAAAAAACAAGAAACTTCAATCAAAGATATTTATGCTGCTGGTGATTGTGTGGCTTATGATCATTTGATTACCGGTGAAAAAGCATTTGTTCCCCTTGGTACCCATGCCAATAAAACAGGTAAAATTGCCGCTGAAAACATCGCCGGAAACCCTGTTCAATTTAAAGGCATTATTGGTTCTAATATTTTAAAAGTCGGAGAATATGCTTTCGCCAAAACTGGACTTAGTTTTGATGAAGCTAAAAAACATAAACTTGACTATGAATATGTTGACATTACTGCTAAAAACCAATCTGCATATTATCCAGGTGCTAAAAAGATATTTATCAGACTTGTCTACGACCCAAAAACCCATATCATTAAGGGCGCACAAATGTACGGTGAAAAAGGTGTATCTGATAGAATCAACATCTTAGCTCTTGCCATCACAAAAGAAATGACAGCTGAAGAATTTTCTCAATCAGATTTTGCATATGCCCCACCTTTCTCTCCAGTTTGGGATCCTCTATTGGTGGCCTCAAACCAAATTATATAAAAACTTTAAAAGAATCTTGATATCCATCAAGATTCTTTGTTCATTTAATCAATCACAGGTCTATTTTATCTGAAAAATATTATAAATTATATGAACCAATATCGTGTGAAAATCAACCTGAACAAACATTCATATAAAACTTCAAGTTTTTTGTTTGAATATATTTCTAAAAGTGTTATAATCATCACGGTATAGGGTCAATCACTTGATTGCTTTAGGATGCTTTATATAACCTGATTCAATCAGCGATTGGATCAGGTTTTTTTATTAAAAAAAATATGAAAGGAAATGTTATGAGCGTAAAATTTGTTGAAACAGCACTACGAGATGGACATCAATCTCTACTTGCAACACGTCTAACCACAGAAGAAATTCTAAAGGTTTTGCCAGAACTTGATAAAGCTGGCTATCATGCTTTAGAAGTCTGGGGGGGCGCGACTTTTGATGCCTGCTTAAGATACTTAAATGAAGACCCATGGGAACGTTTAAGACAAATCAAAGCAAATACTAAAAATACAAAACTACAAATGTTATTTAGAGGACAAAATATATTGGGATACAAACATTATCCTGATGATATTGTTGAAAAATTTGTTGAAAAATCACTTCATAATGGCATTGACGTCATTCGTATCTTTGATGCTTTAAATGACTTAAGAAATTTAGAAACAGCAGCCAAAGCCACCAAGAAATATAAAGGGCATTTGCAAATCGCCTTGGCATATACAACAAGCCCTGTTCATTCAGTTGATTATTATGTTGACTTGGCCAATAAGGCTCAAGACATGGGGGCTGATTCTATATGTGTCAAAGACATGTCTGGAATCTTAATGCCTGATGTTGCTTATAAACTTATTAAGGCTTTAAAGGAAAATATTAAAATCCCGATCAATTTTCATACACACGCCACTTCTGGTCTTGCACCTGTGACCTATGATAGGGTTATTAAGGCCGGTGTGGATATGGTAGACACTGCTTTATCACCACTTTCTGGTGGTACAAGCCAAGTGGCAACAGAAGCCATCGCAACCCTTGTGGGAGACCAGGCCAATCTTGATTTTGAACATTTAGAAAATGCCAAAGATATTTTATCTAGAATCAAAGACAAATACATTGAAAACGGTATTTTAAATCCAAAAGCTTTAACACCAAATCCAAAAATATTACACAGTCAAATACCAGGTGGGATGATTTCTAATCTTTTAAGTCAATTGAAAGATCAAAAAGCATTGGACCGCTATGAAGAAGTTTTAGAAGAAGTGCCTCGAGTGAGAAAAGACTTGGGTTATCCACCACTCGTTACACCAATGTCACAAATGGTCGGTACACAAGCCATTATGAATATCTTAGCCAAAGAAAGATACAAATTAGTCCCAGATGAAATCAAAGCTTATTTAAGGGGGAAATACGGTAAAGCCCCTGGTAAAATTGATCCAGACTTTAGAAAAAGTATCATTGGTGATGATGAGGTCTTAGACCACCGTCCAGCCGATGACTTAGAACCACAATTTGATAAGTTAAAAGAAAAATTTAAAGACATCGCCAGAAGCGAGGAAGATGTCTTATCACTTGCTTTATTTGAACCTGTTGCCTTAAAATATTTAAAGGGCTTAGAAGATGAAGTTGTCGAATTTACATTACATACAGGTGATCAATCATGATCCTATTTACATTTTCAGATGGACTTGGCTTTTCCTTATTGAGCATTGTTTTGGTGATTATACTTATATCTATAATCATCTTGGCAATTTCTCCTTTAAAGCGTTTAAGTCCTCAAAAACCAAAAGTTTTTATAAAGGATGATGAATCATCTAAATCATTAAATATTATTGAAGATGATGATATGATGGTGGCTTCTTTAGTCGCTTCTATCGATTATAAAGAAGAAACTGGAAAAGAACCATATTTAAAATCTATTAGGGAGATCGATCAATGAAAATATACAAAGTAAAAGTTAACGGTAAGGTTTATGAAGTTGAATTAGAATCTGTTGAAGAAAAAGAAGAATCTATCCAATCTGAATCTAAAGACAACCAATCAACCACTAAAAAATCTGTTTCTGGTAAAACCATAAAATCACCCATGCAAGGGACTGTACAGCGGATTTTAGTCAAACCAGGACAAAACATTAAAAAAGGTGAATCTGTTCTTATATTAGAAGCCATGAAAATGGAAAATGATATTACCGCTGAGAAAGATTATAAGGTGGTTGATGTCCTTGTTAAAGAGGGCGATAATGTTGATAGTGACCAAGCTCTTATAAAGGTAGAATAATATGATTGATATTTTAAATAAACTCTATGAGTCTAGTGGTTTATTTTCTTTCTTTGGACCAGATGGTTGGAAATACTTGGTCATGATTGTGATTGCTATTGCTTTATTATATTTGGCCATCTTCAAGGAATTCGAACCCTATCTATTGGTTCCTATTGGTTTTGCCATGTTACTTGTTAACATACCAGGAACCAACCTTTTTGTTAAAGAAACCATTATTGATAATGGGCAAGAAATTAATAAATACACTGGTCTTTTTGGCTATTTATATTATGGAGTAAGCTTTGGAATTTATCCAAGCTTAATCTTCTTAGGTATTGGAGCCACGACTGATTTTGGTCCACTTTTAGCAAGACCTAAATCAATGTTGTTAGGTGCCGCAGCGCAAATTGGAATTTTCATCACATTTTTAGGTGCTATTCTTTTTAATTTTACTGGTCCTGAAGCTGCTTCTATTGGTATCATTGGTGGTGCAGATGGTCCAACGGCTATTCTATTATCAAGTCAATTGGCCCCACACTTATTAGGCGCAATCTCTATTGCTGCCTATTCATATATGGCCCTTGTTCCAATCATCCAACCACCACTTGTAAAAACATTCACCACTAAAAAAGAACGTATGATAGAGATGAAGCAACTAAGAGAAGTTTCAAAAAAAGAAAAAATACTTTTCCCACTAATCGTTGCTGTTATCACCATTACATTAATTCCATCAAGTGCTATGATTATCGGTATGCTTATGCTTGGGAACTTAATTAAAGAATCTGGGGTTGTTCCTAACCTTATCAGCGCCAGTGGTAAAACCATTCTTTACACTGTTACGATTTTATTGGGTATTTCTATTGGAGCAACAACACAAGCCACAAACTTCTTAAAAGCTGAAACCTTAGTGATTATTGGCCTTGGTTTATTTGCTTTTATCGTCGCAACTATTTTCGGAATATTAGGCGCTAAGGTAATGAATTTCTTTAGCAAGGAGAAAATCAATCCAATCATTGGTGCGGCTGGTGTTTCTGCAGTTCCAATGGCCGCAAGAGTGGCCATGAAAGAAGGAAAACTTGCCAATCCAAACAATTATTTACTCATGCATGCCATGGGACCTAATGTTGCTGGAGTGATTGGTAGCGCCATTGCAGCTGGTTTATTGTTATCTTACTTTAGCTAAACCATGAATATCATTCAGTTAGAGTCTGTAGACTCCACCAATCAATATATAAAGGATCATTTTAAGTCTTTGAATCACTTAGATGTTGTCCTCACAAAAATCCAAACCAAAGGTAAAGGAAGGCATATCAACCAATGGTTTTCAAATCAAGATAGTTTAACATTTTCAATATTGCTAAAAGATAATCTTGAACAGAAAAACCTTTCTTTACTTCCTCTACTTATGGCCATGGTCTTACATAAAGTCTTCAGTCAATACAGTGAAGAAGTTGAGATTAAATGGCCAAATGATATCTATGTTCGAAATAAAAAACTTTCTGGAATTTTAATAGAATCTATATATCAAAACAAATTAGAAGCAATGATTATTGGCGTTGGTATCAATTTAAATAATCTAGATTTTCCCAGTGATATTATTGATCAAGTGACATCTTTAAAACAGCTTACCAATAGGACTTATAGTCATATTGATTTACTCAATCAAATCATTAAAATTTTTGATAAAAATTTAGATCTTTTAAAAGAAGATAAACAAGCAATCATTGATTATTGTAATCATTACCACCTATTAAATAATCAACCAATCACTTATAAAGACAAAGAATCCATCCACCAAGGAAAGTGCATAAAAATTAATAAGGATGGAAACCTTTTGATTGACAATAATGGTGAACTCATAACTTTAATCTCTGGTGGTGTTCATAAAATTAGAAATAAATAAAAAGTTGATATCATCAACTTTTTATTTTTTAAACCGCTTACACAAGTCATAGCCTTGTCATTAATCAAAATATATGTTATATTTTTAACTTGAGAATTAAGATGAATGAGTATTAAGACTTATCTTTTGAAAATTCATTTGAAAATCGTATTTAGAACTGGGACTTGTTTAGGAACACATTTTTAGTGTTAATGAACCATGATGTTTGAAAAACATAAGACTCTAACTCTATTCCTGAGTTAGGGTCTTATTTAATTAAAAAAGGAGCGTGAAATTATCGAACAAACAAAAGAAACCATTCGACTACATAAGAGAAACTTCGTAAAATATGGCTTAGACTTGAATGTATTTGTATCCATTACGTCCGCTATCATTGTTTTCTCTTTCATATTAATCACTGTTTTATTTCCTACATTTACAGCCGATATGTTTAATCAAGCAAAAACCTGGGTGACCACAACTTTTAACACTTGGTTTATGATTGTGATTAACATCACTTTTGTTTCATTAATCATACTGGCTTTATCAAAATATGGAAAAATAAGAATTGGTTATAAGGGCGATACCAAACCTAAATTTAAAAAATTCGCTTGGTATTCAATGCTATTTAGTGCCGGAATAGGGATAGGCATCTTTTTTTATGGGATTGCTGAACCTATATATCATTTAAACCTACCAGGTGGTTTAGACAACACAACTTACTCGCCTTTATCCGTGATGTTTTTGCATTGGGGTTTCCATCCATGGGCTGTTTATGCCTTGGTGGCCATTGGTATTGGTTATTTTTCTTTTAATAAGGGATTGCCAGTGACCATAAGGAGTTTATTTTATCCCATCATCAAAGATAAAATTTATGGGATTTGGGGAGACATCATTGATACCATTGCTGTATTAAGTGTTTTATTTGGTTTATCGACCTCTTTAGGGCTGGGTGCCAGACAAATCAATGCTGGTATTAATTCAGTTTTTAATATCCCTATTTCTGCAAATATTCAAATTCTATTAATCATTGTGATTACCTTTATGGCAACCCTGTCTGTTGTCAGTGGTATATCAAAAGGAATAAGAATTTTGAGTGAAACCAATATTCGTTTATCAGCACTCCTCTTATTATTGATTTTACTAATTGGACCCACAATCATTATTTTCAAAGACTATTTCTTTGCTTTCTTCTACTATATCATCAACCTATTTAAACTCTCTACCTTCGTGGCTGAAAAACCTGCAAATATCATGTGGCAAAGTGGATGGACGATTTTTTACTGGGCATGGTGGTTTTCTTGGAGCCCATTTGTAGGCTTATTCATCGCGAGAATTTCTAGGGGAAGAACCATTCGAGAAATCATTCTTGGGGTGACAATTGTCCCTACCATCATCATTACTTTTGTCATGACCATTTTAGGATCAACTGGACTATATTTAAATAATCAATTTGACAATGTTATGTCTAAGGCAATCGACAATGACTTATCCACCAGTTTATTCGTGATGATTAACAATCTAGTAAACAATGATATCCTCATCTTTATTATAAGTGTTATGGCCTTAGTCTCTATCGTTCTTTTCTTTGTCACTTCAAGTGATTCAGGAAGTTTAGTTGTTGATAATTTAACCAGCGGTGGAAAACTTCATTCTCCAAAATCGCAAAGAGTTTTTTGGGCATGTATGGAAGGCTTTATTGCGGCAGCCGCTTTATTACTTGGTGGAACACAAGCACTTAACACCTTACAATCAATCATTATCATCACTGGCTTACCGTTTTCTATTATGATTATTACCATTCTATTTTCTTTAATCAAACAATTTATTGAAGATGAAAAGAAAGGTATCATTTTAAGGAAGGCCACTCATATAGAAAAACCAATGAAAGAAACCATGTAAATATTGATTCAAAAAGGATGTTAAAGCCATTTGCTTTATCATCCTTTTTAATTTTTTTTATTAAATTTTTGCAAGTCCCTTTAACTAAAATAATTATATGTTAAAATTATATTACAAGATTAATATAAGAAAGGATTCTGCTCATGTATCATATTACAAAGACATCTTTTACAACAGATAAATTAGAAATCAAAAACAACCATATCCGTGGTAAAAACTTTAAGTTTAAACCTAAAATATCTAGAAAAACTGGAAAAATTAAAGACAATCTTTATTTTTCAAGCCTTATCTTGCAAGTTGTTTCTACACCTGAAGAACCTTTTCCTATCGATATTCATATCGATTTTAAAGGTCTCTTTGAGTTTAGTCCTGAAGACAATCAAGAAGATATTCTTCATTTTCTTAAGTCAGAGGCGGTTAAAGTCTTATTCCCATATTTAAGGACTATGCTGACAAGCCTTACAACAACTGCTATGTTACCACCTATCATTTTACCAGTCATGGATGTATCAAAATTGTTTCCTGATGATAGGGAGACTGCCTATGTCAATTAAACCGCAATTTTTGTGGTTTTTTTTATATAAAAAAGGCTAAGGAAACTCCCTCAACCTTTGATTGGATTCAAATCTAAATCAAGCCAGCGTGCTTTTTCATCCACGGACTTTGTAAATAACATATTTCTATCTTCTATAGATTTACTTTGATGGAACTTAAAGATAAAATCCTCTTTGGTTTTATCAATAATTTCTATTTTCCCTCTAGGATGTGACATGATATATCTAAATGCTTTAGAAATACCGTTAAGTTCATCTTTTGCTTGATTTAATATATCAATGCCTTTTGATATAGGGACTTGAAAGTGACTAACCCCTTTGACTGGCCGACATTGAAAGACATAGTAAGGATGAATGCCAATAGACGTTAAGAGGTTTAATAGTTCGGCCATCGTCTTTGAATCATCATTAATACCCTTGAGTAAAACCGCTTGATTTCTTATGGAACAACCGATATTTTTCAAGGCAAAAGCAGCTTTTTTGGCTTGGTCCGTAATCTCTCTCGGATGGTTGAATTGTGTTACAATAATGATTTCTTTCTTTTGATTATAATATTCTAAGATATCAAGTAAGCCTTGATCATTATAGATTCGCTCAGGTTTGACAACCAAACTTCTTGTTCCAAAACGGATAAAATCTAGATGTTCTATTTCTGAAAAATTCTTTAAATACCCTTCAATCATTTTATTAGTCATGGTGAAAGAATCTCCGCCAGATATTAATACATTGTTTATTTCAGGATGATTTAAAACATATTGAACGGATTTATTCATTCTCTTATTTATTTCATCTTTTGAATAGCCAACCATTCGCTTTCTGAAACAATGCCTACAATACATAAAGCAAATATTGGTTGAGATGATTAAAGCTGTGGTTTGATACTTATGTTGTAACCCCGGTAATTTTGTATTAGATGATTCACCACTCGTATCGTAATCACCTTCGGCATTAATTTCAACAATTTCAGGGATTGCCATCTTTTTAATAGGATCTTCTTCATTTGACCAATCGATTAAATCATAGTAATAATCAGGGATTAACATCGGATGTCTATTTAAAATAATTTCTAAAGTATTCCTTTCTTCATTGGTAAACAGATCATAATGGTCTATATCTTTTAATGAAGATATCGTTTTACTTTTTCTTTTTGTTTGACTCATCATCCAACACCTACTTTCACTATTTTCAATTATTTTAACGCAAAATCAAAATAATTTCAAATTTAATCAAGAAATTTAAGTATCAATAATAAGCAAAGCTTAATACCAATATACCATTTATATTATTTTATAACTTTTTTCTTAAGTAATTGATAAACTTTTTCATAGTCATCTTCTAAGGGGATAATATCCACTTGATCCTTTATGGTCCTTAATAAGGCAAGTTCAGTAACTTGTCTATTTTTAAAAAAATCAAGGACACCCTTATATCCTGTATAAGAGATGTTTCTTTCTACATAATCTATGACATGATCAATCCAGTCCTTATATAAGTTTTTGTCAGTACTTCTTCTTAGGTCTGTGATTCTTTTTAAAGTGTTTTCTATTTGATTTTGTTTGATGTATATGATTTGTAGCTTGACATCCTTAAATGGTTTCATTAATTGGTCAAAATATTGATTGATTTCTTCTTGGCTTGCTTGATAATTAATCAACAATTCATTCATATGATTTTGAATGAGAACACATTCAAAAATAAAAATATCATCTTCTAAATGATGGCCATCAACAAAATTTCCATAACGATGAGTATGTGTGTCTAGAAATATATTTAAGTCGTTGACTTTATAAATTTCAAATTGCTCACAATAATCATAGAAATCTTTGGTGTCTTGGTCAATTTTTATTTTTGTATATGCTAACAAATATAGACCATCTTCTTTGATGAGTTCATCTTGAATGACTGGCACCAAAGATGGAAATTTATCATACAGTTCAATAAGATCTTTTTCTTTAAAAATGGCAATCCAAGCCAAATCTATTGGATGTGGATTACCTTCAGTAAAAAAATGAACCTTCATATTCATTGCTTTTAAATCCTCATATAATCTTTTTGCAAAGCTAGTCTTTCCGCTGCCAGGTAAGCCTTCTATAAATATGCACTTCAATTAAAATCACCTCAATTAATTATACTTAAGTCTTGATTAAAAATAAATAGAATTTCATGAATGTATAAAAAAAATGTATATAAACGTCAAAGAAGCTGGCCAATTAATTGGCCAGCTTCTTCTATATATAATATTTTTTCAAAAAGAAGAGACATTCATTAAATTCTGACATTCTTTACAAAAACCATAAAATTCAATCTTATGTCCTGTAATTTGGAAGCCAGATTCTTTCATCACTTGTTCCTCGTAGTCATGCAATGGACAATTGTAAATAGTTTCAATTTTATTGCAATTTTTACAGATGATGAAATGATGGTGTTCATCGCGATTATATTCATAAAGCGATTGTTTTTCTTGTTCTAGTTCTACTTTATTGATGATTTTATTTTCTGTTAATTTATCTAAGGTTCTATAAACCGTTGACAAATTGACTTTAATTTTATTTTTGATTAATAATTCATGGATATCTTGTGCCGATAATAAGTGATTGGCTTTTTCTAATAAGCTGATGATATTGACACGGTATTTTGTTTTTTTCAGTCCTGCTTCGGTTATTTTATTAATAATGCGTTTTTTCTCCATATTACTCACCTTTCAACTGTTCCTTGTTTAAAATTCTTTTGCTGTAAAGCCAAGTTAATAGATAAAGAATGACTGCCGCAAAGACAATAACTGCGCCTGTTGAAATATCTGTATAATAAGAAACAAGTAAGCCTGAAAATATAAATACAAAAGAAAATATCATCGAGTATACCATTCTAAGGTGAAGCTTTCCTGTTAAATAACTTGAAGCTGATGCTGGTACACTAAGCAAAGCAATGACCAATATAATACCAACAACTCTAATTAAAACGACAACCGTTAAAGCCAATAATATGAGTAAAATGTTTTCTAAAACACTGGTTTTTTTTCTCATGATTTTTGTGAACTGTTGGTCAAAAAGATGTGCCTTCCAATCTTGGTAAAAAACAAAAACAATACCTAAAATAATCACGGCTAAAATTGTCATTAATATTAAATCAAAGCGGGTGACGGAAAGAATATTACCAAACAGATAAGAACTCACCATGGGTGGATATCCTGGCGTTAAACCAATAAATAAAACCCCAAGTGCCATTCCAAGCGACCAAAACATCGCAATAATGATGTCTTTAGAAGCTGTTGATTTATTCTTAATCACACCAATACCAAGTGCAGCCATGATTGAAAACATAAAAGCACCAATAATAGGTTCAAAGCCTAATAGATAACCTAAACCAACGCCCCCATAAGAGGTATGCGCAATCCCACCGGTCATCATTACCAATTTCTTTTCAACAATGATGACACCAACGATACCGCCAACAATAGATGTTATAATTGCAGCAAAGAAAGCATTTTGTAAAAATTCATATTCAAAAAAAGCTCTAAACATTTGCTTCACCTACAACTTTTCTTTTAATGCTTTGATGAATGGGTCTTAAAAAAGCATATTGATACACTTGATTAGGTTCCCCTTCAGCAATGATGTTTCTATCTAAATAAATCAGTTTTTCAACGTTTTTGCTAATCATTTGAACATGGTGGGTTACGAGTATAATGGTGATGTCTTTGGATAATTTCTTAATCAAACTAAAGATTTGTCTTTGACTCATCACATCAACCATTGCGGTCGGTTCATCCAATAATAAAATATCTGGTTTCAATGTCAAAGCTCTAGCAATAATCATCTTTTGAAACTCACCGCCAGACAACTCATTAATCTGTCTATCTTTTAATTTTTTTAAGCCCACAGTATCTAAGACGTCTTCTACAGCCATTTTATCTTCTTCAGAGTATTTGAAGAAAGGTTTAATTTTTCTTGGCATTCTTCCAGATAAAACAACTTCTTCCACTGTAATCGGAAACATACGGTTGATGTCAGAAATTTGTGGCACATAACCCATCTTTATTTCGCTTTTTCTTAAAGTAGTTCCACAATAAGAAATTTGGCCATGACTTGGTTTTACAAGACCTAATATGGTCTTCATCATCGTGGATTTACCACCACCATTGGGTCCAACAATACCAATATAATCCCCTTCGTTGATGGTAAGATTTAGTTTTTTTAAAGCATGGATTTTACCATAATTGACTGAGATATTTTTTAGTTGAATTTTCAAAGGCTTCATGAAAGTCCCTCTGCAATCAAATCTGCCATGTCCCTCATTGAATCTATGTATTCATAATCCAATGGATTTAGCATCACTGATTCACCGTTAATATCATTGACAAAAGTTCTAACTTGTTCACTATCAATTTCTGCTTGATGATAAATTCTATCAATATTTTTCTCTCTTGCTATGTCGATTAATTCTTGCAAGTGAGAGATTGAAGGTTCTTTCCCATCTTCTTCTAAGGCAAGCATTTCTAGATTATAATCATCTGCAAAATACCCATAAGAAGGATGGTATGCAATAAATGTTCTCATGGTCTTATCTTCAAACATTTGTTGAATGTCTACATGAAGACCTTGTAAACGAACAATATAATCACTTGCATTTGCTTGGTAAATTGCTTCATTGTCTGGATCTATTGCACTTAATTCATCAGCCATGACTTGAACCATTAATTGGACTCTTTTAATACTTAACCAAATATGTGGGTCTCTACCAAAATGGGCGTGACCATGATCATCTTCTTCATGGTCATCTTCTTCATGATGATCTTCTTCGCCAAAATA
>JBKHBS010000045.1:0-8475 GCA_046542225.1 Candidatus Izemoplasmatales bacterium | reverse complement strand
TGGGGCGACTGATGGGAATCGAACCCACGAATGTCGGAGCCACAATCCGATGCGTTAACCACTTCGCCACAACCGCCGTTTAAGTTTTTACGCACATATTAGTTTACTAAATGAATGATTATTTGTCAAGAATAAACTACGTTTATTTTGCAAAAATACTATATAGGACTAAATATCTTTTCTTATAGTAATTATTGCTTGGATTTAGCCGCTAAATTAGCCCATTTTTGGTAATCTTCTGCCGTAATTTCTCTAATGACTTGGCAAGGATTGCCAGCCGCAATGACATTTTCAGGAATATCTTTTATTACCACTGATCCAGAACCAATAATGGTGCCTTCACCAATGCTTACCCCACCGTTAATGACCGTATCTCCTCCAACCCAAACATTATCACCTATTCTAATAGGTTTTCCATATTCTAAAGAACTTCTTCTAATGGTGGGGTCAATTGGGTGTTCGGCAGTATAAAGAGAAACCCTTGGTCCAAACATCACATAATCACCAATCAAAATCTCTGTAACATCAATCATAATGCAATCATAATTGGCATAAAACTTCTTTCCAACACTAATATTATAGCCATAGTCACAACGAAAAGGCGGTTCAATATAAGTATCTTCTCCAAGCTTTTTAAACAAAGACCTAAGAATATCAGATCTTCGATCCAATTCAGACTCATTGGTTAAATTAAATAACCGAATTTTTCTCTTTGCATTGATAAATTCTTTTCTTAATTCAGGATCACTTGCAAAATAGAGCATACCTTTTAACATTTTTTCTTTTTCTGACATAAATAAGCGCCTCCAATTAAAAAGATCTCTGTTAAAAACAGAAATCTTAGCCTTCTTAATATGCAATAATTGAAACTCCAAATCCTTTATTACCTAAATGGACGTAAAAGACAGGACTCACATACTCTGTCATGTGAATATGAACACCATCATATTTTTCTTCAACAGCTTCTTTTAAACTTTGTCCCCACTTTTCCATATTCAAATTGATAATGTCTAAATAAACATTGTCATATTTATTCATATAATAATCAATTTTCTCTAAAAAGAATTCTTGACAAGCAATATTGGTCCTTTCTTTTTTGACCATTTTTAATTTACCTTCAACCATTTGCACAATTGGTTTAACCCGTAAAACAGTGCCAATTAAAGCTTGGACACGGCTCAATCTTCCCCCAACAAACAAATGCTTTAAGTTTGATAAAGTAAAAGCGATAAAAGGTTCTTCAAATATTTTATAATAGCGTTTCATCACATTTTCATAGTCCATACCAGATTGAATATCTTTTGCCAGTATTCTCAAACCATTGGCAATCCCAAATGAAGCGGCTTGAGGTGAATGTACAGTGACTTCAATATCCTTTTCTATCATGGTTTTTGCTAGAAGTGCAGATTGGAAAGTGCCAGAAATTTTCTCAGATAAAACAACCACAATAACATGTGTATAAGCTTCTTCATGAAATTCATTAATTGCATCGACAAAGTCTGTTGGTGCTGGTTGAGACGTCAACATTTTTGTTGAACTCTCAATATAAGATTCCATTTCTTCTTTTGTAAGATCTTTTTCTAAGTGTTCTTCTCCGTCAATAACGACTTTTAGATAGACAGTTTTAATAAAGTCATAAGCTTTTAAGTCTTCACTTGTCAGTGTTGTACTGTCAATCAATAATCCGATTTTATCCATATTTAACCTCCGAAATTATTACTATGTCTCACGTAATACTTTAGCATTATTTATTTTGATAGTCAAGCGAATTATAAAAAGTAAAAGCGGTAATTTTCATCACCGCTTTACATAATATAATTAGTGTTCTTCCTCAAATTGCTTATGTTCTTCAACGATTTTATCAACTAAATTATGAGGAACTTCTTCGTATTTAACAAATTCACGTGTAAATGTACCAGACCCTTGAGTCATCGCTTTTAAATCAATGGTATATTTTGTAATTTCAGATTCAGGTGTTTCAGCAATGACTTTTTGATAGCCTTCAACTGCTGGTTCCATACCAAGAACGCGGCCTCTACGTTTGTTAATATCACCTAAAACATCTCCTAAATACTCATCTTTAATCATAACTTCTAATTTATAGATAGGTTCTAAGATTACTGGTTTAGCTGACTTACAAGCTGCTCTAAACGCCATACCTGCGGCTTTTTTAAAAGCCAACTCATTAGAGTCTACAGCATGGTATTTACCATCAGTCAAGACACCCTTAATATTAATGACTGGGAATCCTGCTAATACACCATGTTCTAAAGCTTCTTGTAAACCTTTATCAACTGCAGGGAAATAACCTCTTGGAACTGCACCACCAAATACTTCTTCTTCAAATACATATTCTTCTTCAGGATATGGTTCAAAACGCATGACAACTACACCATAATAACCTGAACCACCTGATTGTTTAATATAACGACCTTCAGCTTCGGCAGTTTGTTTTATCGTTTCACGGTAAACAATTCTTTGATCTTCAGTTTCTAATGAAACTTTATAAGCATTTTTCATCTTATCAATGATGTAACCGATATGAATCATACCTTGTCCACCAATCAATAATTGAGAGGTTTCTTTGTTTCTTCTAGTCTCAAATGTATTGTCTTCTAATTGCAACTTAGCCAAAGCACTTGATAATTTATCTTCGTCTTTTTTATTTTCTACTTTAACAGCCAAGTACATGGTTGGGGTAGGGGTTTTAACCTCAGGATAAACAATTTTACTTTTCTTATCTGATAAAGTGGTTCCAGTTTTAACATTTGGAACTTTTGCCATTGCGCAAATATCACCAGCATAGAATTTATCCATTGTGATTTGTTCTTTACCCATCAATGTAAATGGTTGTGTTGCTTTTTCAACATTTTCAGAACTTGATACATATATTTCTTGATCTTTTTCAATGGTTCCAGACTTAACTTGAAGTAAGTTGATTGTTCCTATAAATGGGTCAATGATGGTTTTAAAAACTGTGGCAGAAAAAGGTTCATTTTCATCATATTCTCTAGTAACTTCTTCATCTGTCTCTACCAATGTACCTTTATTTCCATCTAACTCAGCCATTGAAGGGAAATAAGAACGAATCATATGTAACATTGTTAATGTTCCAATATCTTTTGTTGCAGATCCTACTAATACAGGTACTGCTTCTCCGTTTAAAACACTTAAGTGTAATCCACGTTTGATTTCTTCTTCGGTAAGTTCTTCACCTTCGAAGTATTTTTCTAATAATTCTTCATCAGATCCAGCAACTGTTTCTACTAAATCTTGTCTTAAAGCTTCTACTCTTTCTTTCTTGTCTTCATGAATTTCTCCATCAACACAAGCATTCCCATCATAGATTCTCGCTTTTAAATCAACAATATCAGCAAAACCATCAAAACTATCACTTTTACCCAATGGTAAAGCAAAAGGTACAGCTTGTTTTCCTAATTTTGTTTTGATGTCATTTAGTAATTCTTCAAACTTAATGTTCTCTTTATCCATTTTGTTTACAAAAATCATTGCTGGTAAATTTCTTTCTTTAATCTCCAACCACATTTTTTCTGTACCAACTTGGATACCACTTGATGCATCTACAACCAATACAGCTGCATTTGCTGCTGACATTGCATAAGAAATGTCACCAATCATTTCATCTGCTCCAGGAGCATCTAGAAAATTAATTTTTGTATCTTTGAATTCAACAGGAACCAATCCAGTCGTCAAAGAACTTTGTTTTGCGTGTTCCTCTGGAGTGTAATCTGAAATGGTTGATTTCTTCTCGATACTACCTTTTTTGTCAATCCCACCTGAAATATAAGCTAGGGACTCAGCCAAAGTTGTTTTCCCGCTTCCTAGATGTCCCAATAAGACAACGTTTCTTAAAGCACTTGCTTTATACTCTTTCATTTAAATTCTCCTTCCACTTAAAAACGCTTTCAATCTATTACATTATATCATAAAGTCATAAAAATAAAAGAATATAAAAGGTAAAAAAATTTGCTTTTTCATACTTTAAAAAAATCATCTAAAAACAGGGTATATTTTCATTTGTTTTTTTACTTTAATAGACATTATTTTTTTTATGTTGTATAGTAAAGTGACAAGATAAATAAGGAAGGATAAGAAATAAAAAAAATGATTATAGAGAAAAAAATCTCATTATCAACAAGTAAGGAAAAAGTTTGGAAAGCCTTATTTGATGATGATTATGTCCAAGAATATATGGGTTGTAGAATCCGTAAAATAAATGAAAATCAATTAGAATGGTTTAAAAAGACCAATGATTTTGAACAAATTCTACTTTACGGTGATATCATTGAAATGACACCTTATAAATTTTTAAAAATCAAAACATTTAATCCAAATAGACATTATCACTCAAAATTCCAATTAGACCTTACTTATGAAATCTTAGAAAAAGATCATCATACTGAATTAAAAATCATTCAAAGTGGCTTTGAAAAACTTCCTGATGGTCAAGTTGTTTTCGGTGAAAACAAAGAAGCTTGGGATAAGTCCTTGTTTAAACTAAAAGAACTCTTTAATCACGACAGATAATTTATAAAAATATCACCTTATTCTAATATGGAATAAGGTGATTTATTTATTCATTTGTTTTATATTCCTCAATAATACTTATGAGCAATTCAGGATAATCTGTAATGATGCCATCAACGCCTTGTTCTATCAGTTTTCTCATGGTATCTTCATCATTAATGGTCCAGAAATGTAAGGCAATATCTTGTTGTTTTAAACTGTGCATGATGCCCCATCTATTGACATTAAAGTTTCCAATAAGAGGTAAATCATAGGATAGTGGCACTTGCATGGCGGCGAATATAGGTTTTCCTCTAAAAAGTGTTGTTAGTGTATAAATATTAACAACTGTATCTATGGCACTTCCATAACTCATCGATAACATGATATCAGGATACTCTTCAACAATATATTGGCTGATATCATCAAAAGCTGTTGCTAATAAAACATGGTCTTTTAAATCATAGTCTTCAATTAAGGTAATGACAGCATCAGCTGTTTCATTTCTTGGGGCATCTGCATCGGCTTTTATTTCTATATTATATAATGTATCTGAACCAAAAGTTTGAAACAATTCTTCTAAAGTCGGTAAATAGACCTTGGCATCTTGCCATTCACTAGGGGTCATATCTTTATATAAATAATCACCATTGTCTTCTTGGTAAGTATAACCAAAATTACATTGATTGTATAAGTCTTGGTAGTCTTCTTCCCAAACAACCATATCACAATTTGAATGTTGGACTGTATTTCCTGTTATATTTTGACCATGGACCAATACTGGAATACCATCCTTGGTGAGTTGGACATCCATCTCTAAAACATCAACACCTAAGTTAAATGAATATAAATAAGCGGCCATGGTATTGTCTGGATAAGTGCCCTTGCCTCCAGCATGGGCCATCACAAGCGGCATACCGTCTTTTGATAAAAATGGGTTGGTTTTAGGATATTTAGGTTTTGGAGCAAATAACAATATCAATGACAAGACCAATAATATAGCAATAACAATGAATAATTTTTTAAATAATTTCATAAGCAACATCCTTTAAATTGTTTTTAATCATTGTATCATAAAAATAAGTTAAAGACTAAAATAATAATCTTAGTCTTTTTCACTATCTATAACACTATATACTATTATTGCAACGACCGCAATAATAGCTAGCCAAATCCAACTCATGTAAATACCTCTGTTACTTAAAGTTTAAACCAATAAAATTTTATAATACCCCTGAGTATACATAAATGGTTATAACCATATAAACTTAGATGCTATCCCTATATATGCCCATAAGAAAACGGCACCATAATAATAGTTCTTTTCTTTAACAACCATATAAAGGCCAATTAAAAACGAAAGGCCCAAGGTGATATAAAACCACAAATACTCATGATTCATAAAGAAAGAATAATCTTCTTTAACAATAAAAATAGCAATGTTTGCGATAAATGCAACACTAATCCATCCTGCATAAATACTAAAACTTGCAAAAGATAAGGTATTTGCTCTTGGTATTAATGTAATCATAACCAACAAAGCAACAAGCAAGAAAAGCATGACAATGGTAGATAATAATATCTTGTCATTATGCCAAGACAATAACCATAAGATATTTAATACATTCACTGCATTAAACAAGATTAAAATAGTGCTTTTATTTTCAGTTAAAGTTTCCACTGGATTGATAAACAATAAAATAACAAAGATACCCAACAAAATATAAATAAGTCCCCAGATAGAAAAGGTAAATCCAGCAGGTGTAAAGAGTGTTGGATACTTACCAGAAATTTCTCCAGTTGTATTACCACCTATGGGTAAAGCATTTGATAAATAATTTACAATCAACATTGCAATATATGTGATTGCTGATAGTATTTTAAGAATAAGCATATCAAACCTCCTAATGATTAGATACTACTTATTATAAAACATATAATAAGATTTGTCATACCAATATCAAAAAAAAAGAAACCTTCAAGGTTTCTTCTCTAATTTATTCGTCATAAAATTATTTATAAGAACTTTTTCTCTTTTAAAATATAACCACCGAATAATATATATTGTATTAAGGTAAACAAAAGAATATATAAGAAAGTAAAAACACTAATGTCATTGATGAATCCACTAATAATCCTAAAAGGATTCAACAAATCCCAACTATTAAATCTTAAAAACCTTCCAAGATAAATCGCTATTGATACTAATATTGGAACTCCAATAAAAAAATACATTTTAAAAGTTGATTTGTTAATCTTTTTATAAAAATAATCGAAAGATATTAAAGCAGTCATCACACCATACATAGCAGCTAAAAAGATATGAAAAAACCCTAAATAAACTTTAAAATCTTTAAGATATAATAAACCTTGATACATACCCTGATCTTCCATAAAAGTATCTTGATTTAAATAAATCAAATCAGTAATTAAATATAAACTATTGGGATAAAAAAAGAGCCATATTAAAAATAGAAGCCATTTTAAATGTTTATTCTTTTGATTTCGGTCATACAAATAGACAAAAACTAAAGGAATAAAAGCTAAAAAAGCATTCCATCCTAACATGAAATGAATTCCTCTATCAGTGACAAGGTATACAATTATAGATAGTAAAACAAATGATATAAAAATAAGACCATGTACAAATAATTGCTTTATAGACATCCAACCACTCCATTTAAATTATTAGACTTGCTTATATCAATATTTTAAACGTAAGACAATGATTAATCAAATGCTTTTTATTATATATATTATCTTTATTGTAATAAAGACACGAATGTTTTATACTAGAATCATGATTTCAAGGAGGAAATAAATGGCCTATAAAATATTATTCATTGATGCTGATCATACGCTCTTTGATTTTAATCAATCAGAAGAAATCGCCTTTAAAAAACTATTAAAACATATCAAACTAGATCAAGATTTCAATAGATTATTTCCAATATATGTTCAACAAAATAGAGATACTTGGCGTGATTTTGAAAAAGGAATTCTTAGTCAAGATAAGCTTAAAACTGAACGTTTTCAACGTTTTATTGATACAGCGAAAATCCAAAGCAAAGCCAATGAACTTGCATCAATTTTCACCAAACATTTAGCCGATGCATCTATCCTATATGATGATGCTTATGACATTATCGAAAAACTATCAAAAAAATATCGACTTGTCATTATAACCAACGGATTAAAAGATGTACAAAAAAAGCGTATCGGTCAATCAATACTCGCCCCATTCATAGAAGAACTTATTATTTCAGATGAAATCGGTATTTCAAAACCTAATCCACAAATTATTGACTTTGCTTTAGATAAGATTAAACATTCTAACAAAGATGAAATTGTTATCATCGGTGATAGCCTCACATCAGATATTCAATGTGGATTTAACGCTGGTATTGACACCATTTGGTATAATCCTAAGAGATTAGATAATACTTTAAAGCAAAATCCAACTTACACCATATCAAGTTTAAAAGAATTACTTCAAATAATATAATACAACATATTGTCTAATCAATATGTTGTATTTTTTTATCTATTTTATGACTTTGGCCATTTTAATATGATCAATATTGGCTTCTTGGAATATTTCTCCTTGTGGCACATAAGCCCTTTTCAAATAAAAATCCTTAATATATAACTGTGCATGGAGCACAAGTTCCTTGATATTATTGTCTAAAGCGTAGTCTTCAATTTTACGCATGATTGCGGAAGCGACCCCTTGTTTCCGATAATCTTTGAGTGTCGCAACGCGGCCCACTTTATTTTTATATAATCTAGCAGCCCCAACTGGCAATTCATCAATATAAGCAACAAATAATACGGACTCACCATCTAAGCCATCAAACTCTATTTCATAATCAATTTCTTGTTCAACAACAAAAACCATACCCCTAACATAAAAATTATCTGTAATTTCTTTTTGGGTTTTAGCTACTA
>JBKHBS010000044.1:0-8680 GCA_046542225.1 Candidatus Izemoplasmatales bacterium | reverse complement strand
AAAACCCACCATAAAATTGGTGGGTTATTGTTATTGGCTTTCTATAAAATCTTTAAAGTCTTCCATGGCTCTTAGGGTTTTCTTTTTAAAAGCATCCACTGGCAAATCAATGTCTTTTTTAATGATAAATTCTGTTTCTAAGATCCATTTTGTTTGACCCTTTAAATCTAAAAAGTCATTGACACAACGATTCCATACACCTGTCACTTCATAGACTTGAATCAACCTATTGGGCAAAAGATTTTTTTCGATGGTTTCAGTCATAATCATATCATTATCAAAATAAAGTTTTGTAAGACTTTTTTCTTGTCCTGGTATCCCTTTTATGGTTTTGAAAGTCAAAAGTGATTTTTGCCATTTTTTCATAGATTCATAATCAATCATCTTTTTTGTGACTGAATGTATATCTTTATTAATGACTATTTCACAAGTATATTTTAATTTCATTTTTGGGCTTCTTCATTCATTCTAATCCATTCCTCAAGGGATACTTTTTTGACCAAGTCTTTGATTAAATCATAAGGTATTTTATTGATATTCTTAAACCTAATACAACTTTTTCCCATATCAGGTTTTCTATTAAAGGCTTCTTTATAAGCCTTTACAAACCATTCACTTAATGCTTCATCCATATAGATACCCATATGATAGAGGGCTATATGATTTTTCTGTGAAGCAAGATAGATAAATGGTAAGGGTTCATCAGGGTTGACTTGATAACCTTTGGGATATATTGTCTTAGGCACCACATAGGCAATCATATTATATGAGATGGTTTCTTTAAAACCCTCTGGTATATTATTTTTAATTATTGTGGTTAATTTTTTGAAAACTTCTTTTCTTTCTTCAGGTAATTGGCGAATATAATCTTCAGGGTCTTTTGCTTGATATTTCATAGAAGCCTCCTAATAAAAGTTATTGTTTTTTTACAAGTTTAAGTATATCACTTTTACTTAAAGATTTATCAAAGTAAAAGCCTTGTAAATAATCACAGTTTTTACTCTTTAAGTAGTTGACCTGTTCAATGCTTTCTACACCTTCACCAACAACTTTAAGTCCTAATTTATGACTGAGAGCAATGATTTCATCAATGATGTATTCTTCAGTTTTAAGTTCTAAAATTTTATGGACAAAATATTGGTCAATTTTAATGGTATCCATATTCATTTCTCTTAACCTGTAGAAAGAAGAATATCCCGTTCCGAAATCATCAAGGGCAATCCTAAAACCGATTTTTCTTAATTGACCGAGGATATTATTTGCAAGATCAAATTTTTCTTCAAATACTGATTCAGTGACTTCTAATTCTATCCGACTTGGTGAAACCCCAAATTCTTTCACAGTTTTTTCAACATAATCAATATAATCAGCCCTTAAAAGTTCAAGGATGGACACATTGATAGATAGGTGTAAGTTTGAATCAGGGTAGGTCTCATCTAATTCAGTTAAAAAGCCAATGGCTCTTTTAAACAAGAATTTACCAACACTAAAAATCAGTAATTTACTTTCTGTCACCCGGATAAACTCTTCTGGTCCAATTGAGCCATAGGCTTCAGTATCCATTCTGGCCAAGGCTTCAACACCCACCATTTTTAATGTTTTTGAATCAATGATTGGTTGGTAGTGCAAATACAAGATGTCTTCATCTTGATTTTCTAAGGCTTCAATAATGATTTTTTCTATGTAGTTTTCCCTAGCCAAGGCATCACTCATGTCTTGGTTAAAGAAGGTGTACTTGCCTTGGGTATCTTTTGTATGGTTTAAGGCAATGCTTGCGTTTCTTAATATGGCATCAACTTTATCAATTTCATTAATTTCAAGAATGGCAATTTTTGAATGAATATATTGGTGTTCATCCACCTCTTTAAAAGGCTCATCAAAGATGGCTTCAATATCATCTGCGGCTTTGACCAAGTCATCTGTGTCTTGGTATTCTTCTAATAAGAATACATACCTATCTTCTGAGAACCTAAACAATCGGCCCCTATCTTTTAAAACATTTGATAAACGTTTGCCAGCTTCAATGATGATTTTATCACCGTATTCATAACCATAGGTCAGGTTAATGATTTTAAAGTTTTTAATATCGATAAGAAAGATTGCTTTTTTATAATCATCTTTCATGTTTTCTTTTAAGTAGGCCCTTAAGTATAAGTCATTGGGTAAGCCTGTAATCCGATCATAATAGGCCAAATCTAAAAAGCTTTGACTTCTTTTATAAATCAAGTAAGCCGCCACACCCAAGATGATTAAAGCAAAACTTAAAATGTATTTACCATTTGAAATAATCTCAGATTCTATGTTTTCAACAAATTCAGTTGATCTGGTCACCACAAGGGTTCCAATTCTTTGGTCATCGCTTATGATTGGCACAAAAACATAAAACATTTTTTCTGAGTTTTCATTGATGTAAACCGTGTTGATGTCATCATCACTAAAAAAAGGAATGATTTCTGATTCTTGTATGCTTGCGCCAACACTGGATTCATTGGTCGAGTGGGTGATGGTTAATTGATTGTTGATGAAAAACAATTCATCAATGGTTTCATCCACATTCATCTCTTCAAGCAATCGATCAATTTCAAAGGCATAGATGATTTCTTGAATGCTTTGTTCACTCAAACCAACCTGAATGAATTCATCATTATATAAACGGTAATAGCCATACTTGTAAGGTTCATCAAGTTTTGAACTCGGTCTAATCTCTTCTACATAAGACTCCAAGCCACTTTGATAAAAACTTCTGACAGGATGATTAAAAGAAGGTCGCCAACCAATATGTTCAGGTATAGAACTATAGATGACTTCCATATTGGAGTTATAATAAAAAATCACATCTAAGTCATAATCATCAACTTTCTCAATCATGTATTGGTTGTCTAGTATTCCATCATCTTGGGCCAACATTTGACTGGCATTTCTCAGTTTATCTTCAATCAGTTGATCAAGCTGATCATTGGCATCCACAGCATTGGCCAAGGTGACTGAATGACTCTTAGCCAGTGATAAGGATTCTTTTTCAAGAATTTCATAGTTTTCAACCACACGGTTTCTAACCATGACCACATTAATATATGAAAAAATGGCCACAATAAAAATTAATGGCACAATAAAATACAATTTAGATATTGATTTAAATTTTTCTCTTCTTTTTTTCATCTTGTTATCCCTTGCTTATGGTGGTTGATTCAGTCATTAAAATTATAAGATTTTTCTAATCACTTATGTGTCTTAATCATTATTATAACAAAGTAATCATGTTTTTTTTACAAAAAAACAAAATTAAATATTTATAAAAAGAAAAAACAACCATACATATCACTTAAATTGATGGTTGTTTATGATTTCTTTTATTATTGCAAGTAAAACATCATCTGTTCTTTTAATGCTTCTCTTGATAATTCATAACGGAAATTTTTAAAAGGTATACCAAGTTCTTCCATCAAAGGTTCTTGCCCATCCATTAATTCAAAAGCAAAAACTTCAAAGTTATATAATCCTGTTAACTTTCTCATCAACATTCTTAAGGCCTTAGCAGCAATATGAATGTCTTCTATAGTGGTGTTTCTAAAAACAGGTTTTAAAGTCATTAAGCCATCAATCAGACTGTAGACCACATAGCCCAGCATTCGCCCCTTATGTTCAACGACCAATATATCAGCCACATCTTCTCTTGCAATAAACAATAAAGATTGTCTAATTGCACGCATTGGTATTTGCCTATTAATTTTTTCGATTGTGGCTTTTTCTTCAGCTGATAAATCTTCATACCCATCATTAGATTTCAATATGTCAGACATGACATCACCTAAGTGCTCTAAATCTTCTTCTAAATAACCTCTTAGAATGATATTGTTATCTGAAATCTTTGTGGTTTCTTTTAAACCTTCCCATTGATTTTCATCGCTTAAGTAATCAATTAAAGCTTCATCATCTGTTTTGGTATAAACTTGACCATCTTCTTTAACATATACTTCTGTTTTCATACCATTTTCTAAATGTGCTATTAAGCACGCGTCATTTTTTCTATTGTCTACCGTTTCATCAATAATTTGAACTGGTACCATTATTTCTATACTCATAATCTATCTCCTATATATTGATTTTTTACATTTAAGAATTATATCATAAAATAACTTTGGTAAAAAGCAATAATTCTTATTTTTTAAACTTTTTATAAATTTTAGAAAAAACCGTATTTTGTTTAAACCATTTCTTTTAATTTATTATAGATATCCACCATGGATAAAGTATCTAATTTACAATAGGCTCTTAATTGTGTTTTTCTTTTTTCTAACTCATCACCTGATAAGTCTTTGAGTTCTTCTAAAGCATCCATGGCTTCAATACCATCATGGACGGCTTCTAATGCTTGATAAGCATTCTTTTTTTGAGGTAAAAGGGCAGGATACACTACTTTGATTGAAAAAGAACCGCCCATGGCTTGGTTATAAACCAAACCATTCCTAAAGACATCCAACATATCAACAACCCTGTCATGGATGGATTGCAGCTTCTCAGCATTTTCAGGGAATTGTTCAATCAAATCCCTAATAATACTTTTTTCAAAAGAAGCATTATAAACAACAATACTTCCTGTATCACCAATTTCTTTAGTTAAAAATTCACACATGGGTATCCTTGGATCTTTTGTAGGTTCAATTAATATATCTTTATGACTTAATGAATCAATATAATCTAATATATGTAAAGAGGACTGATAAGGAAGTCTTTGATTCACCCTAACCCCATCAAACTTAGGTATGACAGAATCTAATGTTTCAAAGTCTAGAAAATACAAAGGATAATTCCATTCATTTAAAAGTTGTTTTAACATGGTTTTCTTAACAAAAATATCCCTGTCATGATAATAATAATCAATTTGTCTTTTTTGAATATCCGATAAATCATATTCATGGTCTAAAAGGTCTTTAAAAGTTTTATGGCCTAAAAGGTAAGCTTGTTTTTTCTTCCGATAATAATATAAATTGGTAATGGAATCCCCTGGTAAATCACCATAACAAAAATCATAGTAACCACACTCTGGACAATGACTGTTGGGTAAAAAAGAAGGCATTGATTCTAAGACCCGCATCTTTTCAACTGTTTCAGGGACTTTTTTAACATAAGGCAAGATTTTATCAGTGATTTCTTCAATGATAAAGAGTTTGTCTAAATCAATGTCTCCATTTTTAATATAATCTTTATTCACATAGATGATATAAGTATGTCTAATCTTTAAACCATATTCCTTTAAAACATAATATTGAAAACCAATGTCTTTTAAATAATCTTTTTTAATGCTTGTGGAAGACTTGACTTCATAGATATCATATACATCTTTATCTTTAACTAAAACATCCACAGAACAAAAAAGATCTTCATATAAAAAAGATGCTTCCGCAATACTTTCATACCCTTCTTCCATATATTCTTGAGTATCACCAATCATAATCTCTTTATTAGTGTTATATTCGACCTCTACAAGGTTTTTGAAGATTGACTTAGCCAATTCCCCTATTTCTTTTCCCATCTCAAGACGCCTTAAAATAGAACCACTGATATGATTCAAATTAGGCTTATGTTTATCCAAATAGAATTGCCTATGACATTGTTTATAAGATACATAATTAGATTTAGATATCATTGGTTTAATCTCCTTTTAAAACAGCAGTTTAATACTTACCTGTTAATGTTTTATTCATATAATAAAAAAACTTCTTTAACTCATATAAAACCTAGTTTTGTATTTATATTTTTAGCATAATACTTATATTTGCTTTCGAGATTAACTACTTAAATATTATATCATTAAATTAAAGTGATTTCACTAATAACTGGAAAGATAAAAACCATCCAAGGGAAGTCCTTGGATGGTTTCTATACAATAAATAATTTATTATTGAGTAGTAGGTTCAGGTACCCCATCAATATAAGACCATTCTCCATCCCAATAATATGTTCTGTAGCTTTCATAATTATAACTGGATCCATACCAAAAATTCGAAGCCCAAGATTCAGGTTGAGAATTAAAACTAGAATACAAAATAATATATCGATAATAATTAATCGCATTTGATTCAATATGCTCTATAGTGTTTGGTATTACTATTTCATGTGGTGTGCTATATTGGTAAGAAGTATATTGAATAGCATCGCTTCTAATACCAACCACATCATAACCCTCGATTGAACTCGGCAAAATCAACGGTGTTGTATAAGTCCAATCACCAAAATAATCTGTAATCCAAGCTTCTCCACTAATAACTTCATAAGCATATAAGTCATCAGATATAATTAAGTCAATTTTTTCTCCCCATACTATTTCATCGGCTGAGTAATACCAAGAAGAATCCCAATTATCAGGTTTGCTTTCTACTTTAACATAAATACTTGCATTCCCTGTATAAAAAGCACGATAGTTTACTGCACTCACTGATAAAGGAATATTGATATATTTAATATAACTAGATCTAATAGCATCTGTCGAAATATAATTAACGCCTTCAGAAATATCCAAGAATGCAACCCCGCCATTATAACCCAGTAAAGAACGAGATTGGATTCTAATAATCGGTTTAGAATTATAGGTTGCTGGTACAGTAACCTTACCTTCAGCATTCTTAATCGCTATGATTTCTGCAGATAATGCATTTTCAATATATACAAAATCATCATCTTGTTTTATATCATCTACTGAATAACCAAATGCATATCTTCCCCACTCATATTCTTCAACACCCAAAGAATTAATGTTCATATCCTCTAATTTATTTTCAAAAACTTTTACTGATGCTGGAAATTCACCTAATTCAGTCATATCATCACTCCATACGCCAAAGTAACTATTGCTAATATTAATGATCGATGACGGAATATGAAGAACATATAATTTTCTTGTTAATACAAAAGAATAATCACCAATGGTTGTGACTGAACTTGGTATATTAATTCTAGTTAATTGATTATCGCCAATAAAAGCATATTTTTCAATTGAGCCGACACTTTTACCATCAATTTCATTTGGTATGGTAATTTCTTCTAAGTCGCCGGTATAATTTAAAATACTTACATAAGTCGTTTTGTCGACATACCAATAACCGGCTTCAGTTTGTTCAACATTTTTAAAGAATAAATCACTTGTAAATTCTACACTTGAATTTCCGCCATAATATATTGAAATTCCAAAGGAAAAGCTCTTTCTCCTATACTTACTACTGTTTCGGGCAAGTATATAAAAGTTTGATCTGAAATAATCACTTCATCATTGATTTCTTCAAAAATCAATCCTGAAATATCAATATTAGAATAAGAATTAGCATAAAAGGCATAATGTCCTATATGTGTAATATTATCAAAATCAATACCTGTAAATAAAATTTTTGTATTATAAAAACTATAGCTTCCTAAATGAGTAAGGCTTTCGTAATTTCTTATGGTTTTTAATGACATAGCATCTCTAAAAGCGTCATCTGATAAATATGAGACTGGTGCGCTATTAAAGTCAAATTCTACTAAATATTCATAATCCTCGAAGATAGGTAATTTCTCTGTATATTTACTAATGGAAATTGATGTGACGGTTTTTGGCAATGCACCTTGCTTAATTGAAATGACCTTTTCACCAAAGACCCTATTTGGGATTACTATATTACTCTCAGTTCCTGTATAGGCAGTTACTTCATAACCAGCTATTCCATTCACAATTGTTAAATCAAAATATAAACCATTAGTCCCTACTCTATCCATATTTTCTTGACCAGTTGGAGAAACACCTGTATCAGTATCACCAATCCACCAGTTATTATTATCCCCAATATATGGCGTTAATCCATCTTCGCCATTCTCCCCAATCAAAATCGACAGGTCTAACAACTGGTTCCAAGTATCTACATCTTGATACTTCCATTGAATATAACCATCGGATACTTGTAAGTCAACTTGACTACCTCTTTCACCTTGTTCACCTACCAGTAAATCTAAAGCAATTAAATTAGTCCATTCTACATCATTTTCATATTTATATTGAATATGTGTGTCATTGACATTAAAAGAGATCTTAGGTGCAGTTAATGATTCAAGTTCTAAGAGGTTAATCCATGTATTTTCGCCACTATACTGCCATTGTATATATCCTTCGGACACTTGTAAAATGACTTCTTTCCCTTGTTCACCCTGTTCACCTTGTTCTCCAGTTAATAGGTCAAGCGATAATAAATCATTCCATTCAGAATCATTTTGATACTTATATTGAATATGCGTATCACTGACATTAAATAAAACATTGTCTCCTTGTTCACCTTTTGGACCAATTAAAGATACAATCTCTATAAGATTGTGCCAACTATCTTCTCCGCTATATTGCCACTGAATATACCCTTCATAAACCTGCAAAACAACTTCTCTGCCAGGTTCACCCTGAGGGCCTTCAACAGACTCTAACCACTCTTCATAGGTCCCATCAAATGCATCTGCTTCTACAGCCATTTCATACACCTGATTTAACTTCACAAATAACTGATCTTCTGTTGTTTCTGTGGTTAAATTTGTTGGTTCAGAATTACATCCGACCAAAACAAACATAAGTCCCAAAAACATAAACATTTTAAAAAAGTTCTTCATCTAATTCTCCTTTGTCTTTTATTATAATAAATCTCTCTCTGTTGCGTTCAATTATAAT
>JBKHBS010000043.1:0-9162 GCA_046542225.1 Candidatus Izemoplasmatales bacterium | reverse complement strand
AATGATGAAGGTGTTTTTGACATCACTTGGGAATGGGGTCAATTTCCTGAAGACTTTGAGAAAGCCAAAAGAGAATGGATGGGCATCATTGCCCTGAAAATTCTGCGTGTTGCAGAAGAATACAAATACGCAAGCGAAGAATAAATATTGTAGGAGTAATAGAGATTACTTGCCAAAAGCAAGTTGATATCATCGATCAGCTATTTTATTTTAATATCAAAAACAGACGGCTAAAAAGAGACCATGTAAAAGCCATCATAAGCAAATATTATCCAATAAATGATATATGTGATAAGTTATATGCTTATCACATTTTTGCATATCATAAGGTCTTGTTTATATAGATAACAAGCGTTATACTATAGGTGAATAAATATTCATATTTTAGAAGGGGATTGTATGAAAAGTATCGGTATAAAAGACATTAAAATTGGTCAAAGTGTTTCAAGTAAGGTCAAAATTACAGAGGATATGGTGATGGCTTATGCAAAAGTAACAGGAGATTTTAATCCTCAACATGTTGATGAGCATTTTGCTAAAGAAAGTATTTTTAAAGAAAGAATCGCCCATGGCATGTTATCGGTTGGCTTTATTTCAAAGTTGTTGGGCACGGAACTACCGGGCATGGGCAGCATTTATATGTCACAAGAGGTGAAATTTCTTGCGCCTGTTAAATTTAACGATCTTATAGAAACTATTGTTGAGGTTGTTGATATTATTGATGGGAAAAAAGTTAAGCTTAGAACATATTGTAAAAATCAAAATAATGAAATCGTCATCGATGGGTTTGCATTCATCAAACCCCCAAAATACAGTCAAGGAGCGTAAGTATGGAATTAGGATTTGATAAGGAACATATTTTATTAAGACAGATGTTAAAAGACTTTACTGAAAATGAAGTAAAACCTTTAGCAAGTGAAGTCGATGAAGAAGAACGTTTTCCAAAAGAAACAGTTGAAAAAATGAGTATTGCCGGCATGATGGGTATTCCCTTCCCAGTCAAATATGGTGGTGAAGGTGGGGATTATATTGGTTATGTCACCGCAGTAGAAGAATTATCAAAAGCATGCGCAACCACAGGTGTTATTCTTTCTGCCCATACCTCTTTATGTGCTGGGCCTATTTATGAGTTTGGGACTGAAGAACAAAAAGACAAGTTTTTAAAACCTTTGGCCAGTGGTGAAAAATTAGGGGCTTTTGGCCTTACAGAACCTAATGCTGGAACTGATGCTTCTAAACAAGAAACCATTGCCACAGAAGATGGTGATGATTATATCATCAATGGGTCTAAGATCTTTATCACCAATGCAGGTTATGCTGATATCTATGTCATCATGGCCATGACTGATCCCTCAAAAGGAACAAAAGGCATTACCGCATTTATACTAGAAAAAGACATGCCAGGTTTTACCATTGGAAAAAAAGAGAAAAAAATGGGTATTCGCGGCTCAGCAACTTGTGAACTCATATTCGATGATGTCCGAGTCCCAAAAGCAAACATGCTTGGCAAAGTAGGTTATGGTTTTAAAATTGCCATGAAAACATTGGATGCTGGGAGAATTGGTATTGCAGCTCAAGCATGTGGTATTGCAGAAGGCGCATTAGAAGAAACCATTGCTTATGTTAAGGAACGTAAACAGTTTAATCGTCCAATATCAAAATTTCAAAACACACAATTTGTATTGGCGGACCTATCCACAAAAATTGATGCCGCAAGAATGTTAATGTATCGCGCAGCTTACAATAAAGACAATAATATCTCTTATACAAAAGAAGCCGCTATGGCAAAGTTATATGCTTCTGAAGTTGCTTTAGAAGTGACCAATAAGGCAGTCCAACTCCATGGGGGTTATGGTTATTCTAGAGAATACCCAGTTGAAAGAATGATGAGAGATGCGAAAATCACGGAAATATATGAAGGAACTTCTGAAGTTCAAAAAATGGTTATTTCTTCATATCTGTTAAAATAGGAGGGCCAAATGAAAATAATTGTATGTGTTAAGCAAGTACCAAATACTGCAGAAGTAAAAATAGACCAAGAAACAGGAACCATGATTCGTGAAGGGGTTGAATCTATTATCAATCCAGACGATTTAGGTGGACTAGAAACCGCCTTAAGAATTAAAGACCAAAATGGGGCAGAAGTGATTGCCGTATCAATGGGTCCTTTACAAGCAGATAAGGCCCTAAGAGAATGTCTAGCCATGGGTGCTGACCGAGCAATCTTATTGACCGATAGGGCATTTGCTGGTGCTGATACATGGGCGACTAGCCTTGTTTTGGCAAAAGCCATTGAATTCATTAAGCCGGATTTAATCATTGCTGGTAGACAAGCCATTGATGGGGATACCGCACAAGTCGGGCCACAAATTGCTGAGCATTTAAATATTCCAAGCGTTGCTTATGTCAATGGAATCAACTTGGAAAAAGACGCTTTTATTGTGAAAAGAATGTTTGAGGACGGTTACCAAACCATTAAAGTAAAAACGCCTTGCCTAATCACTGTCTTAAAAGAAATTAACCAACCAAGATATATGAAGGTTCAAAAAATATACAATGCCTTTAGACAAGGTTTGGTTGAAGTTTGGGACAATTCAAAACTAAAGATTGAACAAGAAAATCTTGGCTTAAAAGGTTCACCGACACGGGTGAAAAAATCTTATACTAAAGGCGTTAAAACCGCAGGAAAAGTATTTGATGTCAGTCCAAAAGAAGCAGTTCAGATTATTGTTGATAAATTAAAAGAAAGTTATATACTGTGAGGTCATTATGAATAATTATAAAGGTGTACTCGTCTATATAGAACAAAGAAATCATTGTATTCAAAATGTTGGATTAGAACTACTTGGTGAAGGTAAGAAATTAGCAAGTAAACTTGATGTTCCTTTGATGGCTTGTGTCTTGGGTTATGAGATTGATGAAGAAGTTCAAGAAATAGCATCCTATGGACCAGACTATATTTACAAAGTTGACCATAAAATCTTACAAACATATGTCAATGAGCCATATACAAAAGCTTTTACCGAAGTCATTAATAAAGTATTACCAGAAATTGTCTTGGTTGGCGCAACAACTTTAGGAAGAGACTTAGCCCCAAGGGTATCTTCAAGAATACATACTGGCTTAACGGCAGATTGTACAAGTTTAGATATTGATGACAATAAACAATTATTAATGACAAGACCTGCTTTTGGTGGAAATTTAATGGCAACCATTATTTGTCCAAACCATAGACCTCAAATGTCCACAGTCAGACCTGGTGTTATGATTAAGCCAGATAAAAATCAAGATCATCAAGCAAAAATCCTTGAAATTGATGTAGATTTTACTGAACAAGATATGAATGTTCAAGTATTAGAAGAAGTCAAAGAAGACAAAAATAAAATTAATATAGAAGATGCTAATGTCTTAATATCAGCTGGACGTGGTGTTGGTTCAAAAGAAAACATGAAACACATTGAAAGGCTAGCAGAATTACTGACTGGAGAGGTTTCAGGCACAAGAGCTGTTGTTGAAAATGGTTGGTTGGACAAGGAAAGACAAGTGGGACAAACGGGAAAAACCGTTAGACCTGATTTATACTTTGCTTGTGGCATCTCTGGTGCCATCCAACACGTCAGTGGTATGGAAGAGTCTAACTTGGTTATTGCCATCAATAAAAACCCTTCAGCGGCCATTTTTGAAGTTTCTGATATAGGTATTGTTGGTGATGGTTCAAAAGTCATACCAGCTTTAATTAAGGAATTAGAAAATATTAGAAAATAATTATACTTAAAAGTTTAAGAACAAAGATTAAAAAAAACGTCTCCTTTAAAAGAGACGTTTTTGACTAAAATCATTGATTGTATTATATATTCTTTACAATATCCTTTGCCGCTGTATAAGCAGATGATAGGGCTATGGTGATGTTGAAACCACCTATTGGGCCATAAACATCAACGGCTTCGCCAATGAAATACATACCCTTTATTTGTTTAACTTGGAAGCTGTTGGGATTAAGGGCTAATGTATCAATGCCACCGGCATTGACATAGGCTCTTTTAAGATCTTCAACATGGCTTACTTTAACTTTGAAGTCAGAAATTAAATCTATGAGTTGATGGATGTCTTGTTTTGTAAGTGTATTAAATGCTTTATCCTGATTGTGTGTTGCTTCTGTTAAATATATTGCCAATTGATTGGGCAAAATACTAGATAGTATATTCTTAACAAATTTTGTTTGATTTTTGTTTTCTTCAAAATAGTCTTTGATTTCTTCTTGATTGAGGTTGGTTAAAGGAAAAGAAACATAGGTCTCACCTTTTTGAATTGCTGAATAAATTCTGTGGGACGCTTTAAAAATCAAAGGGCCGGACAATCCAAAGTGGGTAAAAAGAAGATCATCTCTAAAAGGTGTTTTCTTGCCATTGATTAAAAGAGGAATATCTTTGATTTGAGCGCCCTTCAACTTATCAAAAGGTATTTGATCCTTACAACCATAAACAGAGGTTTCTGCAGGCGTAAAGTTTTTGATTGGAATATTAAATTTCTTAGCAAATTGATTGCCATCACCATTGCTACCGGTTTCGGGATAACTCTTTGAACCTGTTCCAATGATGATGTTTTTACATTGAAAACGATCATCCTTTGTTTGGATGATAAATAAATCATCATCCATTATTATATCAGTCACAGGTTGATTTAATTTGATATGGTTTTTTGGAATGCTTCTTAATAAAGCATTTAAGATAGATTGTGATTTTCCAGTTTCGGGAAAATATTTAATAGGTGGTTCTAGTTTTAATCTTAAGCCCTTTGATGCAAAGAAGTCAATCACATCCTTGGGGCCGAATTTCATGAGGGCTGGATATAAAAACTTTTTATGTTTGAAATCTAGTTCATCAATAAAAGCACTGACTGATAGGGCATTGGTGACATTTGCCCGTCCGCCACCAGTCATGAGTAATTTTTTACCAACTTGTGCGTTCTTTTCTAATAATAAAAACGAAACTTGGTGTTCGGATAACACATTCGCAGCCATTAAACCTGCAGGTCCTCCACCGATAATAATTGCTTGATAAATCATAACTTTACCTACTTTATTTGTTTTGTTTATATTATAACATATTTCACTTTTTATCATTTAAATATAACAGTCGTTATGTTATAATACTATTGGTGATAAAATGAATATATTACATTTACGTTATGCAGTGGAAATTGAAAAAACAAAATCAATCTCTAAGGCTGCAGAAAATCTATTTATGTCTCAACCCAATCTTTCAAGAGCCATTAAAGATTTAGAGAGTTCTTTGAACATACAAATATTTGAAAGAACCTCTAAAGGTATGAAGGTTACCGTTAAAGGCGAAGAGTTTTTACACTATGCCAAGAAAATATTATCTGAAGTTGATGAAATAGAAAACTTATATTTAAATGATGAACATTCAAAATTAAAGTTTTCAATCTCTGTTCCAAGAGCCAGTTATATCTCACATGCTTTTTCGGAGTTTGCTAAGTCTTTAGAAAATTGTAAGAAATGTGAAATATTTTATAGAGAAACCAATTCATTGAAAGCCATACAAAATATTCTGAATTCACATTATAACTTAGGCATCATACGCTACCAATCAACCTTTGAAAATTACTTTAAGGCCATGCTAAAAGAAAAAGGATTAAAATATGAACTGATTTCTGAATTCACATATCAACTCTTCATGTCAAAAGATCACCCATTAGCAAAGCAAGAAGAAGTTGAAGAAGTAGATTTAGAATCTTATACTGAAATTGCCCATGCAGACCCTTATGTTCCATCATTATCATCTGTCGATGTTAAAAAAGAGGAACTACCAGATTATGTAAAAAGAAGAATCTATGTTTATGAAAGAGCCAGTCAATTTTCTTTATTAGAAAAAATACCAAGTACCTATATGTGGGGTTCCCCTGTTCCCAAGGAATTACTTGATAAATATAATCTTATTCAAAAAACATGTAAGGGCATGACTAGAATTTACAAAGATATATTAATTTATCATAAAGACTACCATCTGACCAAACTGGATCATGATTTCATTGATCAAGTGATAGAGTCCAAACAAATGATATTAAATTGATAATGAGTTCTATAAAAATAAAAAAATAGGGGCACTCAATCTTTGAGTGCCTCTTCATCTACAAACTCTATGCCTGCTTCTCTAAATGCTTTTTTTGCGTCTTCATAAGAAATATTTTTTTGTTCGCAACCTTTTTTTAATGTCATGAGTCTTCCAGAAGTTTGCAACATCCCTGTTTCATTGGCAGGACCGAATCCTAAGTTTTCCATGATTTCGGGTGTTTGACTGCATTCTTTAGAAAGATCATAAATGGTTGTCGTACTTGGCAATTTTTTCATAATGACCTCCTTATACTTATATTATAAGGAAAATAGTCATTTGATTCAAATTATATGATTAAAATCCATAAATATGAACATATATTCATTAATTTAATGGTAAATCTAAAATAGGACTTGTTAAGTATTGGTCTTTTGTTATATAATATAATTCACTAGTGAGGTGTTTATGCTTAAATATATTATTAAACGTGTAATTTATGTCATCTTAAGTATTGTCATTGTAATTGGTATGGTCTATATACTCCTAGACTCAAGCATGGCCCAATTTTGGGGTGGGAGACCCATCTTAGAAGATTTGCAAATGTCATGGTTTAGAATGCTTAATTATGCAAAAAGAATTATTAATGATTTTTATTTTGGTGTTTCATTAGATGGTGAGGACGTTTGGGCTTTAGTATGGCCTAAGTTTAAATTATCTATGATGTACAATTTAATCGCTCTAGTAATCTTTGTTCCGACGGGTGTTTTCTTAGGAATGCAGGCTGCTTTACATAGAAACAAACTGATTGATGTACTTGTTTCTGTTTTTGCAATGATATTTAATTCAATACCTTCATTTGTACTCATATTTTTCTTAGTCATGTATGTAGGATATGCTTGGGAATTATTGCCACCAATCGCACCTTTTTATTCGGCGCCTCTTGATAAACAATTATTAGGGCTAATCATACCTGTATTTGCCTTAGCGGCTTGGCCAACGGGTAAATTTGCACAAATTATCAAAGGTGAGTTGATTGAAATAATGAATTCAGATCATTTTCTTTTGTTGAGAGCAAAGGGTTTAACACGAAGACAAGCGATTTATAGACATGGTTTAAAAGAATCACTCATCACCATTGTACCGGAAATCGTCCCAACATTTATGATTATGGTTGGCTTTAGTTTTGTTGTTGAAACCACCTATAATATTTACGGTGTATCAAAGTTATTATTAAACTCAATGATTATACCTGGGGAGTTTTACTCTACCTTAGTGATTGATGTGAATGTCGTTGTTGCTATTTCATTGTTGCTATATTCAACGATTCTCATTGCGTCTTTGTTCACGGATATTATGATTGGTTTTCTTGATCCAAGAATCCATGTGGCTGGAAGTAAGCGACAAAGCGATGAAAACTAATAATTATAATGTATTGATATAAATTATTTTCTTTGTTTGTGATGTTTTAATGATAAATAATGATTAGGCCTTGTTAAGTATTGACGTTTTATATTATAATGTAAAACAATAGCGAGGAATATTTTGATTAAATACATTATAAAACGTCTTATATTAGCTATCATAACCATTGTGGTTGTTATTAGCCTTATTTATATTTTGTTAGATGTAGGAATGGCTCAATACTGGGCCAGGCGACCTTTCCTTGAAGACCTGGAAACGTCTTGGTATCGTCTGCTTTTTTATGCGCAGCGGATTATAACAGATTTTGATTTTGGGGTGTCGCTAAAAAATAAGGATGTATGGGAATTGGTTTGGCCGAAATTCAAATTGTCTATGATGTATAACTTAATTGCATTGTTTATATTTGTTCCGACAGGCATCTTTTTAGGCATTCAAGCCGCCCTTCATAGAAATAAGTTTATAGATGTCATTATTTCGATTTTTTCAATGTTATTTCATTCAATTCCTTCTTTTATTTTAATATTTTTCTTAATCATGTATGTAGGATATGCGTGGGATTTACTGCCACCCATTGCACCTTTTTATTCAGCGCCTCTTGGCAGACAATTACAGGGTTTAATCATTCCAGTATTTGCCTTAGCGGCTTGGCCAACCAGTAAAGTTTCACAAATTGTTAAGGGAGAACTGATAGAAATTTTAAATTCAGAACATTTTCTCTTGCTTAGGTCAAAAGGTCTAACAAAAAAGCAAGCCATATATAGACATGGTTTAAGAGAGTCTTTGGTGACAGTCATTCCAGAGATCATTCCCACCTTTATGTTGATGCTTGGGTTTAGTTTCGTTGTAGAGACAACTTATAATATTTTTGGGATATCGAAGTTACTATTGGATTCGATGATTGTATCAGGTGATTTGTACAGTACCCTAACAGTAGATATTAATGTTGTAGTAGCCATTGCTTTATTGTTATACTCAGCAATTATCATCACCTCATTAATCGCGGATATTTTATTAGGATTTATTGATCCAAGAATTCATATAACCGGTAAAAAAGAAAAAGATTGATATAAACAAAGGAAGCAGCCATGGAAATAGACGTAAAAATATTAAAAGAATACTTAAAAAATGTATATTTTTTAAATGGAACCTCATATGCAGGCAAATCAACCATTTGCAAAATGATTGCGGATAGATTGGGTTTATATCACTGTGGTGAGAATTATAATCATAAAGAATTTCTAGAGATGGCAGAAATTGAAAAATACCCCAATATGAATTACTTTAAAACAATGAAAGATTGGAAAGAATTTGTCAGTCGAACACCAAAAGAGTATTCAGATTGGTTGGTTAATACAGCAAGAGAAATGGTGCCGTTTGAAATTATTGAATTGATTTCACTTTCAAAAAACCAAAAAGTGATTGTTGATACAAATATTCCAACCGATGTATTAAAACAAATTGCTGATGACGATCATGTAGCTATTCTTTTATCAGAAGAAGACATGGCGGTAAATGAGTTTTTCAATCGATCAGATCCGGAAAAACAATTTCTTTTAAGTAAAATTAAAGAAACAGAAAATCCTGAAGCCACCCTTAAAAATTATCAAGCCTCAATTAGGATGGCAAACAACCAAGATGTCATTAACGATTTTGAAAAGAGTGGATT
>JBKHBS010000002.1:0-91622 GCA_046542225.1 Candidatus Izemoplasmatales bacterium | reverse complement strand
ATGATGATGATGATGATGATGATGATGATGATGATGATGATGATGATGATGATGAAGATGATGACGTAGACGATTTAGATGACGATGAAGAAGAAAACGAAGAAGACGAATAAATAAAAAAATAATTTAATAAATTTTGAGAAAATCCTCCTGGAATGTTGTATATATTTATGAAACAACAAATAACAGGAGGATTTTTAAATGAAAAAATTAATTGCTTTATTTACAATCGTATTAACAGGTATTGGATTTGCAAGTTGTACAGGGTCATTCGACACTACAAGTTTAGATCAAATGTCATCTAAACAATCACTTGCCACATTATCTTATTTATCAAGTGGATTCTTAAGTTTAGAAGAAGAACCACAGCTTCAAACAACAAAGCTTTCAGTTGAAAAACAAGCGACTGTTAATGAAGACCAATTAGAAGAAGTTAATAAATACTTTAGTATACTAAAACCATTTATTAGCAGAGGACCAGACGCTTTCGCAAGTGTTGAAGACCAAGAATCAGATCGAGAAGAATATGATTATTTATTAAACATGAGTGTCAATGATAATGAATTTAAATTATATTACAACATTAATGTACTATCAAAAGAAATCACAGGTATATTTATCATTGAAGGTATTGAATATGAAATCGTTGCACATTCAAGTTTAGATGATTTTGGAGATTTTGATGAAGTTACAACTGAAGAACCAGTGACTGATGAAGAAACTACAGAGACACCGGTTACAGAAGAAACAACAACTGAAGAACCAGTAACTGAAGAATCTACAACTGAAGAAGAAACAACTACAGAAGAAGCAACAACTGAAACATCTACAACCTTATTAAGTGAAGATGATGACGAAGATGAAGATGACGACGATGATGATGAAGATGAATTTGACAATGAAGATGATGACGATGAAGAAGACGACGAAGACGAAATTGATGACGAAGATGAATATGAAAACGAAGAAGAAATCGAAAGAGAAATGACTCTAGTCGCAAAAAATGGTGAAGACACTATAACAATTAAATATGAGTTTGAATCTGAAGATGGCGAATCAAAAACAGAATTTGAAATCTTAAAAAATATTAATGGTGTTGAAACTCTTATCACAGTTGAAATTGAAATCGAAGAAGATGAATATACATTAGCAATCGTTGACGGAGAAAATGTTTATGACTTCTCAATGGAAAATGATGATGACGGAGAAATCGAATACGAACTTGAATATGAAGTTGACGGTGTAAATGTTGAAATTGAAATAACAGAATACACAGATGAAAACGGAAATGTCTATTACGAATATGAGTACGAAGAAGAAGGTAGACAAGTTGTTATAGAAAAAGACGACGAGTTCGATCATGACGATGACGATGAAGACGATGACGACGACGATGACGATGACGATGATGATGACGACGATCAAGTAAGTGAAGAAGCAACAGTTTAATCACACCCCTTTATAGAGATGCTTTGATTAAATAATCAAGGTATCTCTTTTTCTTTTTGTAAGATGGATATCTGTTTAAATAATGATTTTCAGTTGCTTAAATACTGGATATAAGTTATAATATCGAGTGTGAAAGGAGCGGTTTATGAAGTTTTTAAAAGATAATACTGTTTTAGATATTCAAGAGGCAAAAGCCAAGGATGCCAAAGATTTATTGGCCTTCTTAGAACAAGTCAAAAGTGAATCAAATTTCCTCGTTTTAAAAGATACAGGTATTGATAAATCAGAAGAAGAGTTAGAAAGCTATTTAAATGACTTAAGAAGTAAAGTCACGTCAAAATTATTCTTAGGTAAGGTCAGTGGTTCTATTATAGCAAGTGGTGGTATTTACCATCGTGAGGAGTCAATCGAAGGAAATGTTATATTAGATATTAATGTTTTAAATTCCTACTTAGGTTTAGGGACTGAAGAACATATTTTAAACCACGTCATAAATTACGCTAGAATCACTGCGGAAATCAGAAGTATAGATATATTAACATCTAAAGAAAATGAAGACATTATTGAAGTATACAAACGTACCGGTTTTAAAAAAATCGATAAAGAAGAATCAAACATCGCAAAAGATATTGATGAAGATGCATTGGTATTTAGATTAATGATTAAATAAAATACACAAGGAAAGTGAGCACAATATATATGCTACCGATTGATTTACTCGAAGGATTTGAAAGAAAAATGGCTGCAATTCAAAAACGCACCGCTTGTAATGTGGATATCGCAACACTACCTGAAGCCTATGATGACATCACGTCACTTTATATAAGAGAGAAAAAACACATTGTCTTTAATGATAAGTATTATAATGAAGCTTCTGAAATGGAAATTATGGGTGCATTGTTTCATGAAATCAGACACGCTTATCAACATCATGTCATTAATTTTTGGGATACAAGCCAAGAACCAGAAGATGTGATTAAACAATGGAAAAATGATTTTGATAATTATATTCAACCCATTAATAGAGATAAGTTAAAACCAAGTGTCCATGAAGAAGACTACATGTCAAAAGAACGTATCAATGCTCAAAACAATCTTATTCATAATATTGGAAACAAGGATGAAAAAGTATTTGATTACCTAACATCAAGTATAGAAGTAGATGCTTTGGCTTATGCAGATTTAAATATTTATCATATTTATAAATTGCATTTAGACATTCCAATAGAGATGAAAACACTTGTTCTTAAAAGACAAGAATTAATCAAAGATAGAGACGATATTATAAAAATGTAAAATCTTAATGATTTTATATTTTTTTTTTGTTATAATATGGTTAAAGATAAAGAAAAAAGGAGGAAAATTAACATGAAAAAATATGTATGCGATGTATGTGGATATATTTATGATCCAGAAGTCGGAGATCCAGATGGTGGAATTGAACCAGGAACTTCTTTTGAAGACATTCCTGAAGATTGGGTATGCCCAGAGTGTGGCGTTACTAAAGATAACTTTAGCCCCTTAGACTAAACCATGAAGAACTTCTTTAAAGAGTTTCGTAATTTTATCGCCAAAGGAAATGTTTTAGACCTAGCTGTCGCTTTTATTATCGGTGCTGCATTCAACACAATGGTGAAATCCTTGGTCAATGACATTTTAATGCCGATTGTCAGTCTGATGTTTAAGTCAGAATTAGAGAATCTACATTGGGTTTTAAGAGGGACTGCTGAGTACAGTCCTACAACTGGTGAATTAATATTAAGTGAAAATGCGGTATTATTAACCTATGGTAATTTTATTACTGAAGTTGTGAACTTCTTAATCATTGCTTTAACTATTTTTGTGATTATTCATGTATTCACACATATGAAGGGTCATTTAGAAGAAGTGAAACGGCGTATAAAACCTGAAAAAGAAGAATTAAATAATCAGTAAAATTTTAAAAAAAACAGCAATTTGATTAAAATCAAGTTGCTTTTTTTAAATGAATTCTATAAATAGAAATCTTAAAATAACTATGGTATAATAAACTAAAACAAAGAAAGGCTTAAATGATGAGAAATTGGTTATCGAATTTTTTCTTACAAGTTAAAGAAACGGTCAAACATTTTGGCTGGTTTACCTTAATTTTAATTCCAATTTTATTTATTGTGAATTGGAGTTTTTTAACGACGATGAGCGCCCAAAGAGAAACCATCATTACCAATGAAATGGCTCAAGCCAATCAAGAAATGGATATGATTGATTTCTATATATCAAGGTCAGTAATCTCAACTTATAATGATTTGAATGTCATTAGAGATGCTGAAGAAGCCAATGTCTTTTTAAACGATCCAAATGAAACGAATTTGGATGGCTTTGAACAGTTGGTCTATAGGATTGCAACTAACAAACCAGAATTTTCCCATATTTCATTGGCTGATAGTAATGGAGACGAGTTATTGAAAGTATCGAGGTTGAATGAAGAACTGATTATTGAAGATGAATTTTTCTTATCCAATATTTCAGATCAACCTTACTTTATGAATGCTTCAAGTGTGGATGAAGAAACCATTTATATTGAACCCTTATACAGTGAAGGGGGTAATCCAATTTTAACCATGGTTTTGCCCATGGTTTTGGATGATATGATTGAATATTATATTATTTTAGACTATGATGCCAATCACTTTTTATCTGTTTTTGAGCATTATTTAGATGAACCCGAAAGACATTACACCATAGGCCTTATCAACCTAGGAAATGTGTGGGGAGTCGATGAACGTACTAAACGATTTTATACACTGACTGATCCAAATAGAGTTCAAGAAGTTTTAAGTCAAATTGAAAGTAGTGAATATGCTCAATTAACGTCTTTTGAAGTTAATGAAGACTTATTGGATCACACCAATATAGAAGAAGGCTTTTTTCAAGTCTATAGCATAGCTGATATTGATCAAGCCATCGAAGACAGCAACTTCCTATTTTTAAAAAATCCATGGTTACTCGTTATCTTTAATGCACTTGTGGCATTATTCTTTATCTATATGGGTTATTTTATTAAAAGCAAAAATGATGAACGTATCTTATTAAATGCCAATATGTATTTATCTGATAAAAATAAAGACGGGGTCATGATTACTAACGAAGACAAAGAGATACAATATGTCAATGAAACCTTTGAAAATGCCTTCGGTTATCGATTGGAAGAAATCAAAGATAAAAAACCTAAAAACGCCATTGGTATCCCAGGCACTGAATTAAATTTCAAACACATTACCAAGGATTCTTTTTATGAAAATAATATTTGGAATAAGACCAGAGATGGTATTAGGATTTTAAAATACCTTCGCGTCCGTCATGAATTAACTGCGCGGGGTAAAATCAAACATTTTTTAGGTATTTATTCGGAACCAGAAATTGAATTGGATGATTATATTAAATACACAAAAGATAAGGAAAAAGTGATTGAATCATTAGCCGCTGTTTTTAAAAACCACCAATTCATCATCAACCAAACTGTCTTAATGATGATCCATTTAGAACATGCTTCGACCTATGATTTTACTTTGTTTTTAAAGAAAAATTTAGATGCTCGCTATGTCTTATGCATACCAAAAGCAAATTTTCTCATGATTTATGCAAATATAGAACGTTATCAATTTAATCATGTGATTGATTTATTTGATCAATTAATTGAAACCTATAGACATTTACCTCATGTAGAACAAGCCTTTTCTCATCAATTCGTGGTGGCCATGGCTGATGAAAAAACTGGAAATATCAAAGATTTAATTGATTCTTTATTGATTACCTTAGAAGTTTCAAAATACAGAAGACAATTAAAGCATTTAATATATAGTCATGAGATGAGAAGTATCATTGAAAGAGAAAAAGACATTATCGAAGAATTAGAGTCAGGTTTTTCTATTGATGAATTTTATTTAAATTATCAAGTTCAAAAAGACCTAATCAATGATGATTATATCGGTGTAGAAGCCTTGCTAAGGTGGAAGAACAAAAACCTAGGTCAAATACCACCCAATGAATTTATTCCAATTATAGAGAACAGTTTTTATATCAATCAATTAACCATTATGGTTGTTAGGAAAGTCATCGAAGACTTTAAACCTTATGTCAATGACTTGCCAAAAGATTTTAGGATATCTATTAATTTAACCAACTTTGACTTTGGCAATGATTATATCATGGATAATATTTTACATATTATAGAAGAAAGTTTGATTCCTTCTAAATATTTTACTTTTGAAATTACAGAGAGTAATTACTTGGAAAATGTTGATAAGACCAATCGGATTATTGAAAAACTTCATAAAAAAGACATCAATGTCGCTATTGATGATTTTGGGACTGGTTTTTCTTCCATTAATTCATTGAAATCTATTGAAGTCGATGAAGTGAAAATTGATAAGACTTTTATAGAAAAATATCCTGAACAAGATAACGGTGATATGTTTAGAATCATTGCTTACCTTATTAAAAGTTTAGATAAGAAAATAGTGGTAGAAGGCACTGAAACCGAAGAACATATTGAATTCGCTAAATTAAACCAATGCCATGTGGCCCAAGGCTATTATATATCTAAACCAAAACCTATCAACGAATTTGTCAAGGTTTATTTACACAATACTAAAGTTGGAAATGGAGAATAACAATGGGGATGAATCATTACTTAAGTCAAATTACTTTTAATGAAATCTTGCTGGGCATTACTTTTGCTTTGCTTTTGCTTGTTATTTCGACAGTCGTCATCTACTATTATAAATTGAAAATCGAGAGAAAATTCTCAACAGCCAACTTTTCATCATTAAGAATTTTAGAAAATTATGAAGGCATGGCATTTAATTGTAGTATAGACCAACATTGGACCATGAAATATGTGAGTTCTAATGCATATAAAGTAATTGGTTATACCAGTGAAGAAGTCACCAATAATAATATGGTTGCTTATCATGACATCATTCACCCTAAGTTTAGAAACTATGTGCAAGAAAAGTATGATGAAGCCATTCAAAAACATTCAGATATCAAAATTGAGTATAAAATCATTAGCAAACAGGGTAAAGAACGCTGGGTGGCTGAAGAAGCCAATGTGATTTATGACCGCTTAGAAAACCCTATGTCTATTGATGGCTTTATTTATGATATTGATCAACACAAAAACTTATTGCAAGAGAAGAACCTTTATGAAATGAGATACAATTCCTTAATGAACGGCTTGGATTTTCCTTTGGTCGTGATTAAAGAGGGCCTTGTTCTTGAAGTTAACCCTGCGGCGGTTAATTTCTTTAGAGCCGATTCTAAAAATGACCTTGTTGGACAAAATGCAAAAAAATTCATTGATGCACAATACCATGATTTTTATCAAAAAAGAATGAAACGGTTAAAAGAGACCAAAACATCTAACTTAGCCACCAATTATAAACTTAAACGCCTGGATGGAACTGAAGTCTACGCCACGGTCAATGCAAAGCCTTTTTTTGAAAACGGCAAGCTTTTAACCAATGTGGTTTTGCTTGAAAAAGACAATTCTTTCAACTTTAACCAACAATTAAAGAAAACCGAGAGAAGAAACCGCGATATGATTTTATACATGCATGAAGGGATTGGGGTCTTCCAATTAATACCTGGTGAAATGGATGGTAAATTGGTTTTTGCCAATAAGAGATTTAGTGAGTTTATTTATGGTTATGAACGCAATTTAATCTATCATCGTTTCACACAGATTTTTTCAGAAATTAAAGAGATTGATAAAAAATCAATCTTTGAAAACAAAGAGAAAAAACCCATTCTAAGAGAAGTTATTGATAGAGAAAATGATAAATATTATAGTGTATTGTTTTATTTCAATAAGGAAAATGAACTTGTGGTTCAAATCACAGATATGACCAATGAAAAACTTTTAATCCAAAAATACCATGAGGAAAAAGAAGTCCTCGATGAAATTTTAGAAGCCACAGCCACAATGATATGGAATTGGGACCTAAAAAATAAAAAAATCATCTTTGATGATAAGACTTATGAGATATTAGGTTATGATAAAAACAAAGAAGAAATTTCTAACCCTAATAATATTATGTCTTATTTCCATCCTGATGATCGAGGTATTTTGACTAATCAAATCAATCAATATTTCCATAACAAACTTCCTTACTTTAGTGTTGAAGTTAGGATTAGAGATGCTAAAGATGAATATCGTTGGTGGATGTTCCGGGGAAAAGTTACCAAAACCGACCAAAAAGGTCAAGCCACTTGGGTTTCAGGAACTTACCAAGACATCACCAATCATAAACGTAAAGAAGAAGAAATTCGTTTTTTAAGTTACCATGACCACCTAACCAAACTCTATAATTTAAGGGCATATACAAAAAAAATGAGAGATTTGGACACTAAAGAAAATTTGCCAATATCTCTAGCAATTATCGATGTTAATGGCTTAAAAGTTATTAATGACGCCTTGAATCATAGTTATGGCGATGAATTATTAGTAAAAACAGCCAATACCTTATGTAAATTCATTAACGATGATGACGTCCTCGCAAGAATTGGTGGGGATGAGTTCGTTATGATTATGCCAAAAACAGAATTAACTGAGGCCATGGATCGTTTTAAAAATATAGAAGCTGCCCTTTCCAATGAGTATGTTTCAAATATACCCATTTCAATTTCTTATGGAATTGATGTGAAATTCGAAGATAAGTTTAGCCTTTATCAAATTAAAGATATGGCTGATTCAAAGTTATATATACAAAAATTTGCTGGCAAAGACACGAGATTACAAATATTAGAACAAATTAGGGACAACTTCTTTGAAGAAAATCCATTTGAAAAAGATGTGGTTCGGTATGCTGAAAAATTATCTTATGACTTAGGCGAATACATGAATCTTGATCATGATGAACTCAATAGAATTAAAATAGCGAGTCAGTATTATAACATTGGTATTTTCTCAATCAGTCAGGATGCTTTTAATGAAAGAAGAGAGTTCCTGAACTTAAAAGAGGTTGAATACAAAAAGCATGTTGAAAACGGATATCGGATTATGCTGGCAACTTATAGGAATGAAGACATTGCTAAAATCATTCTTTATCACCATGAAAAATATAATGGTAAGGGTTATCCAGCCAATTTAAAAGCTGATGAAATTCCTTTGGCATCAAGAATTATTTCTGTGACAGCAACTTATGCCAGAAAGAAATTACTTGGTGAAAAAGAAAAAGCAATATTTGACTATATAGAATCAGAAAAAGAAAAAGCTTTTGATCCTGAAATTGCCGATCAGTTTATGGAAATGATCAAATCATAAAAAGGACTAAATAACATTTAAAAATAAAAAAAACTACCGACACTTTAATATCGGTAGTTTTTTAATGAGTATAAAGTTTATTGGTGATTGACTTTTTCTATACTTATAAAATTATCGTAATCAATTTGATAGTCCTCATTTGGTTCAAGTTCGTCATTAACGATTTTTCTAGCAATCAGCGATTCTATATGGTGTTGAATGAATCGTTTTAATGGTCTAGCCCCGTAGTTGACATCAAAGGCACTGTCTAAAATATAGTCTTTGAGTTTATCTGTGAAATGGAAATTAAGATTTTTTTCTAATAATCTAGCCTTTAATTCATTCAATAGTTTGTCAACAATTTTATATTGGACATCTTTTGATAAAGGATTGAAAATTATCAATTCATCGATACGGTTTATAAATTCTGGTTTAAAGTTATCTTTAACCAAAGCTAAGACTTTATCTTTAGACTTTGCATCACCTTCAACTAAGAAACTTGAACCCAGATTTGATGTCATGATGATGATGGTGTTTCTAAAATCAACAACTCGACCTTGAGAGTCTGTCAGACGTCCATCATCTAATATCTGTAATAAAAGATTAAATACTTCACCATGGGCTTTTTCGATTTCATCGAAAAGGACAATTGAATATGGTTTTCTTCTAATGGCTTCTGTTAATTGACCACCTTCATCATAACCAACATAGCCTGGAGGTGCACCAATTAATCTAGAAACAGAGAACTTTTCCATATACTCACTCATATCAATTCTGACAATATGTTTTTCACTGTCGAATAATTGTTCAGCCAAAGCCTTAGCAAGTTCGGTTTTACCAACCCCTGTTGGTCCTAGGAACATAAAAGAACCAATGGGTCTATCTTCATTTTTAATGCCGGCTCTTTGTCTAATAATGGCATCACTGACCAGCTCAATGGCCCGGTCTTGTCCAATGACTCTTTTCTTTAAGTGTTGGTCTAGGTTGGTTAATTTTTCTTTGTCACCTTCCATCAGTTTCGTGACCGGTATATTGGTCCATTTGCCAACAACTTCAGCAATGTCTTCTTCACTGACAGATTCAGATATCAGTTTATGGTCTGTATTCTCAGTTAAAGTTTGAATGTCTTTTTCTAATTTTGGAATGGTTGAATATTGTAGTTCTGCAGCTTTTGAGTAATTAGAATCATTAAAAGCATTTTGTAAGTCATTTTTTAAAGCATCCAGTTTGGTTTTCATTTCTTTAACTTCGTTAAGTTCAGCTTTTTCTTTTTCCCAAGCTTTGGTAATTTCTTTTTCTTGTTTTTTATAATTCTTTAATTCATCGTTTAAATGTTTTAATCGTTCTTTAGATTGTTTATCGGTTTCTTTCTCCAAAGCACGTTTTTCAATTTCTAATTGCATGATTTTCCTGGTGATGTCATCCAGTTCAGCTGGCATAGAATCAATTTCCATACGAATTGAAGCAGATGCTTCATCAATTAAATCAATGGCTTTATCAGGTAAGAAACGATCTGTAATATATCTATTTGATAGGATGGCTGCTTGAATGATGGCTTCATCATGGATATGGACCCCATGGTGGGTTTCGAATTTTTCTTTTAAACCCCGTAAAATAGAAACAGTATCTTCTATAGAAGGTTCCTTAATAATCACCCGTTGGAGCCTTCTTTCAAGGGCTGAGTCTTTTTCAATATACTTCCTATATTCATTTAAGGTGGTTGCGCCAATTGTGTGCAATTCACCTCTAGCAAGCATTGGCTTTAACATATTGGATGCATCCATGGCGCCCTCTACTTTACCAGCACCAACAATCATATGGATTTCATCAATAAATAAGATAATATTACCTTCTGATTTCTTGATTTTATTAAGAACTGCTTTTAAGCGTTCTTCGAATTCTCCTCTAAATTTTGCCCCAGCCACTAAAGCAGCTAAATCTAGTTCATAGATTTGCTTGTCTTGAAGGGTGATAGGCACATCTTTATCGACGATTCTTTTGGCCAGGCCTTCAACAATGGCTGTTTTACCAATGCCAGGTTCACCAATTAAAACTGGATTGTTTTTTGTTCTTCTTGAGAGAATTTTAATGATTCTTCTAATTTCTTCTTCACGGCCAATGACCGGGTCAATTTTGCCTTCTTTGACTTGTTCATTTATATTTCGACCAAATTTATCTAAGATATTTTGGTCTTCTTCATAGTTTGGAACTTCTTGCATTGTATCACTTCCTTGTTTATTTTTATTTCACATATATTATATATCAAACCGTTAGCACTGTCAACACAAGAGTGCTAAAAATGTATTTGAAAGTATGGTTGTTTTTTTATAGTTTGCTTGATATAATTTATATGAAATGGAGGTTGATTATGGAAAGATTAAAAACAGATGTATTGATTATAGGTGCCGGACCTGGCGGCTATGTTGCGGCCATTTATGCAAAAAAACAAGGCCTTGATGTCGTTTTAGTTGATAAGGAATGGGTGGGTGGTACTTGTTTAAATGTTGGTTGTATACCGACCAAAGCATTTGTTCGTTCAACGGATATGTATCATGACTTGTTGAATGAAGATTTAGGCATCACTTATAAGGAACTTGGTATTGATTTAAAAAAAATAATTGAAAGAAAAAATGACATTAAAGATAGACTTGTATCAGGTATTGAATTTTTATTAAAAAAACATGGTGTTCATTTAATAGAAGGCCAAGCCAAGTTTATTGATAACAATTTAGTAAAAGTCAATGGACAAACCATTGAAGCCAAAGACATCATCATTGCGTCTGGATCTAAGCCCAAACGTTTACCCATTGATGGTAAAGAATACATGATCACATCGAGAGACTTGCTTGATAACCAAGTTTTGCCTCAATCAATGACTGTGATTGGTGGCGGTATTATTGGTATGGAATTTGCTTTTATATATGCAAACATGGGTGTGAATGTCAATGTGGTTGAGTTTTTACCAAGCATTTTACCTGGTATTGATAGAGAATTATCACTTAGGCTGATGCCATATGCAAAAAAGGCTGGCATTAAAATCATCACCAATGCAAGGGTCATTCGCCTTGAAGATGGTGAAAGTAAAAAGAAAGTTTATTATGAACGCAAAGAAAAAGTTGAATTTGTTGAAAGTGATATTGTATTAGAGGCCATTGGTAGAGCCCCAGTAGTCCAAGGTTTAGATTTAGATAAAACAACCCTTCATTATGATGAAAGAAGTGGCATTAGAGTCAATGATCAAATGAAAACGAATATTGATCATATTTATGCCATTGGCGATGTCAATAACATCATGCAACTTGCCCATGTTGCATCTCATCAAGCTTTTGTGGCTATAGATAATATATTGGGTAAAAAAAGTCGTTTTGATAAAACCAATGTCCCTTCAGTGATCTTTACTTCACCAACCATTGCCACTGTTGGTATGACTGAAGCAATGGCAAAGAAAGAAGGACTTGAAATTGAAGTGATAAAAGTCCCCTATTCGGCCAATGGTAAAGCATTGATTTTAAGTGGTGACCGCGGTTACATAAAAGTGATTAGGAACAAAAACACACAAAAACTGATTGGTGCCATGATTTTAGGAAAAGAAGCTGAGAATCTCATCGCACCATACACCTTAGCCATTCAAAACGAAATGGAAGCTAAAAACATTTATGAAACAGTTTTTGCCCACCCAACCATCCAAGAATTAGTGGCAGAGAGTGCTTTGGGACTTGATAAATTGGCCATTCATTATATGGAGTAAACATTTGATTGTAAAGTCTTTTCTAAAGATGAAAAATATAAGTGCATCAACGGTTCATTTGAAGTAAAGGTTTTTTTGATATATAATAAATGTATATGAATGACCATAACTTATCATTTATATTAAGTATATATTTGATTAAAGGAGGTGAATCCAATGTTGCATTCAGATTTTAAAGATAATTTGATTCGAATACATCTTTTATACCATGCAAAGGCTAACAATGGTATTCAAGCCGATCCCATGGCCAAAGAAATTGAAAGCCATGGATATCAAACCACACCATCTCAGATAAAAAAAGAGTTAGAACACTTGAAAAAAGAGGAATTTTTAAATTTTAGAGATGGCATGTATTATATCAGTGATAGAGGCCATAAAGAACTTTTAGAAGCACAAGTTAAAGTTAAGATTCTTCACCAAGAAATTAATCAAGAAGAATAAGCAAGTATGGACATTTGAAGAAAACATTTTTTAAACCTAAATTTTTACATTATAAGACGATGAATAAACTAATTTTTTATAGTTTATTCATTTTTTTTATAAGAAAGATGTCTTAATTGCATAATTTAAAGTTCAAATGATATAATATAAGGGGGTGGCTTTTATGAGAAAATATAAAAAAGTCTTTTTACTGATTATTATGTTTGCTTTTAGTGTGGCTCTTATTGCTTGTTCTGGTTCTGAAACAGAAGAACCAACAACAAACACAACAGAGACACCGACAACTGAGGCACCAACGACTGAAGCACCGACAACTGAAGTACTTGGTCAAACACTGATTGCTGATATAGAAGAAGCAGTTGAATTAAGTGTGGTTGATACCCATAGACAAAACACCATTTTCTTAGATGGCGATCAAGTCTTTACAAAAGGCGATAATCGTGTTGGGGAATTGGGTGATGGGACATTTGAAAGTAAAGATGTTTTTGTAGACATTACCAATCAGTTCAACCTTGATGCAAATGACGAGATTATCTCAGTAAGATTGGGTGAATTTCATGGTTTGGCATTGAGTCAAAATGGACGTATTTTTACATGGGGTCATAATTCTTATGGTAAACTTGGTATACCTACAAGTACTAACCAAAACCAACCTGTTGATATCACCGATAATTTTGAACTAGAAGATGATGAACGCATCATTTATATCGTTGCAGGCAGGGACAACAACGCAGTCATGACAAATTATGGACGTGTCTTTACATTTGGAGTCAATAGCTACGGTCAACTTGGCAATGGTGAACAAAATAATCCATGGGAAGAAACAATTTATTTGCCTCAAGACATTACCCATGGTTTTAACTTAGTCAATGATTATATCATTAAGATTGAACTCGGCAACAATCATTCAATGGCACTCAGTAAGAATGGTCAAGTATTTGCTTGGGGTTATAATGATTTAGGTCAACTTGGCACAGATGATGAACAAGTGTGGTCACCAATAAACATTACTGATATTTTTGATTTAAGTGATGATTTAATCATAGATGTTGAAGTCGGATACAATCATTCAGGTATTTTATCTGAATCAGGACGTGTATTTGTCTTTGGCGACAACAGTCTTGGTCAACTAGGTATTGGTAGTCAACCAACAAATGCTTCAACACCAATTGAAATAACAAATGAGTTTGAGAGTGGAGGAGACATTTATAAACTCAGGTTTTCACATGAAAGTTCTGCAGTGATTGGTGAAAACTATACTTATGTATTTGGTTATAATGTTTATGGTCAACTTGGTTTAGGCAATCAAGACATCGTTAATACTCCAAGTGTATTGGATGATTCGGTCTATGCTGATAAACCAATCAAGGATATGTTTATTGCCAAGGAGACTTTTACAATTGTCTTTGAGGATGATACCATAAATTCAGTGGATTTATATGAATAAGCAAACGGTCTGATTTTCAGACCGTTTTTCTTTTATGATTTTTTTGTGATGTTTATAGTCAACATATTTACTAATGGTTCATTTATGCTATACTTAAAGGGGGTGACTTTTATGAAAAAATTAAAAAAAGTCGTTTTATTAGTTTTAATGTTTACTTTTAGTGTTAGTGTTTTTGCTTGTTCAGGTTCAGAAACTGAAATGACCACAACAGGACCAACAACAGAGACACCAACAACGGAAACTCAAACAACCGAAGCGCCCGAAAGAACAGTCATTGCTGGCATAGAAGAACTTGTAGAGCTCAGTAGAGTTGATACTCACAGGGAGAATACAATCTATCTAGATGGCGATCAAGTTTTTACAAAAGGTGATAATCGTGTTGGGCAGTTGGGTGATGGTACATTTGATCGCAAAGATACGCCTGTCAATATCACCAGTCATTTTAACCTAGAGGCAAATGATCAAATTATCTCTGTCTCACTAGGTGAGTATCACGGCTTTGCTTTAAGCCGAAATGGTCATGTTTATACATGGGGTCATAATGCCAATGGAAAATTAGGTATTGAAGATACACCAGAAAATGAAAATGTTCCAATTGATATTACTGATAATTTTGAACTGGCCGATGATGAACTGATTATTTTTATCGAAGCAGGTAGAGACAACAACGCAGTCATAACAAACTATGGTCGCGTATTGACTTTTGGAGTCAATAGTTATGGTCAACTTGGTATTGGTGAAATTACCAATTCATGGGAAGATACTATTTTCATGCCTCAAGACATTACAGATGCTTTTGAATTAGGTGATGATTACATTGTCAAAGTAGAATTAGGAAATGATCATTCAATGGCTTTAAGCCATCAAGGTCAAGTCTTTGTATGGGGTAATAATGGTTTAGGTCAACTAGGAACTGATGACCAAGAATTGTTAATACCTACCAATATAACTGAAATATTTAACTTAGGAGATGACCAAATCATTGATGTTGATCTTGGTTACAACCACTCAGGTGTATTATCAGCATCAGGACGTGTATTTGTCTTCGGTGATAATAATTTCGGTCAACTTGGTATTGGATCGACACCTGTTTCCACCACTGAACCTGTTGAAATTACTGATGAATTTAGTGGTAGTGGTGACATTTATAAATTAAGATTTGCTCATCATAGTTCTGCAGTGATTGCAGAAAACAATATTTATGTCTTTGGCTACAATTATTATTATCAATTAGGTTTAGAAGACTATGCAAGTTTAAGCACGCCAACTGTATTGGTCAACTCAACCTTTGAAGACAAGAAAGTCGTTGACATCTTTATTGCTAAAAAAACATTTACAATCATCTATGAAGATGAAGTTATAGAATCAAGAGATTACATTAGTCGATAAAAGACTTAAACGGTTTGTTCATACAAACCGTTTTTTCTTTGAAATTATTATTTTAAAACCCATCATTTTGCGTTATAATAGTCATTGAATGGATGTGATCAAATGATATATTTAGATTATAGTGCAACAACACCTGTTGCTAAAACTGTTTTAGATGAAGATTATCTTTTTAACCAACGCTATTTTGCCAATAGCAATTCTATGCATGCATTGGGAAGAGAAGCTTTGGTTGATATCACTAAAACTTCAAAACTGATCAAAGAAAGATTAAATTTATTAGATCATGAAATCACTTATACATCAGGTGCAACTGAATCAAATAACCTTGCCTTAAAAGGCATTGCTTTTAAAAATAAACACCTAGGCAACCATATCATTACAACACCCTTTGAACATGGTTCAATTACCACAACCCTCAATTACCTGGCCAAACAAGGTTTTGTCATTGACGTAGTTGAGATGGATGAAGATGGTTTGGTTGATTTAGACGATTTGGCATCACTCATTCATGAAGACACAATCTTAGTCAGCATTGGCTTGGTGAATTCTGAATTAGGCATTGTCCAAAAGCTAAGTGATATTGGTGAAGTCCTAAAAAAATACCCTCAAATCGTTTTTCACAGTGATATGACACAAGCCATAGGCAAAGTTGTCTTAGATTATTCAGTGGCCGATTTAATCTCTTTTTCAGGCCATAAAATATATGGTTTTAAGGGCATCGGTGCTTTGATGCATCGGAAAAACATTAAATTGATGCCAGTCATCCATGGTGGTAAATCCATATCAAACTATCGGGGCGGGACTCCTGCCAACTCTTTAATCCATTCTTTAGGGAAAGCTGTTGACGAAATCTACCAACATATTGAAATCAATAATCCTTACATCCAAGAATTAAAAGATTACTTGTTAGACCAATTAAAATCTTTAGACAATATCTATATCAATTCCAACCAACATTCTATCCCACAAATTGTCAATATATCCTATACAAAAGCACCGGGAAAAGACATACAGAAATATTTGTCAGACCGACAAATATATGTATCCACAACTTCAGCTTGTTCATCTGATAAAGCCATCTCTAAGGTTGTGAAAGAACTCACAGGAGATTACGAAAGAGCAAGTTCATCATTGCGTATTTCTTTATCACACTTATCCACAAAAGAAGAAATTGATCATTTGATGGATGCTTTGAGGCAATACGATGAAAGCCATTAGAATCACAGCCATTTGGTGTATGTCATGTTTGGTGATGAGAAATAGATATGATAAATTATTTAAAGAATATGGTGTGGATGAAGTCATTGACTTAGACTATGATGAGGATGATTTATCTGCCTATGAAATAGGCGACACCTTACCCATCGTCATCATTAAAAAGGATGATAAAGAAGTTAAAAGAATCGTCGGTGAAAAAAGCAAAAAAGACTTAAAAAAAATATTTGAATCTATAAAAATCCTTGCGAAATGATACGCAAGGATTTTTTCTTATGATATAATAAACATGGAGGCATACTATATGAAAAAACTGAAACAACCTATAAAAAACATCTTACAATCATACCGTGATGTATTGATAAAAAAAGATCATTGTTCATGTCGGATACCACAGAATGATGAAGTCATAAAGATTATTAAATTAACCAAAGAGATTATTTTTCCAGGATATTTTTCGACTAGACACTTAACGGAAACATCCAATCCAAAAACAACTAAAAGATTGGTCAAAAAACTTCATAGGATCTTAAAAAAGCAAATCAAGTACGCATTGTTATACATGGCAGACGAAGAGAAGAGCAAGGAACTTGCTAAAAAGTCATGTGTTCTTTGCGTTCAATTTATTAAGAGAATCCCCAAAATTAGAACCCTTGTCTATAAAGATGTCGAAGCCCACTTTAATGGAGACCCGGCAGCTTTAAATAGAGACCAAGTGATAATTTCTTATCCAGGCTTGTACGCAACTGTTATTTATCGTATTGCCCATGAACTAAGTGACCTTGGTGTCAAAGTCATTCCAAGAATGATGAGTGAATATGCCCATAGAGAAACTGGCATTGATATCAATCCCGCTGCCAATATCGGCGAGTATTTTTTCATTGACCATGGCACCGGTGTTGTGATTGGTGAAACAACCATCATTGGTGATCATGTCAAAATTTATCAAGGCGTTACTTTAGGGGCCATGAGTTTAAGAAAAGGACAAAAATTAAAGGGTGTTAAAAGACACCCAACCATTGGTAATGATGTCACAATTTATGCTGGTGCTTCAATATTAGGTGGTGATTCAGTGATTGGTGATAATTCCGTGATTGGGGCCAATGTCTTTATCACAGGTTCCATACCAGAAAAATCAATTGTGACGGTCAAGCAAATGGAATTAGAAACGAGGGAGAATAAAATCGATGAGTCTATATGATAACATATTGGAAACCATTGGTCATACACCTCTTGTGAGACTCCATAAATTTGAAGAAAAATATAAGCTCCAAAATAAGATATTTCTTAAATTGGAGAGTTTTAATCCTGGCTACAGTGTGAAAACAAGACCTGCATATGGGATGATTAAATCCTTATATGATTCTGGTGAAATGACCAAAGACACAACCATTATTGAAGCGACAAGTGGAAACACTGGTATTGGCTTGGCCATGGTAGGTGCATACTTTGGCAATGATACAATCATTATCATGCCAGAAAAGGTTTCAAAAGAAAGAGTGGATACCATCAAACACTACGGGGCAAAAGTCATTCTGACCAAAGCAGACGATGGTATTCAAGGGGCCAAAGACAAAGCCATTGAATTGCTTCAAGATATGAATGCTGTCATACCTTCGCAATTTGAAAATCCTGAAAACCCTAATATGCATTATGATACAACTGCAAAAGAACTTGCCAATGATTTAGAAGTCATTGATTATATTTTTGCTGGTGTTGGAACAGGCGGAACAATTAGTGGGGTTGGCCGATACTTTAAAAAACACCATCCAATCACAAAGATGATTGCCATAGAACCAAAAAATTCACAAGTTTTACAAGGAAAAAAACCAGCACCCCATAAAATTGCTGGCATATCACCAGGTTATATCCCTGGTAATTATGATCCAGATGTCGTTGATGAAATTGTTGCCGTTGGTGATGAGGAATCATGGAAAATGACAAAAGAATTTGTCAGACTAGAAGCAATCTCTATTGGCATTTCAACAGGTGCTGCCTTACAAGCTGTCCTAAATTATATCAAAAAACATGGATTAAAAAACTGTAACATTGTTTGTATAAGCCCTGATTCTGGAGAAAAATATTTTTCTACAGGCGTCTTTGAATAAAATTTTAAAAATTTTAGCACACGACACTTGACAGTGCCAATAAATATGTTATAATATAATTGTCACTCGAGGTAGTAGAGTGCTAAAAAAATGATTAGGAGGCGTATATCATGGCAAATATTGTTAAGAGAAACAATTCGTTATCGTTTTTTGATGATTTCTTTGATGATTTCTTCACACCAGCAAAAAGAAATCAAGCCAGTATGAAAACAGACATACTAGAAAAAGAAGATGGATATGAACTTCATATCGATGTTCCTGGATTTGACAAAGAAGATGTTAAAATTTCTTTGGATAATGGCTATCTAACTGTTGAAGCTAAACTTGAAAAAGAAAATGAAGACAAAGATGCTCATTATCTTAAAAGAGAAAGATTCTTAGGCGCATCAGCAAGAAGTTTTTATGTTGGTGAAGATATCGCAGAGGAAGATATTGAAGCAAATTACGATAAAGGAATGATTAAGTTATTCATTCCAAAAGAAGGTACAAACGTTAAAGAAAAAAAATACATTGAAATTAAGTAAGAAAAATTGATGGGGTTTCCTTAAACCTCATCTTTTTTTCTATATAAACTTAAGTGATTATGGTATAATTTTAATGGTGATTATATGAAAGAATACTTAAAACAAAAACTCATTTTAATGGGAATATTTATCTTTTTTTACTTTGTGATTGAAATAATCGCTTTTTTATGGATTGGTTTTCAATTATTGCCTAAAAACATAATCATTGATTTGGTTTTTATTTTGTTTATATCAGGCTTTATTTTAATCATCCCTTCTAATAAATGGGGCATCATCTATATGTCTACTTGGCTTTTGTTTGTCAATGGTTTATTTGTGACCAATGCCAACACATTTAGCTCTTATTTTGAATTGTTCACCTTTGAACAATTTAAACTGATAGGAGAAGCCACTGATATTTTAAATTTAGATTATATATCTTTTCGAGCCTTTATAGATTTTCTTTTAATCATCCTTGCTTATGTTTTGGTCTTAAGGTTTGTTAAGAGAAAATACTTGAAAACAAAGGTCCTTGTCAATAAAAAAATTCTATTAAATTCTTTAACCATATTTATATTCTTGATGATTGGCTTGGTTACCGCCATCTCAACAAGAACATTTAATCCTTTTGAAGATTATAGTGAAGATGTCACTTTACCAACCTTAAAACGAGATGCCTTAGAAAAATATGGATTCCTTGCTTATTATTATAAGGAAGTTGACTTGTTATATTTTAGCGATGAAACCTTCCCCCAATACGAAATACCCTACCAAGCCTCTAAACCCACCCAATATTTTGGCTTGTTAGAAGGTTATAATATTTTTACCATCATGATTGAATCTGGTGAAAGTTATGCGGTTCATCCAATACTTACACCCAATCTTTATGCCATGACTGAGGCAGGTTTATATTTTCCAAATCACTACAGTGAGAATAAAACCAATGTCTCTGAAATTATCGGCATTAATGGTCATTATCCACCTCATTCTTATGATACAAGCAATTATGAATATGTCTTTGAGGATTCAATAGCTGATAAACTTAATGATACTTATGAAACAGCCTATTTTCATGATAATTATTCAGTGTTTTATTCTCGCGGGGATATCTTAAGCATGTTAGGATTTGAACACTTATACTTCCATGATGAGATTTTTCCTGATCAACCAAGATGGCAATGGGATGGCAACTTGACTTTAGACAGCGATACTGCAGAGGCCATGACTGATTTAATGTTTCAAACAGACGATCCTTTTTATTATTTCTGGACCACCCTCTTAACCCACGGACCTTATAATGAGGGGCAAGACAATATTCAAAAATTTGAAGAATTAGGATATTTTGATTTGATTGAACTTGCCCAAACAAATGGTGATTGGGTCAATCCCCTATCTGATTATGACGAAGAAGACCAGGAAAGAATGGTTTATTATCAAGCCGCGATGATGGATTTTGATAAAGCATTGGGTATTTTGGTCGATGCTTTAAAAGCAGAAGGCGAATATGACAACACTATCTTTGTTTTATATGGAGACCATGCTGCTTACTACCATAACTTTAACCGTAAAGTTTATAATGAAGAAGACGAAGAAACTGCTTATTATGATATTGATAACTATTCAAGTTTTTTTACCATCTATAATCAAAGATTATCAGATGAATACTTACATAACCATGCCTCAACAACCATTAATAAATTTGTCTCCCCATACACCATTGTCCCAACCTTACTCGGTTTATTAGGTGAAACATACAATGAGAATTTCATGCTGGGCAACTCAGTTTTTTCTGATATTGAACACGTCTTTTATTCTAATAAAACCACGACTTTTTTCACTGATAAACTTTATAGTGTCAATGGTTATGATATTGTTTATGAAAGAGAATACATCTCCGATCATTATTTAGAAGAGTTTAGATATCAAACTGAAATCATTATTGAAAAACTGCAAATGATTAATGATTATTATAGCCACACAAGAATAGAAATTGAAAACTAGTTCATTTTGAACTGGTTTTTTGTTTTTTTTGGACTTATTGGAAGTGTATTCATGATATAATATTCATTAGAGGTGGCAAAGATATATGGCGGACTTACAAAGAAAAACATTGGTATTTACAGAATCTTTTGCAAAAGCAAATGACTTGATTTTACAATTGAAAGAAAAAACCTTATCAAACCACAAATATATAAACGGATTAATGCCTTTAACACAAGTTAAAAACAATTATCCGTTTTTTGTCTATCATCACTTTGACCTTCAAGCAGACCTTGGAAGAAAAATTCTGCCTTTCTTTGACTATATCGATTTAAATAGGGACTATCAAGATGATAAACTCATCTTTTTACAGACCATTAAAAGAGCCTTAAATGAAAAGCAGATGTTAAAAAAAATCAATATAGAAAACTATGATAGAATCATCCAACTAGACAAGGCTTTTGTGCCTCAATATATTAAAAATTACCAGTCTATTTCAAAAATAGATGCCATTGATAAAAAAATACCTCTTTACCAATGTAAAAATATTGAAGAACAAGTTTATGGAGTCTTTGAAACCATCACTCAATTACTTGAACAAGGTATAGATATCGCAAAAATAAAAATAGTCAATACCCAAGCAGACGATGATTTTCAATTAAGAAAATTATTGTTTGATGCCAAGATACCACTGGTCAACTTAAAAAAACATTCCATTAGAATATATCCCATTTACAAAGACATTAAAAAAGCCTTGCGGACAAAACCCTTAGAAGACGTTAAGCTAATGATTCAAAACCATAAAAACAAACACCCACAAGTCACTCAAAAAATCATCAACCTTTTCAATCGCTTTGAAGATGATTTAATTGAATCGAATCGAGAAATCTTTATTGGAGAAATGGATCAATTGATGATTCAAGCCAAACGAAAAAAACAAGCGGTAGAAATCATCAATATTGAAGACATCAAGGACCTCAGTCATCATTATTTAATGATGAATTATATTGATGAATACTTTCCTAAAAAAGAGATTGACAATGATTACCTAACCAATCAACAAAAAACCATCATCCAATATCCTACATCGGAAGACATCAACCAATACCGTTTAGGATTATACAGCCATTTATTGGATGGTTTAGAAAACATTATTCTATTTTATCCTCAAGTCTTAGTGGATCAGACAAGAATTTCTAATTTAAATTTAAAAAGGGAACTTTCTATCATTGAATATCACTATCAAACAAAAGACAATTCTTATTTAAAAACCTTTGATTTTTTAAGGTTTGCCATTCATAAAAATCTCTATGAAAATTACCATCAGAAATCTGATGATTTATTGCTTTTGAAAAATACCTTTGAAAAAGATTATTCACCCTATAATCCACAGTTTACTGGTATTAACCCTTTAGACCTAGATTTACTATTAGAAAGAAAATACACCCTTACTGGCGCTAAATTAGAAGCTTTAAAACTATGCCCATTCCAATACTTTATGAAATACCTTTTGAATCTCGATGATTTTGTCGACAACCATTATATCTATTTTGGCAATAAAATACACAACGCCTTAGAAATTTTAATCATGGATGAAAATTTTGATTACCGACGTTTTGTCAGAGAAAGTCAAGACTTCCCTGAAGATATCATTTATAAAAAGAGTCTTTTTGATGAAATCTTGATTGAAAATATTGAAAAAATCTATACCATCATCAAGGATTTTTATGATCATTCCATGTACAAAGAAGTCCTAACAGAACAATCTTTAAGCTTTAAAATCAAGGCTGAAGATCGCTTCTTAATCAATGGCATCATCGATAAAGTCATGATTGATAGGGAAAACAATTATTATGTCATCATTGATTACAAATATTCTCAAAAAACATTTAATGTCGATGCCTTTGACAAGGGTTTAAAACTTCAATTACCTTTCTATATGTATATGTTTGAGAAGTTATATGATTTTAAACCGAGCGGCTTGTTTTTTAGAAAAACCGGCTATGATAGAGAAAAAGAAAATGGCCATCACGATAACTTATTAAATGGTGTTTTCTTAAATGACCGTGAACAAATGGAACGCTTGGACCCAAGCGGAGACCATATCACTGGTTTAAGGTATACAAAAGATGGCTTATGGAAATCTAACCGTGCATTGTCCATTGATGATTTTAAAGCCATGTCAAAAAAACTAGAATCGTACATCTATCAAGCGGCTAAAAAAATTGAGGCCGGTGATTTTGAAATCAAACCCATCTTATCAGAAGAAAAAAACAATACATCTATTTCATGTTTGTATTGTGATTTCGCCCATGTTTGTTTTTCGAAAAATAAATACGTAAAGGCAGGTGATGATCATGAAGTACACGAAGAGTCAAATTGAAGCCATTCATCACGAAGGTGAAAATATCTTGGTTTCTGCCAGTGCTGGGTCAGGTAAGACTGGTGTTTTAAAAGCCAGGGTCCTTAGAAAACTTAAAGAAGGCGTAGACATTGACCAATTGATTGTTTTGACCTTTACTGAAGCTGCGGCGGAAGAAATGAAATCAAGGATTATTGATGAGTTAAAAAAAGAACAGATGCATGATCAAATGATAAAATTGGATAATGCAATCATTTCAACCTTTGATGCCTTTACCTTAAGACTTGTTAAAGCCTATTATTATTTATTGGATTTACCTAGTGACATTGCCATCAGCGACCCATTATTGATTGAAATGGAGAGTCAGAAACTATTGGATTCCATCATCGAGTCTTACTACAAAGAAAATTCTTCTGATTTTATAGAAATGATGAAATTACTTTATTCAGGCAATGATTTATTTTTAAAAAACGCCATATTGAACTTATCAAAATCCATGAAAAAGATTCCCAATTACTTTGAATTATTAGAAAACTATGACTTAAAATTCAATGAGTCCATGCTAGAGGATGCTTATTTGCGATATTTTGCTTTAATTAGGCGAGACTTATTGGTCATTTACCAAAATTTCAAGGATTATTATGATGAAAATTATGGTTTATACAGTGAAGAATGTGATATCTATTTAGATACTTGTTTAAGAATGTACCTGTCATTAAAAGAAGTTGAAGACTTTGATGACTTAAAGGAAAAGATCAGTCATTTTAAGTTACCAACCAGGCCAAGAAAACCCAAAGGGGTTGAAGATTGGTTAGAAACAGATGGGTCTTATAAGCAAGTCAAAAAAATTAGAGATGAACTTGATAATGCCCATCTAATGGACGATTCAGATTATAAAGACACTTGGGCTGAAACCAAGCCAAGGGTATCTGTTTTATTAGAGATGACCAAAAAATACTTACTAGCCTTGAGAGTCATACAAAAAGAAAAAGGTTTGTATTCTTTTGATGACATTATGAACTTTGCTATTGAATTATTAGAAGAACAAGAGGATATTCGTTTGTTTTATCAAAATCAAATCAATGAAATTTTGGTCGATGAATACCAAGACACCAATGACTTACAAGATTACTTTATCTCATTGATCGCCAACAATAATATCTTTATGGTTGGTGATGTTAAACAATCTATCTATCGGTTTAGAGATGCCAATCCTAAGAATTTCATGAGGATTTTTTCAGAATACTCTAGCGCCGACAAAGGAAGAGCCATTCGCTTAAAAGAAAATTTTAGGTCCAATCGTTTTTTACTAAAAGCCATTAATGACTTGTTTTTAGCCATCATGACAGAGACTCTTGGTGGTGTTGACTATAAGGATAATCATGCTTTGATTTCAGGCTTTTCAGATGAATTTGCCTTAAACCAAAAAAACAGTCCAATCAATCATTTCTTTTATGACCCGAAAACCATTTTAGAAAAATATGAAGACTTATCCAAAGATGAAGTAGAAGCTATGATTGTTGCTAATGATATTTTAAGAAAGATTGAAAGTCGCCAGGCCATTTTTATGGATGGTGGTTTTAGGCCTATTGAATATAAGGACATTACCATATTGGTCGACCGGAAAACCAGTTTTTCCAAGTATAAAAAAGTCTTATCTGACTTTGGTATCCCAATTGATGTCTATAGCGATGAAATCTTTACAGAAGCAGAAGAAATCATCTTTTTGTATCAGTTTCTATTACTGGTGCGAGCTTATCAAGATCAAAGCTACTTTAAACGATATTTTAAAACCGCCCTTTATTCAGTGGCTAGATCTTTTGTTTATCAAGTCCCTGATCAAGAGATACTTCATGATTTGATTTCTGAAGATATTCAATTTTCAAGCTTAGATAAAAATCCTTTATTAAGTCAAATTAAAGAAGATATTGTCTATATCTCTAACCAAACCAAGAAGAAGCCAAATGTCAATCTTATCGATGAAATCTATGAAAGATTAAACATTTATGGTAAAATTGCATTATTAGAAGCACCAGGAAGCAAGTCAAAAAAACTAGATTTCTTTAGAACATTAATCTCTGGACAAAAAGAAAAAGATTTTACTGATTTAATCCAATATTTAGAGTTTGTCCATCAATCTCGGGGATTGGATATTGAATACTCTGAATCCAAAGGTCAAACTCAAGCCGTTAAATTAATGACCATTCATAAATCAAAGGGATTGCAGTTTCCTGTTATTTATATGTTGGGTCTAAAAAAACAATTTAATTTCCAAGAAAACAAAGACTTGTTTAATTTTTCTGAAGATTACGGTATCTTAACCCACGCTTATAATCAAGGCTTTTATAGGCATTTCTTAGAAAATTTATTTTTAAGGAATATAAAGTTAGAAGATGATTCTGAAAAAATCAGGCTACTATATGTGGCTTTAACCAGGGCTAAAGAAGAAATCAATTTGGTTTTAGAAGCCATTGAAAAACCCGATTCATCCAAAATAGCTTATAAAAATTATTTGGAAATCTTATATTTTGGTTATGGGTTACAAGCAAGAGATGTTATCACTGATGTCAAGTTTCCTCTTGAAAGCAAAAAAACAAGTGTTGAGACCACTCAAGAAACCATCAAACACAAAGTCTTTGATTTTCAAGAAGAAACTTTGAATGAAGAAAGATATTCAAAAGAAACCGATGATTTTTTTACGGATGATGTCATTAGCCATATGGATTATGGTCAAGAGATTCATGAATACTTGGAAGATATTGATTTTAATCAACTGGACCAAACCATTGGATCCTTACCCCAAGCAATCAAGGATGGCTTGCTTTATTTAAAGAAAACACCAATCTTTCAATCACTCAAAAACCCAGGATATTACCAAGAATATGAATTCTTGGATCAAGTGGATGGTTATCATATAAAAGGTGTGATTGATTTATTAATTGAAGATGATGAAAAAATATTCATCATCGATTATAAACTTAAAAACATTGAAGATATGGCTTATAAAAAGCAAATTGAAGGATATGTCAATTTTATAAAAAAAATAAGTGATAAACCAGTTGAAGGTTATTTATTTTCACTCATGGAAAAACATTTAAAAAGAATCATTTGAGGTTAAGATGGAATCATTAGAAAAAGCAAAAAAATTATTTCTTGCAAAAAAATACAAAGAGTCTTTCTCTTTGTTTAAAACCATGGCTTCAAGTTCTCCTGAGGCCAGTTATTATTTGGCCATGCATTATTATTTAGGATTGGCCATTAAACAAAATTATGATAGGGCATTTAGCCTCTTTAAAAAGTCTTGGGAAGGTTTGTACCCTGAAGGCATTTATATGATGGGAAGGATGTATGAAGCAGGACATGGTGTTGAACAAAACATTGATCAGGCTTTTAAATACTACCAAGCAGCCACAAATTCAATCAATGCTAAAACAAGGCTGGCAAAAATGTATGAACAAGGCATTGGCACAGAGAAAGATTTAAACAAGGCCATACGTTTGTATAATACCTTAAGAAAAGAAGGGTCTGCTTATGCCATGTATAAAATTGGCAGATTCTATCTGACTGGCCAAGGCTTAAAAAAGAACCTTAAAAACGGTTATTTATGGTTAAAGAAAGCCTTGGATAAGGACCAATTATTGGCCATTAATTATTTTAGATTATTAGGCAAGGTGCCTTCAACGGACAGTCGAACCACTGAAGACATTTTAGAACAAGCCAAGGCTGCCATAGAAAGAAAAGATAAAGAATATGCCATATCGCATTTAGAGGTGGCCATTAAAGAAGGGTCTAAGGAGGCTTTGTTTATCATGGTTGACTTATATTTAGATGGTCAAATGATTGAAAAAAGCCCTGAATCAGCTTTTAAATTATTGTTAAAACATCAAGCCATGAATGATTCGGATGTCTATTATAAAATTGGACGTTTCTATGAAAGAGGTTTGGGTGTTTTATCATCTTATTATAAGGCTGCCATCTTTTATGAAAAAGCAATGCAAATGAATCATGAACCTGCCAAAGAGGCGTTAAGGGCACTAAGGGGGTATTGAGATGGGAAAAGATTATACACCAAAAGACCTGAATCAATTGGGTGATGCTTATTTTTATGGCAAAGATCAAGAAAAGAATATTGAAACTGCCTATACTTATTATAAACAAGCCGCAGATATGAATAACCCAGTGGGTATTTATAATGTGGGTAAATATTATTTAAAAAAAGAAGAATACAAAAAAGCCTACCAACAATTTAAAAAAGCGACAGACTTAGACTATACAGAAGCCTATATTGCCTTATATGAAATGTATATAGAAGGCACTGGCATTCGTCGTTCTAAGAAAAAAGCCTTTAAAGCATTAAAAAGTGCTGCTGACCAAAATGATGTGAGAACCTATCATCTGATTGGTAGAATGTATGAACAAGGCATTGGAACAAGTGCAGATTACGACAAGGCTTATCAATATTATGAATCATCTGCGACTAAAAACAATGTAGAAGGCATGTATTATATGGCACTTTTTTTATTGACAAAGAAAAATAAAAAAAATGAATATGAAACCGCATATTATTGGCTTGATAAGGCAGCCAATATGCACCATGTGCCTTCAATCAAAAAATTAATACAACTCTATCAAGATGGCCACGAATATGTCAGTAAACGGTCTGACTTATACCTAGAAGAAATGGCCTTTTATTACCAAGAATTATTGGCCAAAACTGATGATTTAGATGCTTTAAAAATGGTTGCTAAAGCCTATGAAGAAGGTAGAACCTTTTTAACCATCAATTATAGAAAGGCCTTTGATTATTACCAGAAATTACATGAACATGATGAAGTTATTGGTTATTTAGGATTGGGTAAATGTTATCTATATGGTTTGGGTGTAGACCCAAACTATGACTTAGCCAAAGACTATCTAGACCTAGCCAGTTCAAGAAATGTTTCTCAGGCAAAAAACTTATTGGGTGACATATACCGTCACGGTTATGGTGTCGAGGCAGATTGTGAAATCGCCAAGTCATATTATCTTGGTGCTGCAGAAAATGATGATGTTGATGGACTGATTAATTTAAGTTTATTGCATTACCGCCAGCAAATTAAAAACCCAAGCCCTTCCCAAGCCATGACTTATATTAAACGAGCAGTTTCAAAAGACAGTCCTAAAGCATATTTTTGGTTGGCTTTATATTATGAACTTGGCATTGGTACAGAAAAAGATTTAAAACTAAGCATGGATACCTATAAAAAAGCCATCCAATTAGGTAATAATGCATCCAGGTATAAACTGGCCAATATTTTATACAAGGACATCAAGAGAAATCCTCTATCAAAAAGAAAAACAGATATGGTATTTCAAGAAATCAATGAATTATTGATGACTTATATTGAAGCTGTGGATGGGGACAATCGTTTAAAAGCCATGTATTTATTGGGTGATTTATATAAAGAGGATTTATTTTCTAAAAAGTCTGAAAAAATATCCAGATATTACTATGAAGTGGCGGCTGAAAATGGTTATGTAAAGGCCATGAATAGGATGTATGAGATCTACCTTGATGAAGATTTTGAAGCAAGTCTTGCTTGGTTAAAGAAAGCTTGTGAAAATCCTTATGATGGGGAAGAACTATACTTAATGGCTTTGCTTTATGAAAAAGGTAACAATTATATAAGTCAAGATTTATTAAAAGCCGATCAATTATTGGTACAAGCATCAAATTTAAATTATTCAAAAGCAACAGAAAAATTAACTTTAAAGGGAAATGAGGACACTAATGGACATAAATGATGTGAAAGAGGCTTGGTGGCTTTACTTAATTGGTATTGTTGTGACAGTCTTTATAGTGGGTGGTGCTTTATTCTTTGCTTATCAAGCCAAAAGAAGGGCAAAAGAAATAAATATGCCTGATGAAATGTTGAAAAAAACAGTCATCACCAGCATTAGTTTTTCAATTTTACCCTCTATTGGTATCTTTATTGGAGTCATTACCATGGCAGGTTTACTTGGTATTCCCTTGCCTTGGGTAAGGTTAAGTGTTTTAGGGGCCTTGCATTATGAACTTTTGGCCGTTAAGATTGCAGCTGAAGGCGTCAGTGTTTCAACTTTGACTGTTCAAAACTTTGTGACCATTGCTTTTGTCATGACCATCGCCATCATTTGGGGTGCACTCTTTGCTTTGTTTTTCTTTAAGAAATATCAAAGGGCAGTGGTCGATAAAGTGGATGCCTCTAATCAAAAATCTTTTGCCAATTTGATTTTTCAATCAGTTTTTATCGGGCTTGTTTCAGCTTTCTTTGGCGATGCTTTTTCAAAAATATTTGCCTATAAGACACCCGTGATTGAAGACGGTGTCTACACAGGTGAAGTAATCAACAATCCAACCTTCGTGCCTGTGATTGTGTTTTTGTTTTCAATGATGATGATGGCATTATTTGATTATTTAATTAAAAAGAAAAATTGGAAATGGTTAGAGAACTTCCAATTGTCACTTTCTATGGTGATGGCCATGGGCTTGGCAGTGATTTTAGGTTTGGGAGGCATCTACTAATGGAAAATTATCGTAATAAAATGCATTTTTATGGACGTATTTTTATAGTTTTAGGAATCTTTGTTATGTTTCTCATTCCTTTTGTGACTTGGTTTGTCACTGGCATTGGGCCGGACATGAATCAAATGGTCCTTGGTGTGGTTGCCTTATCTGTATTGTTTTTACCAGGTGGTATTGTAGAGGTTTTAACCTATGGACCAATTTTAGGTACTTCAGGAACATATTTAGCCTTTATCACTGGTAACTTGGTCAACTTAAAAATTCCTTGTGTCATGAATGCAAGAGAAGTTGCAGGTACAAAAATCAATACAGAAGAAAATGAAATTGTTTCTACCTTGGCTGTTGCTTTTTCGACCATCACCACAATTGTGATTATGGGATTTGGAGTATTATTGTTATTGCCTTTAAAACCCATATTAAATTCTGAACTTTTAAAACCTGCCTTTGATTGGGTTGTGCCAGCACTTTTTGGTGCCCTTGCTTATCGTTATTTTAAAGATAATTTAAAATTATCAATTGCACCAATAATATTTGTTGTAATTCTATCTATTTTTGCCCCAAGCTTTGTCCAAAGCAATGTGGTTGTTGTGATTTTATTATCAGCAATCGTAACCATTGGCTGGGCTAGGATTCTATTTATAAATAATAAAATATAGGAGGTCAAACTTGATTATTTTATATATTGTTTTAGGCTTTATCGGTTTTTTGTTTTTAATTGCTTTTTTTAGGTTTATCTGGATTAAAGAAAATAAAGTGATTGAAAAAAAAGCTGTTGATAAAACTTTAGCAAAATCATATGCCAAATCACTAGCAAAAATGATTCAGATAAAAACTTTGTCCTATGATCCTGAAAAAGGAAATGTGGATGCTTTTATTGAGTTAAAGGAAACCATGAAACAACTATTTCCCAATGTCTTTAAAACCATGAATGTTAAAGAATTTGAGGGAGAACCCATTCTTTTGCATTGGCAAGGAAAAAGTCAAGACCGTCCACTTGTATTGATGAGTCACTTGGATGTGGTTGGTGTTGACAAAGAAAAATGGGATGAAGATCCTTTTTCTGGTAAGATTATCGATGGTGAAATCTTTGGTCGTGGTACCTTAGATACCAAGTCGACAGTTTTTGCATTCTATCAAGCCTGCGAAAATTTAATCATAGATGGTTATAAACCCGACCAAGATGTATATTTATTTAGTTCAACAGACGAAGAAACATCTGGTCCGGGGGCTTCTAAAGCAGTTGACTATTTAAAGTCAAAAAACATTAAACCTTTCTTGGTCTTAGATGAAGGCGGGGCCATTGTGACCAATGGTTTACCAACGGTTAAAAAGCCTTTGGCCATGATTGGGATTATTGAAAAAGGCTATGCCAATATTAAGTTTTCTGCAAAATCAAAAGGTGGCCATTCTTCAACGCCACCAAAAAACACACCCATTGCACGCTTATCAGCCTTTATCAACGACGTGGAAAATCATTTTCCTTTAAAAACCAAGATGATTCCTGAAGTCAAGAGTATTTTTAAAACCGCTGCACCTTATATGAAAGGCATTTATCGGTTTTTATTTGCGAATATGTGGCTCTTCAAGCCTTTGATTGTATGGATTTTACCAAAAATGAGTCCCTATGGTAGAGCCCTTCTTTCAACAACCATTGCCTTCACCATGATTCAAGGCAGTGACCAAGAAAACGTGATTCCATCCGATGCTTATGTCATTGCCAATTTAAGAACGCATCCCATTCAAAATGTTGATCAAAGTTTTAAGGTCTTAAAAGACATAGCAAAAAAGTATGATTTAGAGGCTGAGATTCTTAAATCAAGAGAAGCTTCACCAATGACTGATATTAAGGGTGACGCATACCAATATCTATTAAAGATGATTTCTCAGGTTTTCCCTGATGTTGAAAGTTCGCCATATGTCATGCTAGGTGGGACAGATTGTCGTTTCTTTAATGAAATCAGTGAAGGGGCTTTAAGATTTTCACCCATCAGAATGGACAATTCCGAATTGTCTAAAATGCATGGTCATAATGAATCCATTAGAATCACGACCCTTGTAGAAGCAGTTGATTTCTATCAAGCAGTGATTATCAACAATAAATAAGGAGGCTAGTATGGTATTTCCAAAAAAAGAATTTAATAAAATATCTTGTAAAGAAGCAGATGTATCTAAAGCTCATTTGCTAGACATGTTTGAAAAAATCATTGATGAAGACTATAACATTCATCAAATGATTCTTTTACATGAAGGGTCTAAAGTCTTTAAAGTAGCCGCGGATGGTTTTGAAGATAAAAAGGAAAATGTTTATTCAGTGTCTAAGAGTTTTACATCAATTGCCATTGGTATTTTAATCGATCAAAAGATTTTATCTTTGGATGATTATGTTTTGTTTTACTTTGCAAATGATTTAAAGAAGTATGATAAGGGCTATGAAAAATTAAAACTCAAGCATTTATTAACCATGACAGTTGGACAAAAGAAAGATCGTTTCATTGGTTTAACACCCCAACATGACCCCATTGAGATTTTCTTCAATACTGAATTGGCTCATGAACCTGGTGAAGTCTTTTTGTATTCAAATTATGCTTCATTCATGCTCTCAGCCATCGTAACCAAAGTCACAAACATGACTTTGAATGAGTTCCTAAAAAAACATGTTTATGATGTGATTGGTATTGAAAATGTTGAATGGCCAGAATTTTCAGGTTATTCATTTGGTGGTACGGGTATTAAATTATCTGTGACCGACATGGCTCGCTTTGGCTTGTTATTATTAAACGATGGTTTATGGGAAGACAAGCAAATCGTTTCAAAAGCATATTTAGATGAGGCCACAAAGAAACAAGTCGATACAAGTGATGAATCTTTTAAACTCAATCGATTTGGTTATGGTTACCAGTTTTGGATCAATGAGTTTGGCGATTATAAGGCTGCTGGTTTATACAACCAATTAATCATCATCAATAAGAAAGAAAAAATTGTCTTTGCTTGCACAGCTTATGAGGAAAGACCTGTGACTTCTTTCTTTTCTGAATACATTCTGCCAGGCTTTGAAAAGGGTTGGAATCAAACAAATTTAACCTTAAGGGATGGCTTAAGAAAGTTTAAAGACAATATGGTTGATTTGATTAAAGAAGAAGAAAAAGAACGAAAACAATAATTTAAAGCTATGGATAAGTTTCTTTTTACTTATCCACGCTTTTTTGATATAATTAAATAGAGTTTTTAAGAGAGATTTGAGGTTGTATAAACAATGGAATTAGGAAAAATTAACACATTAAGAGTATTAAGAGAAACAGACATTTCTTATTTATTGACTGATGGGCTTAATGAAGTCTTTTTACATAAAAAAGAAGCTTTAAAAGCCTATGAAGATCATGAAGAAGTCGATGTCTATGTTTACAAGGATAATGAAGGGCGTTTAACTGCCTCAACAAGAACACCAAAATTGATGGTTGGAGGCTTTGCCAAGCTTGAAGTGGTTGGCATGCATCCAAAATTAGGTGTATTTTTAGATTATGGTTTGGTTAAAGACTTGTTGTTGAGTTTAGACGACCTACCTGCTTCTAATGATTTATGGCCACAAATTGGTGATGAATTGTTTGTCACCATGAAAGAAAGCAAGGACAGACTTTTTGCACACATACCTTCAAGAAATGAATTAAGTGATCGTTTTGAAGATATTGAAAAAGAAGAAGATATAGAAAATATTTCTGTTATTATCATGTATCATCTAGACAACGGTGTGGTTGGCTTTTCTGATTTAGGTCATGAGGTCTTTATCCATCGCAATAATTTCAGAGAACGTTTAAGAATTGGTGAACGTGTTGAAGTCGATATCATAAAGAAAAATGAAAACAACTATTCAGGAAAATTAATTGAACAAAAGGAAATCGTGATTGATACAGATGCAGAAATTATCTTAGATTATTTAAGAAAAAATAATGGTGTCATGAAATTCACAGATAAATCTGATCCAGAAATAATCTCTAAAGTTTTTCATATGTCAAAAGCTGCCTTTAAACGTGCTTTAGGCAGGTTGTATAAAGACCAAAGAATTGAATTAGGCAAAACTCAAACTAAATTAAAATAAAGGTGATTTTATGGGAAGAGCACATGAAGTAAGAAAAAATGCAATGGAGAAAACCAGCAAGCAAAAATCAAAGCTGTATTCTAAGTTCGGTAAAGAAATATACATGGCAGCTAAAAATGGTGGGCCAGATTTAGATTCGAATTTAGAACTCAAGCGATTGGTTGAAAGAGCCAAACAAAACCAAGTTCCAGCGCATGTTATCGAAAAAAATATTGAAAAATCTCAGACGGTTGGGGGCGAAGATTATTTCCCTGTTCGTTATGAAGGCTATGGTCCTGGCGGTTCAACCATCATTGTTGAAGGTATTTCTGATAATGTAAACCGAACTGTATCTGAAGTTAGAAATTGTTTTACAAAAACCGGTGGAAACATGGGTGTACAGGGGTCAGTGACTTACATGTATCAATATGTTTCATATATTGAATTTTCTGGTTTAAGTGAAGATGAAACACTAGAAGCTTTAATGATGGCTGAAGTTGATGTCTTAGACATACAATCTGATGAAGATGTCATCATCGTGATTGGTGAATCAGGTGCCCTTGATGATATCAAAGATGCATTAAAAGAAGCTGGGGATGATTTAGAGTTCTTCAAAGATGAAGTCATTTGGATGCCAAATAACTATATCACTTTAAGCGATGAAGACCTTGAAAGGTTCAAACGTTTCTTAGAACTTGCTGAAGATGTTGAAGACGTTCAAGACGTTTACCACAATGTAAAATTTGAAGAAGAGGAAAAATAATGAACTTACCCAATAAATTAACAATGAGCCGGATGGCCCTAATTATTTTATTTTTAATCATTTATTTTATAAGACAATACATCGGTGAATCATATATTTATATATTAGGCGGGATATTCTTGATAGCATCCATCACTGATTTCTTCGATGGATACATTGCAAGAAAACGTAATTTAATCACAACCTTTGGTAAGTTTATTGATCCCTTGGCTGATAAATTACTGGTCATCACAGCCTTATTTGTTTTAAGTAATATATACGCAATCACAGGTTTTACCCTAAGTTTTTGGATGCCTTTTTGGGTGGTATTAATCATTGTTGTGCGTGAATTAATGGTCACATCAATCAGATTGGTCGCCTTAGGGGATGGAAAAGTTGTTGCCGCAAGTCATTTAGGAAAGTATAAAACATTTGCTACCATGACCATGATTACCTATTACTTTTTCTTAATGCCAATTGATACATTGATTATCCAATACATTGGGATAAGCCTTGTGGGAATCTCAGTCTTATTGACTTTGATTTCAGGCATCGATTACTTTATAAAAAATAAATCAATTATTGTTAAATCAATTTAAAGAATAAGAGAAGCCTGGTTGTATTATATAAGTAGGCTAGGAGGAATTTATGGAAGATAAACAAAGAAGAAAAAATTTAGACGCCGCAATAAAGAACATTGAAAAAGAATATGGTAAGGGATCTGTCATGATTTTAGGGGACAACGACATTATGAACGTTGAAACCATTTCTACAGGCTCACTTGCTATCGATCGAGCCTTAGGGGTATTTGGTTATCCTAGAGGCCGTATTATTGAAATTTATGGACCTGAATCAAGTGGTAAAACAACGGTTGCATTACATGCCATCGCTGAAACACAAAAATCAGGTGGGTATGCTGCTTTTATTGATGCTGAGCATGCTTTAGACGCCCAATACGCAAAAAGATTAGGTGTTAATATCGATGACTTAATACTTTCACAACCTGATACGGGTGAACAAGCTTTAGAAATTGCTGAAGCCTTAATCCGTTCTAATGCTGTGGATATGGTTGTTATTGACTCAGTTGCTGCTTTGGTTCCTGAAGCTGAAATCAGAGGCGAAATGGGTGATTCTCATGTTGGTTTACAAGCAAGGCTTATGTCTCAAGCCATGCGTAAATTATCGGGCGCCTTATCAAAGAGTAAATGTATCGCAATCTTTATTAACCAGGTTAGAGAAAAAGTTGGCATCATGTTTGGTAATCCTGAAGTGACACCAGGTGGACGTGCACTTAAGTTTTATTCATCAATCCGTTTAGAAATCAGACGGGGCCAATTGATTAAAGAGGGTAATGACTCTAAAGGTGTTCAAGCCAAAGTCAAAGTGGTTAAAAATAAGGTTGCTGCGCCATTTAAAACAACTGAAGTGGATATCATCTTTGGTAGAGGGCTTTCTAAAACCGGAGAAATCGTTGATATAGGCTCTGAATTAGAGATTATTAAAAAGAGCGGTGCTTGGTATTCTTACAATGATAACAAACTTGGCCAAGGTCGAGAAAACACTAAAAATTATCTTGATGAGAACCCTGATTTATACAAAGAAATCCTAGATAAAATCATGGTGAAACTTCATTCAGATCAAGATGATTCTTTGAAATAAAAGAAAAAGTGCTGCGGCACTTTTTTTTAATTTGTTAATTTAAGGAAACCTTTTGACTAAGCGTGCCATTTGCTATATAATAGAATAGACAAATTGTTTATTAATTTAATTTATAATAGATACAATTTAATCAAAAAAAAGGAGATAATAATATGCCAGATCTATTGATTATTATTATTTCCAGTTTATTAGGTTTAATTTTTGGTAGCCTTGTAGGCTTTATTATCAGAGTAGCTGTTGTTGAAAAAGGTTTTCAAACAGCTAAAAATGAGTCTCAAGCAATCATTGACCAAGCAAATTTACAAGCGGAACGAATTAAAAAAGAAAAACTATTAGAAGCTAGACAAGAAATTCACAATCTCAATTTAGAAAACGAGAAATTATTGAAGGAAAAGCGCGAAACTGTCGCTGTTCTTGAAAATAAAGCACACCAAAGAGAAGAAATGGCGGAGCGTAGAGCCGCTAATTTAGACAAACGTGAATTAAACTTAGACAGAAAAGAAGAAAACTTAGAAAGTAAGAAATCCGCGCTTGAAGAAAAAGACCTTGAATTGGAAAGAATAATTAAAGAACAAAATGATAAACTTTATCAAGTAGCTAACTTAACAACTGAACAAGCTAAAGACATTATACTAGACCGTGTCAAAGAAGACATGAGTAAAGAAATTGATTTGTTTATCAGAGACGAAGAAGAAAAAGCAAGAAACGAATCACAAAAAAGAGCAAGAGAAATCATTACAAATGCAATACACAAACTTGCACAAGATGTTACTGCTGAAACAACCGTTTCTGTTGTAACCTTACCAAATGATGAAATGAAAGGTAGAATTATTGGTAGAGAGGGCCGTAACATTAGAACCCTAGAAGCCATGACTGGTGTTGATTTAATCATTGACGATACACCAGAAGCTGTCGTCTTATCAGGATTTGATCCAATACGACGAGAAATCGCTAAAAAAGCCTTAGAAGCTTTAATTGCTGATGGACGAATCCATCCAGCAAGAATTGAAGAAATGGTTGAAAAAACAAGAGTTGAAGTTGACCAATTCATTCGTGACAAGGGTGATGAAGCTGTCTTTGAATGCGGTATTGGCCGTGTTCACCCAGACTTAACCAAATTAATTGGCCGTATGCATTTTAGAAGTTCATATGGACAAAATGCTTTAAAACATTCAATGGAAACATCATTCTTAGCTGGAAAAATGGCTGTAGAACTCGGTGAAAATGAAACACTTGCCAAACGTGCAGGATTGTTACACGACATCGGAAAAGCTGTTGACCACGAAATGGAAGGATCACATGTTGATATCGGTCTTTCTATTGCTAGAAAATACAATGAACCAAAAGCAGTACTAGATGCAATCTCATCACATCATGGTGACCAAGAAGCGGAAACCATTATTGGTGTATTAGTCGCTGCAGCCGATGCATTATCAGCTGCTAGACCTGGAGCTAGATCGGAGTCTTTAGAAAACTATATTAACCGTCTAACGCAATTAGAAGAAATCTCTTCTAATGTCAAAGGTGTAGAACAAGCCTTTGCCATCCAAGCAGGACGTGAGGTCCGTGTCATTGTTAAACCTAATGAGGTTTCTGACGACCGTGCCCATATAGTCGCAAAAGAAATTAAAAACGAAATTGAAGCGAAGCTAAGCTATCCAGGAACCATTAAAGTCACGGTGATTAGAGAAACACGTGCTGAAGATATAGCTAAATAAATAACTTAGCCTTCCTTAAACGGAGGGCTATCTTTTTGGAGTCAATATGGAATATTTTGATTTATACGACAGACAAGGAAAAAAACTAAATAAATTGATGATTAGAGCAAGAAAAAATTTACCGGGGGAATATCACCGGGTTGTTCATATTTGGATTAAGAATGCTAAAGACGAATATTTAATCCAACAAAGAAACAAGTCAACCGATAAATACCCTTATCAGTGGGCACCAACTGCTGGCGCTGTCAAGTCTGGAGAAAGACCAATCCAAGCAGCCATTAGAGAAACCAAAGAAGAGATTGGTTTGTCTTTAAAAAGAGAAGAGATAAAATTTATAGAGTCAATCTATATCGATCACCCAGATGCTAATTTCATTATTGATTTGTATATGGTTCATAAAGAGATTGATTTAAATGCCTTGACCCTAGAAAAAAAAGAAGTAAAAGATGTTCGCTTAGCCACAAAAGATGATATCATTAAATTACTAAAGAACCATCAGTTTTGGAATTTTAATGACTTAGATCCAAAGATGGATTATTTTAATAAACTAGAAAAGAGATTCGAATGAAAGTATTATTTATTGGAGATATATATATGGAACTAGGACAAAAGGCATTTAACAAATACTTTTTGTCTGTAAAGAATGAATACAAACCCCATTTTATCATTGTCAATGGAGAAAATATTGAAAAAGGCAATGGCTTAAGCAGGGAAATATACAAATCATACCTTGAACAAGGCGTCAATGTCTTTACCTTAGGCAACCATGCCTTTTCAAGAAGAGATGCAAGGGAAGTTCTTGATTTACCTTATGTCACCAGACCGGCCAATTACGGCATTGGAACCATGGGCAAAGAATGGGTTGAATATAATTACAATGGCAAGAAAATCGTAGTGATTAATCTATTGGGCCGGGTCTTTATGAGAGATCCGATTGACAATCCCTTCACCAAAGCTGATGAAATCCTCAAAAAGATTCAAGCAGATTATATCATTGTTGATTTTCATGCCGAAGCAACATCAGAGAAGTATGCCTTAGCCCATTATTTAGATGGCCGTGTGGATGCCGTTATTGGAACCCATACCCATGTACCAACAGCGGATAATATGGTCTTGCCTAAGGGGACTTTATTTCAATCAGATGTTGGGATGACCGGTGCTAAATATTCAATTATTGGTGGCGAAGTTGTTCAAGGTATCCGTAAATTTATTTCAGGAGTTCCTGAAAGAGTGAAAGCAGAAACAAATTCAGTATTACAGTTTAATGCCTGTATACTTGATTTAGATACTAAAACAATTGAACGCATCAACATTTATGAGGAGCGAAATAATGGATAAATTACATAGACCAGATCTTAAACAAGCTAGAAAAAGATCTAAAGATGATATATTAACAAAAGAATATCAAAAAACAGAGATTATCAACCTTGGTAAAGGAAAGACATATTTAATTCAAACCCATGGTTGTCAAGCCAATGAAGCCGATACAGAAGTTTTGTCCGGCTTACTAAAAGAACAAGGCTTTGAAAAATCAGATACAATTGAAGAAACCGATGTCTTAATCATCAATACCTGTGCCATTAGAGAAAACGCTGAAAATAAAGTATTTGGTGAATTAGGTCGTTTAAAAAGTTATAAAAAAGTCAATCCGGATTTGATTATTGCCGTGGCTGGTTGTATGCCACAAGAAGAAGATGTTGTTGAGAGAATCTTAAAAAAATACCAACATGTGGATATTGTTTTTGGAACCCATAATGTCAATAAATTCATTGAGTATTTACATTATGTTATGGTTCAAAAGAAACGGTTAATCGAAGTTTATTCTAAAGAAGGAGACATCATCGAAAACCTTCCCCAAGCCAGAGACCACCGTTTTAAAGCCTGGGTCAATATTATGTTTGGCTGTGATGAATTTTGTACATATTGTATTGTCCCATATACAAGGGGCAAAGAAAGATCAAGACAAAAAGATTATATCATTAGAGAAGTTAAAGCTTTAATCAAGAGTGGTTATAAAGAAATTACTTTACTTGGACAAAATGTAAACTCATATGGACTTGACTTTAAGGATTCTAACTATTCTTTCGCCAACTTATTGGAAGATTTAGCAAAACTTGATATTCCAAGAATTAAATTTACTACATCTCATCCAAAAGACTTCTCAGATGATATCATTGATGTTATGGCACAATATGAAAACATCATGCCTTTCATTCATCTACCAGTCCAATCAGGGTCTGATTCTGTCCTTAAAAAGATGAACCGCAAATATACCAAAGAATCATATTTAACCCTAGTGGATAAGATTTATAAAAAGATACCCAATATATCTTTAACCACTGATATCATTGTTGGTTTTCCAACAGAAACAGAAGAAGATTTCTTAGAAACCTTAGACTTGGTTAAGAAGTCGAAATTTGAAGGGGCTTATACATTTATATACTCACCAAGAAAAGGCACACCTGCCGCATCTTATGAAAACAACATTTCCGAGGAAGAAGCCAAATCAAGATTACATCGATTGAATGAACTCGTTAATGAAGGCTATAGAAGAGGCAATAAGCGTTTTGAACATGAAAGTGTTAAGGTGCTTGTTGAAGGTCCTTCAAAGACAAAAGCTGATGTATTATCAGGCTATACAGAAAATAATAAATTGGTTAATTTCAAGGGCGATGCTTCTTTAATCGGCAAAATCGTTGATGTTTATATTGAAGAAGCAAAAACCTGGTCTTTAGACGGTGTGATTAAATAATCATAAAAATATATGGAAATCGCTAAAAATATATGTCAAACTATTGAAAATAATATTTATATGGTGTAAAATTAACTTATAATATAAAAAAAGGGTGGTATTATGAGTGAATTTAAGAATAACCAAGAGTTTTTTGATTTTTCAGTGAACATGGTTGTAGTTCCAATCAAAGATGTTGTCGATAGGATGATTGAGCATCACGTAAAATTACCACTTTTTGCTTATCGATTTTTATTAAAAGAAACCATTAGAGACCAAGTCTTTGAACCAGAACGTTATGAATCTTATACAGATGAGTTACAATATCGTTTGAGAAATTTCGACTCACATTCAATTTTTCTTTTGGAAAAGTTGATTCATCAGTATAATTTAGAATTTGACTTACCAAAGTTTAAAGAGATATTATTTAATTTCCTATATCTCAACCGGGATGCAACAGGCATTGACCGTTCTTTCTTTGACCAAATTATTGACTTAAAAAATCAATACGAAATTGAAGTTGAGCGCATGTCTTATGATACCTTCTATCAAACTTTTGAACCTATTCTTTATCAAACCACTGGTTATATTGATGGTTTAAGAGAAGATGAATGGACCGATGAAACTTTATCTTCACATACCTTAGGTGATTTAAAAGCCCTTGGTCAAAAATATGACATCAAAGTCCCAAGACGGATCAATAAAAGTCGTTTAATCGATATATTGGCCGCCAAACTCAAGTTAACTGATGAAGAAATTGAAAACTTAAGTAAAAAAAGCATACTCGATATTGAAATATACGCAAAAGACAAAGGCTTTAGAATTTCTACTGACCTAAAAAAACGTGACATGTTAGAATTCATTAAGTTTTCTTTAGGCATGTATCATAAAAATACGCCGACAGATGAGTTTGATTATGATATTCCGATTCCAAATCTTGAAGAAACCCTAGAAGAAGATATTGACGAAGAGATTAAAGAAGAAAATGAAGAAACAATTGACCTTCAAGAAGAAACTGATGAAGATACAAGTGAAGTTGAAGAGACTCAACAAGTTGACCTTGAAATAGAAGAAGAAATTGAAATAGAAGAGTCTCAAGTCGAAGAACAAGTCAAGAAGCCTGAAGAAATTAAAACGGTTAAAGAAAAACCAAAAGTAAGTCAGGAAATCAAACCTGAAAAACCATTTTTATATGAAGATGATGATGAAGACTTGTCTCAGAGTGACTTAAGCGATGGTGAATTACTGACTGAAGAGGAAAAAGAATTGCTCGATGAAAAGATTGCTTATATCATTAGACGTTACCATAAAAAGAAAAAAAGAAGAAAAGTTTTAAAAGTTATTCTTTTGATACTCTTTATATTGATTCTTGGATTTGCTGCTTACGCATACATTCATTTCCATTACTTAACCGACGGAGACCTCCCTTTTAATATACCTTTATTTTGGAAATAAAACTTAGAAGGAGAATCACTTGAAAATAGATAAACCAGACACATACACACCAATGATGCAACAATATCTAAAAATAAAAAAAGACTATAGTGACTATATAGTCTTTTTTCGACTTGGTGATTTCTATGAAATGTTCTTCCAAGATGCCATTGTGGCTTCTAAAGAGCTAGAAATTGTTTTAACTGGACGAGATGCCGGGGCAGAAGAACGTGTGCCAATGTGTGGCATCCCTTATCATTCTGCCAATAGTTATTTAGAGAAGTTGGTCAATAAGGGCTACAAAGTCGCAATTGCTGAACAAACAACTGAAGCCACCAAGGGCAAGGGTATTGTTGAAAGAGATGTCGTTAAGCTAATCACACCGGGAACGGTGATTGAAGAAGGCTTGGTCAATCAAAAAGACAACAATTATATTGTGTCCATCAGTGAAAGTAAAGATGGCTATATTTTAGCCTATTCAGACTTAACCACTGGAGAGAACTTCTTGCAAATCGTGCCTGATGACATCGAAATACTATTTAATGAAATTTTATCTTTAAATGTTAAGGAAGTTGTGGTGGATGAAAAATTCACCAACAAGCAAATCCGTCATTACTTAAACAACTACCAATTAACCATCTCAGTAGAAACCAACACAAACTTAAAATCATATTATAAATCTTTAGTATCGGAAGTCTATGATAAACATTTACTGAAGGCTTTTGCCAGGTTGATCAATTATTTAGAAAAAACCCAAAAAAAGGAACTCTTACATTTACAAAAAGTTGAAGTTTTTTCATCCCAATCATATTTGAGAATTGATAATAATTCTAAGATAAACCTAGAATTGACCAAGACGATGATGTCTAAATCTGAGAAATCAACCTTGTTTTGGTTATTGGATGCCTGTAAGACTGCCATGGGATCAAGATATTTAAAGCAAAATATTCAAAGACCTCTTATTGATAAAACCATGATTGAAAAAAGATATTCTTTAGTAGAAGCATTGAATGATCATTTCATCGAAAAAGATGACATCATTGAAGCTTTAAAAAAGGTCTATGATTTAGAACGGATTGTTGGACGTCTGTCTTTTGGAAATTGCAATGCCAAAGATTTGGTGAATTTAAAGAATTCATTATCAACAGTGCCTTTAATAAAGGAAAATTTAAGCAAACTCAATAACCCTTACGCCAATCAAATCATTGAAGACATGCCAGTTTTATCAGAAGTTGTTGATTTGATAGGCAAGGCCATTATCGACCAACCGCCATTAACCATTAAAGAGGGTGGTTTTATAAAGAATGGTTTTTCAAAAGAACTCGATGAAATTAAAAATGTATCAAGTCACGCCAAAGAATGGTTGGATGATTTTGTCAAAAGAGAAAGAGAAAAAACCGGGATTAAGAACTTAAAAGTCGGTTTTAACCGGGTTTTTGGTTATTATATTGAAATATCTAAAGGTCAAATGAACGCAGTAAAGGAAGAATTTGGTTATGAAAGAAAACAAACCCTAACCAATTCAGAGCGGTACATCACCGAAGAGTTAAAAGACAAAGAAGCTATTATTCTAGGTTCTAAAGAAAAAATTGAACAATTGGAATATGAATTATTTGTTAAAATCAGAGATGACGTTCAAAAAGAAACCCTTGATCTTCAAAAACTAGCAAGACAACTTGCTTTAATCGATATGCTAATAGCTTTTTCTAAAGTGTCTATGGAGAGACGGTTTATTAAACCTCAAATCATCGATGAAAAACGTTTAGAAATCATCGATGGAAGACATCCTGTTGTTGAAGCCATTTCTGAAGAAGTCTTTATTGAAAATTCAATCAATATGGATACGAAAAACAATATTTTACTCATTACCGGTCCGAATATGAGTGGTAAATCAACCTATATGAGACAGGTTGCTTTAACAATTATTATGGCTCAAATGGGATGTTTTGTTCCGGCTAAGGCCGCTAAGTTATTCATTGTTGATCAAATCTTTACCCGTATAGGGGCAAGTGATGACCTAAGCACAGGCCAATCAACCTTTATGGTTGAAATGAACGAAGTCAATTATGCATTAAGAAATGCAACAAAAGATTCTTTAATCCTCTTTGATGAGATTGGTAGGGGTACAGCGACTTATGATGGCATGGCCCTTGCTCAAGCCATCATTGAATATTGCCATCACAAATTAAAAGCAAAAATCCTATTTTCAACCCACTACCATGAGTTGACCCACTTAGAAGATGACTTGAGTTCTTTAAGAAATGTTCATGTCAAAGCCAAAGAAGAAAAAGGCGATATCGTCTTTTTGCATAAAGTGGTTGAGGGGCCAACAGACAGGTCCTATGGGATACATGTCGCAAAACTTGCTAAAATGCCTCAAGTGGTGATTGATAGGGCCAATGACATCCTTAAAGAATTAGAAAAAAATCATGGATACAATGTCATTAAAGCCCAAACCATTGATTTGTTTAATTATATGGAAAGCATTCAAAAAGAAGCGATTGACCAAGAAAAATATGCCTCGATTATTGATCAAATTAAGTCAGTAGACATTTTAGACATCACACCAATGAATGCCATGACCATATTAAATGATTTAATCGAAGCAATTAAAAAAATAGATAAGAAGGATAGTTAATGGGTATAATTAAAAAACTAGATCCAATTATTGCAAATAAAATAGCTGCTGGAGAAGTGATTGAGAAGTTGGCCAATGTGGTTAAAGAATTGGTTGAAAATTCAATCGATGCCAATGCCAAACACATTGATGTTGACCTACTTGATTCAGGACTGAAGATGATTCGCGTGATTGATGATGGGCAAGGTATGGATGAAGAAGATATTCTTCAAGCCTTTGAACGCCACGCCACATCAAAAATCATTTCAGTTAACGATTTGTTCCGCATCACGTCCCTAGGTTTTAGGGGTGAAGCCATTCCATCCATTGCTTCAATCTCTAAGATGTCAATCACCAGCAATCAAAACAACCAAGCCAAGTGCGTGGTTTTTGATAATGGAAAATTAATTGAAAGAACCGATGGCCACTTAAATAAAGGCACCAAGGTTGAAGTTGAAAAAATCTTTTATTACACACCTGCAAGGTTTAAGTATCTTAAATCAGACCATTACGAATTGGCCATGATACAAAATCTCATCCACCAATTTGCCCTTTCTTATCCGAAAATTTCTTTTAAACTGACCAATAATCAAAAAAGTCTTTTTGTATCAAGTGGTGATGGCAATGTTTTAAACCTCTTGGCCCAGATGTATGGCGCCAATGTTGGTAAAGCCTTGTTTGCTTTTGAAGGAAAGTCAAGAGACTATAGAGTTCATGGCTTTACATCAAAACCAGTGGTAAATCGTTCCAATAAAAATTACATTCACATTATTGTCAATCACCGGGTCATACAAGATAGTGAAATCATTAGGGCCATTTTAGAATCTTATGATCAAATGATTCCAAAACAAAGATATCCTATTACAGCCCTTTATATTGATGTTGATCCTATATTAATTGATGTCAATGTACATCCAAGAAAACAAGAGATTAAATTTTCTGAGAAAAGACTTCTTTTAGAACTCATTAAAGAAACCATTGAAAAAGAAGTTAAAGATAAACCCATTTATCAAACGGTTGAAAAAGTTGAAAAACAAACAGCCATGACTTTTCATGAAGAAAAAACAACTTATGAAAATGGAGAGAATTCTCAAGAAGAAACCAATCAAACTGATAAAGACCAAAAAAATATTGAAGAAGAAAGCAATTTAGAAAAACCAAGAAAAACAATCATACCAGATTTATTTTATATTGGACAATATTCAGGTACTTATTTAATTTATCAAAACGATCAAGGCTTATTTTTAGTTGACCAACATGCTGCAGCTGAAAGAATCAGATATGAGCGCTACATTAAAGAAATGCAAGTGAACAATCAAGCCTATAAAAACACACTTGTACCCTTACAAATGGATTACTCAAGTGATGTATTAGAAAGGGTTAAAGAATATCAAGAAGATATTGAAGCCTTAGGCATTGATTTAGAATTTCACGACCACTATCTATTGGTCAAGCAAGTCCCTTATTGGTTTCCAGAGTCATATGATGATGTCTATATGGAAGCCATCATTGATGGTTTCTTAGAAGAGAGACCAAGGTCTAAAAAAGCCTTGATTGATGACTTGGCAATTTTACTTGCATGTAAACATTCTTTAAAAGCCAACCATTATATTACTGAATCAGAAGCCAATCACTTAATCGAAGACTTAAGAAAATGCCAAAAGCCTTATACTTGTCCACACGGACGACCTATCCTTGTTAAGATAGAACATCAACGGATTGAACATTGGTTCAATCGGGTGATATAAAATGGATTTAATTGTTATTGTTGGACCAACCGCTGTTGGAAAAACCAAGTTATCCATTGAAGTCGCCAAAGCAATCGATGGTGAAATCATCTCAGGGGATGCCATGCAATTTTATAAAGGTTTGGATATTGGGACTGCCAAAGCAAGCCCTTCTGAACAAGCCAAAGTCAAACACCATTTACTGGATATTTTAGAACCCGATGATTCTTTTTCAGTGGTTGAATATCAAAAACGTGTGCGAGAAAAAATAGGGCAAATCAACCATCAAAATAAAATTCCAATTTTAGTTGGTGGATCTGGCTTATATATACAATCAATCATAGAAGACTATCAATTTAAGGGCAAAAAAAGATCCATTGATAATGATTATCAAAACATGTCCCTAGATCAATTACAAGAACGACTCAAGCAAAAAAATCCAAAGCTCTATGGCTTGACAGATATTGACAATCCAAGAAGATTAATAAGGGCCTTAGAAAAAAATGATGATGACATCCAAGAAAAAACCAAGCCTTACTACGATGATTACTATGTCATCGGTTTAAAGACAAATAGAGAGAAATTATATGAACGCATCAACCAACGTGTTGATCAAATGATTGAATCAGGTTTGATTGAAGAAGTCAAATCTCTATATGACCAAGGCATTAGGGGTCAAAGCATTAAAGCCATTGGTTATAAAGAACTCTACCAATATTTTGATGGGGATATTTCTTTAGACCAAGCCATTGATTTAATCAAAAGAAACTCAAGACGATATGCAAAAAGACAAATGACTTGGTTTAGGAATAAAATGGATGTGGATTGGTTTGAAAGTCATTTTGAGGACTTTGAACAAACCATTCAAGCTGTTTTAAAGCAAATAAAAAAGAAGCTTAATTAATAAGCTTCTCCATTATTTTTTAGGATATGGCCATTCATCTAATCCGCCTTTTAACACATAAACGGGATGATAACCCTTTTTCATTAACTTTGTACCGACTTTTTTAACCAAGCCTTTATCAGAATCACCATATAAGAATATGGGTTGGTCAGCTCGGATTAAATATAAGTTTTGGAAAATAGATTTTTTTGGATAGTTACGACTTCCGTTAATCTTTTCTTTTTGATAATCTTCATCTGAACGAATATCAATTAATTGGCCGCGTCTCATGTTTTTTCTGAATTCATCAGGTTCAAGATAAAGAATGCCCCCATTTGGCTTTTTATTTCTTGCATATGCAATTAAAAAACCTAATGAAAGACCTAAAACTATCGGAAAAATCCAATCACTAATCGCTAATATCATATTATTCACCTCTTTTAGTCAACTAATATTATAGTAGAAGTGAAAACTATTGTCAATAAAGCGATTTTATATTATAATAACTCTGTTAGATATTATTTTGAAAGGGGTATAATAATAAATTTAATTTATTATTGATATTTATGATTACAACAAATGATTTTAAAACAGGCATAACCATTGAATATGAAGGAGATATCTATCAAGTGATAGAATTCCAACATGTAAAACCAGGTAAAGGTGCTGCGTTCGTACGTACCAAATTACGTAATTTAAGAACTCAATCTGTGATTGATAAAACCTTTAACTCTGGCATTAAAATTGATACTGCAATGATTGAAAAAAATCCAATGCAATATTTATATAAAAATGGTGAAACACATGTGTTTATGAATAATGAAACATATGAACAATTAGAATTACACGAATCTCAATTAGGCGATAAATTAAACTTTATCAACGAAGGTGATGAAATTAAAATTATTTCTTATGGAAAAGAAATATTAGGGATTGAATTACCGGATAAAGTCGTTTTAGAGATTGTACAAACCGCTGGTGGGGTCAAAGGAAATACAGCTTCTAATGCAACAAAAGAAGCCCTAACAAATACAGGCTTAACCTTATCAGTACCACTATTTATTAATGAAGGCGACAAAGTTGTTGTCTCAACCGATACAGGTAAATACGATACGCGTTATAAAGAATAAAGGATGTGATTTTTTTGGAAGTTAGTCAGATGTGGCTAGTCCTACAAGCACAAGTAAATACAACACTAATCATCATTATGCTCGTGCTCATAATGGTTTCAGCGTTTTTTTCATCGACTGAAACCGCCTATTCCTCCGTTGGGAGACTTAGATTAAAAACCTTGGTAGAACTTAACAAACCAGGGTCAAAGAAAGCCTTATGGATTGTTGATAATTTTGATAAAACCCTAACAACCCTATTGGTAGGTAATAACATTGCCAATATTGGTTTGGCATCTGTTTCAGTAATTTTCTTTACTGCTTTATTTAGTGGCATTGAAGATCCAAGCAGCAAGCAAACCATTGTGGCCTTAATGAATACAGGTGTGATGACTGTCATTATTTTAATTTTTGGTGAAATTATTCCCAAAAGTTTAGCCAAGAGTCACGCAGAAAAATTCTCCTTAAGAATGTCAAGATTCGTTTTTCTTTTGATAAAACTAATGGCACCCTTAACTTATTTTTTTGTTATTTTAAACAGAAAAGTAACCACACGTGTTCAACCTGATAAACGTATCTCGGTGACTGAGAGCGACCTAGAAACCATTATCGATACCATGGAAGAAGAAGGCGCCATCCAAATGGGTGAAGCTGACATGTTACAATCGGTATTAGAATTATCAGACATTAATGTTGAGGAGATTATGACCCCAAGGGTCGATATGGTTGCCATTGAAGTGAATCAACCTGTCAAAGAAATTAAGGAAATGTTCTTTAAGAATAAATTCTCAAGAATACCAGTTTATGATGATCATATCGATAACATTATTGGTGTTTTATCAGAACGTGATTTTTACACAAAGATTATTAAAAAACACGTGGTTAATTTAAGAAAAATGGTAAGACCAGCTTTATTTATTCCAACTTCAACAAAAGTTGATAGTCTCATTACCTTACTCCAAAATAAAAACACACATTTAGCAATTGTTGTTGATGAATATGGTGGCGTTGATGGCATTGTCACTATGGAAGACGCCTTAGAAGAATTGGTAGGCGAAATCTATGATGAACATGACGAAGTGATTGAAACCATCACCAAAAAAGACGACTATCATTATTTAGTCAATGCTGACTATGATTTAGAAGATTTATTCGATGATTTAAATCTTGGAAAACCACCGGTATCAGATTCAACATCTGTTGGTGGCTGGCTATTTGAAATGTTTCAAGACATACCGGAAATCGATGAAGAAATTGAATATGAAGTCAGATATAATCAAGAATATGATGAATTAAGCGAATTGATCAATGAAGAGAAAGCAACACTTATCTTTAAAATACTTAAAGTGAAAAAAAGACGGATAAAATCCGTATTAATGACCATCAAAGTTGAGGATTCTGAAGAAGCATAGATATCCTCGCTTTTTTTCAGAAAGGAGACATTATGGAAAGATTACAAAAAATTATACAAAAAGCTGGGTTGGCCTCGAGAAGAAAAGCTGAAGATATGATTACTGAGGGACGGGTAAAAGTCAATGGAGAAGTTGTGACTGAGTTAGGAACAAAAGCAAGTTTTTCTGATGACATTGTTGTTGATGGTAAACGCATCAAAAAAGAAAATAAAGTTTATTATGTCCTTTATAAACCAGAAGGTTATATTTCAGCAGTGACTGACCAATTTAATCGTAAGACTGTCACAGACTTAATTCCAGTCAAAGAAAAGATATTTCCAATTGGAAGATTAGACTATGACACATCTGGTTTATTGATATTAACCAATGATGGTGATTTTGCCAATCAGATGATACATCCCAAATACATGATAGAAAAAGAATATTATGTCAGAATTAAAGGTTTATTAAGAAGAGAATCATCGATTAAACTCGCAAGGGGTATTGAATATGAAGGCATCAAAGCCATGCCTGCAAAGGTATACAATGTTGAATATGACGAAAAAAAGGAATCGACCTTTTTAAACATTGTCATTACCGAAGGTAAATACCATCAAGTTAAGAAAATGTTTGAAGCCTTAGGACATGAAGTTGTTAAGTTGAAACGCATACGTTTTGGTTCAGTTACCTTAGATGGCTTAACCAAGGGCGAATATAGAATATTAAAACCTCATGAATTAAAAACTTTATACAACCTTTCTAAAAATGGCTAAAAATTAAAAAAAACTAGTGATTTAATGTGGTCATATTTTTAAAATATGATATAATGTTTAAGGTCAAGGAGGTTTCAATGAGTTATCACGCGTTAGCGATTGATGGACCAGCAGGTGCTGGGAAGTCTACCATAGCCAAATTACTTGCTAAAAAACTTAATTACATATATATTGACACTGGCGCAATGTATCGTGCAACGACTTATAAAGCTCTGAGCCTTGAAGTTGATTTAGAAGATCCAAATGATTTTGACTTTTTAGATGACACTGAATTCATTTTTAATAATGGTGAACTCTATATGGACGGTGTCAATATGACAAGTTTAAATCGTTCAAAAGTTGTTGCGGACAATGTTTCACTTGTGGCATCTCACATTCCCGTGAGAAATAAACTTGTATCCCTCCAACAAGAGATTGCCAAAGATAATAATGTTGTCATGGATGGTAGAGACATTGGGACAGTGGTTTTAAAAGATGCTGACTTAAAGGTTTTTTTAACCGCAACCGTTTCAGTTCGTGCAAAAAGGCGCTATGAAGAGTTAAAGAATATTGGAAGAGACATTACTTTAGAAGATATTGAAGAAGAGATTAAAAAAAGAGATCTATATGATTCAAGTCGGGAATACAACCCGTTAAAAAAAGCAGATGATGCGATTGAAATTGATACCTCGGATAAAGACATTATCCAAGTTGTTGATTTACTCTATAAAAAATACATTAAGATAATAGATGAAGGAGAGTTATAATATGACGGACAAACAAACACCAGAGTACACAAGTCCTACAAAACCAAGACCTAGATCGGTTGTAACTGGTAAGGTGATACGAGTGACTGATGAAGAGGTATTAGTAGATATTGGTTATGTCACAGAAGGCGTGATTTACAAAAATCATCTTTCTTTAGATAAAATCGATAGTGCTAAAGAAACAATTAAAGAAGGGGATGACATCAAAGTTAAAGTGGTAAAATACACTGAAAACAAAGATGGAACTTCAGTGCCTCTTTTATCAAGATTGGATATATTAAAAACCGAACAAAAACTAGAAAATTTAGAAGAATTAGAAATTAACAAGCAATATGAATTTAAAGTTAAAAAAGCTGTTAAGGGTGGTTTGTTATTAGACTATCAAGGGTTAGAAGTATTCTTACCTGAAAGTTTAATCTTCTTAAGAGAAGAAAATGAACAAAAAGAAAACCTTGTTGGTAAAACCATTAAAGCAGAATTAATAGAGAAAAAAACAGATGGTAGAAATATTAACTTAATCGCAAACCGTAAACAAGTCGCTTATGAAGAGAAAAAAGCGGCACATTCATCTGAATTAGAGAATTTAGAAGAAGGTCAAGTGGTTAAAGTTAAAATTGAACGCATTAAAGATTTCGGTGCATTTGCAAAAATCACAGACCATATTGATGGGTTAATTCATATTTCTGAAATTTCACACTACCATGTTAAAGATATTAATGAATATATTAGTGAAGGCGATGAAGTTGAAGCTAAAATCATTAAAATTAAAGGCAAAAAAGTTTCTTTATCTTTAAAAGCTTTAAAACCAACACCTTGGGAAAAATTCTTAGAAAACCATAGCGTTGGCGATAAGGTTGAAGGTAAAGTTGTCCGTAAAATGCAATTTGGTATGTTAATAGAAGTAGAGAGAGAAGTTGTTGGTTTATTAAACCGTTTTGATTATTCTTGGAATCCAAATGAAAATCTTGCTGGTGAAGTTGAAGTTGGCGATACTTTAGAAGTAGAAATCACTTCAATCAACAAAAAGAAAAAACAATTCTCAGTCTCTAAAAAACATTTAGAATACAACCCTTGGGCTGATTTGAAACTTAACAAAGGCGATCTTGTATCTGCAGAAGTTGTTCGTTTAGAAGATAACGGTGCCGTTGTAAAGGTTGAAGATGTTGAAGGATTCTTACCAATCGGTGAAGTATCTTCTGAACATGTTACTAATTTAGAAAACGAATTAAAAGAAGGCGACATCATTACTGTTGAAGTGATTGACTTTAACCCTAAAAGATGGCACTTAACCGTTTCTAAAAAAACAGTTCAAGAGAAAAAGAATCGTGAAGCTTATGAATCTGAATTGAAGGAAAACGTAAGTTCTCATCAATCCTTAGAGGATTTATTCAAAAAATTTAAAAAATAAAGTTAGGTGATGACTATGTTGCCAATTGTCGCAATTGTTGGCCGACCAAATGTTGGTAAATCAACCCTCTTTAATCGTATTGTTGAAAAACGGGTTTCGATTACAGACGATTTACCAGGTGTGACTAGGGACCGTATTTATGCAAAGGCAACCTGGTTAAATAGAGAATTTAGATTGATTGATACAGGGGGCATCGAGTTATCCGATGCGCCTTTTTTAACAGAGATTAAAGCACAAGCTGAAATAGCGATTGAAGAAGCAGATGTCATTATCTTTGCTGTAGATGCAAAAGAAGGACTTTTGCCTGGTGATAAAGATATCATGCAAATGCTTTATAACTCAAAGAAACCTGTGATTGTTGCCAATAATAAAGTGGACAATCAAAAATACCAGGATTCAATATACGATTTTTATGAACTTGGCGCAGATCATGTATTTAACATATCCAGTGCCCATGGGATTGGTATTGGCGATTTATTAGATGAAATCATCCACCAATTTCCAGATAAACAAGAAGAGACATACGATGAATCAGACATTAAGTTATCAATTATCGGCAGACCAAATGTTGGGAAATCATCCTTAACCAATGCACTTTTAGGTTATGAACGTGTTATTGTATCTGACATAGAAGGTACTACTACAGATTCTGTGGATACAGAATTTACACTTGATGATCAAAAATATGTCGTGATAGATACTGCCGGCATGAAAAAACGCGGTAAAATTTATGAAAATTTAGATAAATACGCAAATCTACGTGCCATGCAAGCCATCGACCGTTCGGATGTATCCTTACTGGTTTTAGATGCCGAAAGCGGCATTCGACAATTGGATAAAAATATAGCAGGATACGCAATAGAAAACAAAAAAGCTTTAATTGTTGTTGTTAATAAATGGGATGCCATTGATCGAGACCAATACACCATGAAAGAATGGGAAGATAAGATTAGAACTGAATTTAGATTTTTAAAATATATACCAATCGTTTATTTGTCTGCAAAAACAAAAGCAAGAATTAGAACCATATTTCCTGTGATTCAAAAAGCCTATGAAAATTACTCAAAACGCGTCTCAACAAGTTTATTAAATGAAACCATTCAAGACGCTATGATTTTGAATCCGCCTAAAATGCACAAACAAAGATTGTTAAAAGTCTATTATGCCACTCAAGTCAAGACAAAATGTCCCACTTTTGTATTGTTTGTAAATGACACAACCATCATGCATTTCTCATATTACAGATATTTAGAGAATAAATTAAGGGAACAATTTGACTTTTTTGGGACTCCAATTACCATTATTTTACGCAATCGTAAGTAAAATGACTGGTTTTTTAAAAAAAAATAAGTTTTTTTGGCTAAATACCTTGTTTTTTAATAAATATTCTTATATAATGGACTTATATTTTTAAAGGAGGAATTTAAATGAATAAATCAGAATTAGTTTCAAGAATCGCTGACTTAGCTGAACTTTCAAAGAAAGATGCAGAAAAAGCATTAAATTCTACAGTTATGGCTATTGAAGAAGCATTGGTTCAAGGAGAAAAAGTTGTATTAACAGGATTTGGAACATTTAACGTAAAACAAAGAAAAGCTAGAAAAGGACATGACCCTAGAACTGGTGAAGAAATTCACATTCCAGCTTTAAACGCTCCTACTTTCAAAGCAGGAAAAGTATTAAAAGAAAAAGTTAGATAATTATAATTAAAAAAATTTGCTATGGATTAGTTTCCATAGCCTTTTTTTTACATTTATTTAACATAAGATTACATAAACAAGGTATTTTGAAATCACTGAATCAGATAAAATCTACCTGTAAGATAAATTATATTTGAAAGAGGTAGAGTAAATGAAAAAAATAATTTTAGGATTAACAATTTTTTTGGTATTAACATTAGCGGCATGTTCAAATGCAAGCGAAGGATGGGATTCATCAAGTAACATCACTGTCTATACCCGTGATACATCAAGTGGAACACGCGCTGGTTTTATGGGTGGTATTGGTTTTGACGAAGCTGCAGAAGATGACGGACAATTGGTTGATGGTTTTGTCATTAACGATAACACAGGCATCTTATCTTCAATGGCAACTGATGAATACGGTATTGGATATATTTCTTTATCAAGTTTAGATGATTCAGTAAAAGGATTACAATTTGATGGAGTTGATCCAAATATTGCCAATGTTGTCAATAACACTTATGGATTAAAAAGACCATTTAATTATGTGTTGCGTTCTTTAGATGATTATGAAACCGATACAGAAAGAGATATATCATTGGCTTTCATTGCTTTTTTAGAAACAACAGATGGTGCTGATATCATTACTAATGAAGGCGCAGTTGCTTTAGAAAGTTCTGATACATGGGATGATATTAAAGATGACTATAATGTATGTAGTCAAGACAATAGCGATGTGACTATTCGATTTGGTGGTTCTGATTCAATTGAACAAATTGCTAAGGCTTTAACCGAAGCTTTCTCTCCGAAATGCGGTAATTTTGTGGCTGAGCATGATCATACTGGTTCATCTGATGGATTTAAAAGAACTCAAGGTTCTGAAAAAGATGGAGACAACTATAAACATGTAGGTTTTGCTTCAAGACCATTCAAAAGTTCAGAAGCCGGAACAGACGGTACTCAAGGCCAATTGGCTTGGGATGCAATCGTTGCAATTGTTCATAATGATAACCCAGTTGACAATTTAACTGCTGAAGATCTTAAAAAGATATATGGTGGACAATTCTTAACTTGGGATGAATTGCTTTAGTAGATTACTTATATCAAGAAAACGCCCTAAATTTAAGGGCTTTTCTTGCGTATTGGAGGGGACATCATGAATACATTAAAACAATGGATTTCAAATATAAAAGACTCATTTAGATTGAACAGTAAAAAAGAATTTTTTGATTTACTGATTCGATCTGTATTTTTAATCACGACCATTATATCAGCATCTTTCATTATCATTATCATCATTTTTATTTTAAGAGAAGGTATTAAACCCTTTGTATCTGATAATGAAGGTCTGGGTAGGGTCAATCTCATTCGCTTTTTAATGGGCACAACTTGGCTAGAAGGCAGGGCATTCTTTTCAAATTTATATGGAGTAGGATTTATCATTGTCAATACCATTTATATAGCCCTATTGTCATTAATTATTGCTATGCCTATAGGTGTATTATCTGCCTTATTTATCGCTAAAATAGCACCAAAAAAAATCAGTAAAGTATTGAGGACAGTTGTTGAATTATTGGCAGCCATTCCTTCCATCGTTTATGGATTGTTTGGAAGTGGTGTGATTTTAGTTTTTGTCTATAACTTAGGAAAAATCTTTGGCATCCAATCAAAAGGTGGTAATTCCGTATTGGCCACTGTCCTAGTTTTGGCATTAATGATTTTACCCACCATTACAGCCCTCTCAGAAGTTGCCATTAGAAGTGTTGGCAAGGAAATAGAACATGGTTCTCTAGCATTAGGTGCCACCAAAACTCAAACCAATTTTAAAGTGGTTTTAACCAGTGCAAAATCAGGAATATTCACCGCAGCCATTCTAGGGATTGGCCGGGCCCTAGGGGAAGCGACTGCGGTTTCTTTAGTCGCCGGTAATGCAAGATCTGGTCCGAGTTTTGGTTTACTTGATACAACCGCAACCTTAACATCAACCATGCTTCAAGGCTTAAAAGAAACCATTGGCTTAGACTATGATATTCGTTTTAGTGTTGGGATTGTTTTGATGGTTGTCATTGTCTTGACAAACGCCATTCTAAATTTTGCTAAGAGAAGGATTGGTAATGTCCATGTCAAATAAACGTAAAAGAATTGATCGACTCTTACAAACGATTACTTATTCAGCGGCTTTAACAGCCGTACTTATTCTATCAATGATTGTCTTTTTTATTTTTAAAAACGGCTCAGCTTTATTAAACCTAGACTTAATAACAAGTGACTATCATGCTCAGTTTTATAATGGGGGTATTGGGGAAGTCAATGAGTTTTCAGATACTGAAAAACCAGATTTTTTAACAGAAGAAGATCATTACTCCAGTAAATGGGGGCTTGCATTAAAGGACAAAGAAGATAGACGTGGTTCTCCAATGATTGTGGTATCTTATATTGCTGAAGACTCGCCTTTAAAAGAAATGATTGATAAAAATAGTTCAAATAATGAAGAATTTTCTTTAAAGGAAGGGCATGTTCTTAGTTCAATAAAGTTTTATGATAAGAATTCTGCATTAACAATCTATGGAGCACAACATATGATTCATGAACTTAATGACGTGGATACCTTTAGGGAAATTGTCTTTTCTTCATTAGGTGGGGGTATCAGAGGCTCCTTAATCACGACTTTATATGTCATTGGCATGACCCTACTCGCAGCCTTACCTGTTGGGATATTTACAGCCATTTATTTAAATGAAATTGCTAAAAAGAACCGGATAACCAACACCTTAAGGTCTATGATTGAAATGTTGACGGGTGTCCCAAGTATTATTTTTGGCTTAATGGGCTTGGCTGTCTTTGTGCCTTTGACCATTCAATACACAAAAGCAAACAGTGCCAACTTAATTTCAGGATCCTTAACCCTAGCAGTCATTCTATTACCCGTTATTATTAGGGCAACAGAAGAATCTTTAAAGGTGGTACCTGATGAACTCCGTTCAGCTTCTTTGGCCCTTGGTGCCAACCGTACTCAAACAACCTTTAAAGTTGTATTGCCTTCAGCCTTGCCTGGTATATTAACTGGAACCTTGTTATCAATTGGTAGAATTATTGGGGAAAGTGCTGCCTTAATATTTGCCATAGGAACAGCCATCAAAGATGATATTTCAATCTTTGGAAAATCAACAACCTTATCGGTCCAAATCTGGTCATTAATGACAGACGAACCAGCAAATATTGAACTTGCCAGTACCATCGCCTTAATCATATTGATAACTGTATTGATACTTAACCTTTTGGTCAAGTTAATCTCTAATCGATATTTAAAGAAATTTACATAAGGAGCATATAAATGAGTGAAAATGTATTTACAATAGAAAATTTAGATTTATACTACGGAAAATTTCAAGCCTTAAAAAATATCAGCCTTGATTTAAAGAAAAACAAGGTGACCGCTTTGATTGGTCCTTCGGGTTGTGGTAAATCAACATTTCTTAGAAGTTTAAATCGTATGAATGATTTAATTGATGGCTGTCATATTGATGGAGATATCCTATACCATCAAAAAAACATCTATGAAAAGAATTATGATGTGATTACTCTAAGAACCAAAGTGGGTATGGTTTTTCAAAAACCAAATCCTTTTCCGATGAGTATCTATGATAACGTTGTTTATGGACCCCGTTGTCAGGGCATTAAAAATAAAAAACAACTGGATGAAATCGTTGAGGTCTCTTTAAAAAGAGCGGCTCTTTGGGAAGAAGCAAAGGATAGGTTAAAAGAAAGTGCCTTAGAACTATCTGGTGGCCAGCAACAACGTTTATGCATCGCCAGAGCCATTGCAATGGAACCTGAGGTCATCTTAATGGATGAACCGACAAGTGCATTAGATCCTATTGCGACATTAAAAATCGAAGAGTTGATCAATGAATTAAAAGAAAATTATGCCATTGTGATTGTGACCCATTCCATGCAACAAGCGGCCCGTATTTCTGATGAAACAGCCTTCTTTTTGATGGGTGAAATCATCGAATATGGACCGACTGATATTATTTTTTCTAATCCAAAAGAAAAACAAACTGAAGATTATATCACCGGACGTTTCGGTTAATGATAAACAATTGAATAAAAATAAATAATCATATATAATTAAGAGGAGGCATTATGACATACCGTACACGCTTTGACCAAGAATTAGAGGAATTAAAGATCTCATTGATTAAAATGGGTGATTTAGTCACAAAGCATATCCACGCATCATTAAAATATTTTTTAGACATGAATTCTGAAATGGCTGAAAAACTGATAAAGAAAGATGAAGAAGTCAATGAAATGGAGTATGCAATTGAAAGAGAATGCATGCGGATTATTTTACGCGAACAACCGGTTGCTAAAGATTTGAGATTGATTACTTCGATTTTAAAGATGATCACCGATTTAGAAAGAATTGGCGACCATGCTGTTGATATTGCAAAATTAACTGTTTTTATGGAAAAAAATGATGAAATCTTTACCGTTAAAGAAACAAAAAATATGGTAGATGTAAGTGAAAATATGATTAAGCTTGCATTAGAATCTTTTGTAAACCAAGACTTATCCATTGCTCGTAAAGTCGTTGAAAAAGATGATTTGGTAGACAAAGATTTTTACACCATAAAGAATCAAGTTGCTCAAGCCATTCGCGACAATGAAATTGACGCAGATTACGCCATATATCTAATGATGGTAGCCAAGTATTTAGAGCGTATTGGCGACCATGCTGTTAATTTAGCAGAATGGGTTATTTTTTCTATACTAGGAAAACACATCGAAGATTAGGAGATTACTATGAAACCATTGATTTATATTGTAGAAGATGATTTAAATATTCAAAATGTTTTGAAAATTGCCTTGGAGAATTCCCAGTTTGAAATTCAACTTTTTGAGCATGCAAATGACTTATTTGAATCCTTAAAAATCAAAACACCTGATTTATTTATTTTAGACATTATGTTGCCAGATATCAATGGTTTAGACATCATCAAACGGTTGAAAAAATCAAAATTTTATAACAATATACCCATATTGGTTGTATCTGCTAAATCATCTGAACTTGACAGGGTGATTGGTTTAGACATTGGCGCAGATGATTACCTTGTTAAACCCTTTGGTGTTTTAGAACTGGTCAGTCGTGTCAAAGCTTTACTAAGAAGAACCATTAAAGAAGATAAAAACCATATAGTCACCATCAATCATTTAACCTTAGACTCAAAAAAACACCGACTAACTTATCATGGCCAGGATGTGCAATTGACCAACAAGCAAAGTCAACTCCTTAAATACCTAATGAGCCAACAAGGCAATGTCTTATCAAGAGAAGAACTCATGCATACTGTTTGGGGTTATGATTTTGTAGGTGAAACAAGGACACTCGATGTTCATATCAGGGAACTTAGGAAGAAGTTAAATCAACTAACCCAACAAAAAAATATCATTGAAACCATACATGGAACAGGATATAAGTTTGAATTATGAGAAGAAGAATAAGTTTAGAATTTATATTAATCATTATCATATCCATGACTGCCTTTATTATTGGTGCAACTCTGATTGCAAGAAATGCTATCAACAATGTCACTGAATTAAATTTAAGTCATTATTTAGACATTGTTGAAACCGATACTTCAAACATAAGTTACCAAGACATCATCAACAAGTATGAATCTACTGATGATTACTTACGAATAACCTTTATAGATGAAACAGGTGTTGTTTTAGCCGATTCTTTAGCTGATGAACTAGACAACCACCTTAATAGACCAGAAGTACAAAACATAGGCGAGTCCTATATAAGGTATTCTGATACCTTGAAAATTGATATGATGTATCAAGCCATTCGCTTAGATAATGGTGATTACCTAAGGGTGGCCATTCCAACCGCATCTGTTTTAAAATTTTTAAATGATTTCATCGGTTTATCGGTTGTGATTGGTACACTGATTATTATTTTGTCTGTTATATCTAGTTCAGTGTTAATCAAACATACCTTAAAACCATTAAAAGACATAAAAAATATATTAATCGATGTCAATGAAGGCGAATATAAAGAAATCATTAACAGTGATCGTTTTGAAGAAGTTAAAGGGCTGATTAAGGAAATCAATAAGATCAATAAGTCTATTTCTGAAAATATATCATCCCTTAAATCAGAAAAAAGAAAGACAGACTTTTTACTAGATCATATGCACCAAGGCATTTGTGTCTTAAACAGTAAAAAAGAAATCATTTTGCTCAATAAAAATTTAAGAGACTTATATCGTTTTAACATCGACTTAAATCTCCATAAAAACTTTAGGTTCTTATTTAGAGAAGAGGATATCCAAGAAGCCATTCAAAAGGCTTATGAATCCAAAACAAGTTCTCATTTAATCATCCAAGAAGCTGATGAACACTATAATGTTTCCATCACTTATTTAGAACAAAATTGGAACAATGAAGCCAGTGTGATTATTATTTTTACTGATGTGACTTCTATTAAGCAAATAGAAACACTAAAAAGAGATTTCTTTGTCAACGCATCCCATGAATTAAAATCACCATTGACTTCAATTATCGGATCTTCTGAACTCATTACCCAAGGCATGACCAAAGATCAAGAAACCATCATGGATTTGGTCAATAGAATTCACCACGAAGCCAATCGTATGAGTCATTTGGTTATGGACATGTTATTATTGTCAGAAGTTGAAAATAAAGAAAGCCACCATCAAAAATACGATGTACAAACCAATAAAGTGATTGATGATGTCTTAAAAAATTTATCCATGCTAATAAAAGAACAAAACACAACAATCCATAAGCATATGACTTTAGAAACCATACAATTTAATGAAAAAGATCTTTTCCAATTGATTAAAAACTTAGTAGAAAATGCCATTAAATATGGACAGTCTGACGGCAATATTTGGATTGATATTTTTGAAGAAGATAAACATCAAGTCATCCGGATAAAAGATGATGGTATTGGTATTCCACAAAATGAACAATCAAGAATTTTTGAGCGTTTTTATCGAATTGATAAGGCCAGAAGTCGGTCAACTGGTGGAACTGGTCTAGGTTTATCCATTGTCAAACATATTGTCATGAACGCAGGTGGACAAATAAAATTAGAATCTGAAGAGGGTAAAGGCACAAGTGTGAGTGTTTACCTTCCAAAGGAATAAAAAAAAGAAGGCGCATGAATTTGCGCCTTTTATGTATATGATTTTATACGATATTTAATGAATAAAGTAAATATGGAATGAGATTGTTAATCATATGAATGGCAATTACAACATAAATATTCCGACCGGAATAAAAGTAGACATAGGAGAAAGTAAGACCCATAAATGCATAAGGAATGATTTGAATAAAATCTCCAAAACTTGCTACATGTAAAAATGCAAAGACTAAACCTGATATGATGATTGCACCTTTATCACCCAAGGCATTGTATGATAAACCGTATAATGCCTTTCTAAAGACAACTTCTTCAACAATCGGTGTGAAAATAACAAGCAATAAGAAAAGGGATAAAAGGCTGATAATGCTTGGACTAAAGAGTCTTTGAATGGCCATTTCATTTTGACTTGTCTCAGTGACGCCAATAAGTGTCATAATAATATTGGCTAAGAAAGATGCAGCATAAAGCATTAAAAATCCAGTTAAAATATAAGTAAAATGTTTCTTTGGTTCCTCTTTAAACTTTTTGAAATCAAACTTGAAATTTGAACGATTAACAATAAATAAAGCAATTGCAGTAATAAAAGTTGTTAAGAAACTAAAGACATTCGCAAAATCAGCTGATAAAGGATGATATGGTCTTTCTTCAATATCTGCAGGCTCTTCTTCAAGTTCATAATCAACATCGATATCGATGGTTTCTGAACCCTCTAAGTCCTCGATTAAATAAGATTTTGTTTCGTATATCTCGCCTTCAGAATTCTTTAAATCAAAAAGCATATAGGCTTCTTCAATGGTTTCATCTGAACTATTGGTAATGGTTCCTGTATAATTCAATAAATACCCATCCTCTGTTTCAGTAATATCTGCTGTTAAATCGTAATCTAATAAGTCTTTGGTTCTTTCAATATGATTGCTATTGATATAAGAACCCAGTAAAGAACTTATAAACATAAACAACACATATATAAAGAGAATCAATAAATTTGTTTTATTATTTGGTTTTTCTTTTGGTTGATTTTGATTTTCTGTAACTTTTTCATCAGAATCCTTGGTAAACAATGAATCTACTTGCATGTCTTCACCTCTATTTTAGTTTTTTTATTATAGATATTATAACTTAAAGAAAACAAAAAGTATAGGCCTATACTAATTAAACTTAAGCAATTGACAAAATAGACATTTCAAGTATAATAAATACTATAAGTTAGGATGTGATACTATGGCAAAACAATCATTTGCTGTGATAGGATTAGGACGTTTCGGACGTGCATTAGTAGAAGAACTCATTAAATTAGAGGCTGAGGTTCTAGTCATCGATAAAGATTACGAAAAAATTGAAAAAGTTGCCAAAGCTTTAACCAATACCGTTTGTTTAGATGCAACTGATGTAGAGGCATTAAGACAAGTTGGTATTAGTAATTATGATAAAGTTGTCGTCGCAACCGGTATGGATGTTGATGATTCAATTTTAACCACTTTAATCTTAAAAGATTTAGGTGTTAAAGAAGTTTTTGTAAAAATTCAAAGTGAATACCATGCAAAGGTGGTTGAAAAACTCGGCATTGATCATGAACACTTAATTTGGCCAGAAAGATCAACTGGTATTCGACTTGCAAAAGTATTGGTTTCCAATAGTTTCTTAGATTACTTTGAATTGGATAAAGACTACTCTTTTATCACCATTAAAGCAACACATAAAGTGATTGGTAATAACTTATTAGACCTCGATATTCGTAAAAACTTTAACGTGAATATTGTCGCAATTAGAAGAGATGATAAAATTAAGATTCCAAACTCGAAAGAAAATTTTGAAGAAGAGGATGAGTTGTTACTTGTTGGTCATAATGACGACATTAAAAAGTTTACCAAATGGCTCAATGGGAAAAAAGTTAAGTTAAGATAATTCTTAACTTTTTTTGTATCATGAAAGAATTTATAATTGTCAGTGATAATCCTGGCAAAATTAAAGAATATCAAGATAAACTAAAAGACTACAAATTGATTCCTTACAAAGAAGTTTTACCAATTGAATATATAGAAGAAAATGAAGATACATTTAAAGGCAACGCTTATGTCAAAGCAGATACAGTCTTTAGAATGCTTAAAAGACCATGTCTTGCTGATGATTCGGGTCTGGAGGTTCAAGCACTTCCTAATGAACTTGGTGTGCGCTCAAAGCGTTTTTCAAAAGAAATGACAGACCGATCAAACAATCAATTGTTATTAGATAAATTAAAAGATCAAAACAATCGGAATGCACAGTTTGTCACTGTTATTTGTTTGTTAATACCTGGCTATGAACCAAGATATTATCGTGGTGAATTAAAAGGTGAAATTTTAAAGCAACCAAGAGGTAACCAAGGCTTTGGTTATGATCCCTTGTTTTATATCAAAGATATGGATAAAACTTTGGCAGAGATGACTATTGAAGAGAAAAACAAACATTCCCATCGAGCAAAGGCTATTGAAAAATTAATAGAGGATATAGAGAATGAAAATATTGGTTTTTTCTGATACCCATGGTGATAAAGACGCTTACAATCAAATGCTTGATTTTGAAAGAGATGTTGAGCAGATTTTTTGTACTGGTGATTCAGGATTTGATTTAGATTTTTTAGAAAAAAATCATATCCTATCAGTAAAAGGAAATTATCCTTTTGCTCCAAAATTACCTTTAGATATTTCTAAAAAGATTAAAAACCATTGGTTTTATTTTACCCACGGCCACCAATATTTTGTAAAGTTTGGATTAAACCGACTCATAAAAAAAGCTAACTTATTAAAAATGGATCTTTGCTGTTTTGGACATACCCACCAGCCTTTATTAACAAAGAAAAATAAACTAATATTGTTGAATCCCGGGGCACTCTCTTATTCAAGGTCACATGGATTTCCTTCTTATGCCAGAATTTTTGTTGAAAGCGAAAAAATTGATATAGAAATCATCAATTTAAAAACCAAAGAAATTGTCGATAATCTGACTGAGGTCTACCAATGGAAGAACTAGAAAGAAAAATTCATCAAGACAAGATACCATTAAAACCAGATGGTCTTTTAAACATGCATGAAGTTGAAAGCACCTTTAAAACTTTTCTTGAAGAAAAAAAGTATCAAGAAGCCTTAAATTATTTAAATCAGATAAAAAATGATACCCATTTGGTTAATCATAAGGACATATTAAAATTACATGATTTATACATTGAAATTCTTTTAATCATAGAAGATTTTAAATCTTTAGAAAACATCTTAAAATCCAAATCAAAATATATTGAGACAAGAAAAGAAGAGAACCTCCATCAATTTTACTTGGCCATTTGTTATGAAGGCTTGGATGAAATTGAAAAGGCCATTAAAGCTTTAGAACAAATAGAAGATACCATCTCTAGTAAAAACTTAACCAATAAATATTTAAAACTAGCCTTATTGTATATACAATCAAAGGATTTAAAAGCCGCAAAAAAAGCCTATGAACATGCCCTATTATTTGACAGACAAAAAGAAAATGATATCTTTATGCTTGTAGAATCTGATATAGAATTTTATGAAAAAAACTATATAGATTCCATGAAACTCTTCGAAGATTTTTTTATAAAAACAAAAAGAAAATTATCATATTTAAATCGATTCATTAAAATATCGCTTGCCTTAAACAGACAAAATGATGCTTATGAATTTTATAAACGATACAAAGAGAAAATCTTAAATCATGAATCCATTCAAGTCAAATTATCTTTTTTCAATACAGCAATTGATTTTCTAAAAACAATCGATCAAGAAGAATATATTGAAGCCAACAATTACCTTTCTATTTTAAAGCAAAGAGAAATCATTGATTTTGATGACTTTGACTATTTTAAGGTGATTTTAAAACATTTAAAAAAACATAAAATTTATCAAAAAGAAAGAGAAGTCATCCGTGACTTATTCATAGACTTAAATCAAACCAATGCATTTAAAAAATTGGTCTATTTAGAAGTGAAAAACGCAGAATTACATATATATCACTTCTCTAAGGATTTATTGTTAGAAAAAACAATTGAAAACAATCATCTCATTACTGATGATATATTATCCCAACAATATAAACAAAGTTACCCAAAAGAAATGATTGAAAACTTTATTTTTGTTGAAGAGACTGTGGATTATATAATGGTAGAATCCTTAGATCAGCAAAGATTTTTGTTAACCTATGTCTCTGAAAATCAATTTGATCTGGCAAAAAAACTCACCATCTTATCAAAACATTTACTGATGGATAAATTAAATGACTTTCATATCAGAAAAAAAGAGCACAATCAATTTATATCTATCAAAGAACTCTTATCAAAAACTGATTATGGTTTGATTAGAATCAGTCAAAATCAGGTTTATATGTTAAATGAAAAAGCCAAAACCATCTTAAAATTTGATGAAACCATCCTTGATTTTAATCAATTTCAAAAAAACCTAGAGCCAATGATTTATATAGACGACTTATACCACCAAGAAAAAATTCATTGTCAGTTTAAAGATGATTTCATCAGCTTGATGACCCATCCAATAGACAATGACTTGTATGTTTTATTGGCATATGACAATCATCAAGACAAAAAACTTCAACTCACTCAATTAAAAGCCGATGAATCAACCAGCCTGATGATTATTGATATAGACAATCATCATGAGTTGATTGCAAAAAAAACACGCCAAGCTTACCAAGCCTTTATTGAAGAATTCAAACGGAATTTACATAAATACTCAAACCATCACATAGATGATTTGTTTTTTCAAGCCGATCATTTATTTTATATTTTACTTGATACAAGGGATAAGCGAATACCTGAACGCCTCCTTCAAAAATTGCGATCTGAATACAAGCAAATTTGTGAGATTCGGGGAACTTATCATCCTTTAAACATGGATATCAATAGTATTCTACAAAGATTACATGAAATGTTGGCTTTAACCAATAAGAATCAAAAAGATATTTTATCTTATAAGAATGTTAAACTCGACCATGAAATAAGGCATACCTATTTACAAACCATTCAAAATTTATTAAATCATAAAAATATAACTTTGACTTATCATTACATTAAAGATTGGCGTCAGAAAACAGTCAAATATATAGATGTAGGATTTAATAATTTGGACATCTTAAAAGATAAAGATTTACTAGCATCTGTTTTAACCCAAAACCAACTTCACCTGCCCTTTGATCGCTTGATTGTCAATCAATTGATACATGATTTAAAAGAGATTTCATTTCACTCAAGGTGGATTCTACCGATTTCCAATCAATCCATCGAATCAAAAAAAGCCTTTAATTATTTGATGAGAAGATTGAGTCTAATTAAAGACCATCAAATAATCATTAAATTAAGCCTTGATTCATATTTGAAATTATCTAAAGATGATAAAGGATATTTAAAAGATAAAGCCATTGATTTATGTATTGAAGGTCTTGTTGAAAACCTTAAAGATTTATCCATTTATGATAAAAACCAATTGCTGATGATTGATCATAATGTTTATGATAAACAATACATGAAACCAATCTTACCTTGGATTCAAAACAAGGTAAAAGACATCATCTATAACCATAAAGATCAGACTCTAAAAAAGACAGATTTAGAAAGTAAAAAGATTTTCTTGGTCAAGGGTGATTATTCTGGTCATACAGAAAATCTTAATCAAGAATAAATGGTTTGATTATCTTTTATATCGATTAAAACTATGGTAAAATATTAAGGTCAAGAATACTAAAATAGAATACTTAGAAAGGATATGTGTTAACCCACATGATTATGATATGAATAGAAAACTATTGAGAGAAGAACTCATAAAAATCATCTATGCTGGAAGTATCAATCCAGAACAAGACTTTGATCAGTATGACCAAGACTTGCTCAATATATATGAAGATTTTTCCTTACATATTGAAGAAATAGATGATATTATTGACCAGAATTTATTTGATTGGTCAATTTCACGTTTAAACTATGTTGATTTAGCCATCATAAGATATGCTGTTTACGAACTTGTATACCTCAATCAACCAAAAGAAATCGTGATGAATGAAGCCTTAGAATTAACAAAAAAATACTCAAACTTAGAAGATGACCAAGCAAAAAAATTTAACAATCGTTTATTGCAAAACATCGTAGACAGTTTGGGTGAAAACGATGCCTAGATATTTAACGGTTACAGCACTCAATCGGTATCTGAAATTTAAATTAGATTCTGATTCAGAATTGCAGTCTATTTTATTAAAAGCTGAGATTTCTAATTTTAAACGTCATTCTCGAGGACACTTATATTTAACTTTAAAGGATGACAAATCACAAGTTTCAGCTGTGATGTTTTCCAGTCATACAAGCGCTTTGAACTTCAAACCTAAAGATGGTGATAAAATCATCATTCAAGGTTATGTTTCTGTATATGAACCCTACGGTAATTATCAAGTCTATATCACCAAGATGGACTTAGATGGCATTGGCGACTTGTATATGGCCTACGAGAAGTTAAAGAAAGACCTAGAAAAAGAAGGTTTATTTGAAGAGTCTCATAAACAGCCTCTGCCAAAACTTCCACAAACTGTTGGTGTCATCACTTCAAAAACAGGTGCGGCTGTAAGAGATATTATCAATGTCATAGGCACACGTTTCCCCATGACAAAAATCATCCTTTATCCAGCCAGTGTTCAAGGTGTTTTAGCAAAAGGTGAAATCATACACCAAATTCAAAAGGCCAATCAAGATGCCTTATGCGATTGCTTAATTGTCGGTCGTGGTGGTGGATCCATTGAAGATCTTTGGCCCTTTAATGAAGAAACAGTCGCTAGAGCAATATTCAATTCGAAAATACCCATTATATCCGCAGTGGGACATGAAACTGATTTTACCATTGCTGATTTTGTCGCAGACAAAAGGGCATCGACCCCATCACATGCAGCTGAACTTGTTGTTCCACACCATAAAGACATTGAATCTACCATTAAAATTCACCAATCAAAGCTCAATGCTTTATTGACAAATAAATATCAAAGCAAATTGTCTAAATATAAAAACTTAGTGACAAGTCAAATTTTTAAACAACCACTTAGAATCATTCAAACCCAAGAACTAACCTTTAATCACGTTTATGATCGTCTAATCAAAAACAATCCAAAGGCTTTGATTAAACAAAAGTATAATGAGTTAAATCAATTGGATAAAAACATACAATCAACCTATAAACATATATTAGAAAGAAAACAACATCAGTTTGCTAGGTTGGCTGAGAACTTAGAATATGTTAATCCTTTGTCAATTATGACCAAAGGATATTCATTGGTTAAACAAAATCATGAAATCAAAAAATCCATCCATGACATCAAAAAATCACAACGTTTAGATGTCCAAATGCATGATGGTGAAATTCAATGTGAAATTATCGATATGAAAGGGACAAATCATGAGTAAACCAAGTTTTGAAGAAAATTTAGAAAAACTAGAATCATTAGTTAAAGACTTAGAATCTGGAGATAAAAGCCTAGATGAATCTGTAAAATTATATAACGAGGGTATTGAACTTGCAAAACAATGTCATAAAGAATTAAAAGAAGCAGAAAAAGTCATCGTTAAATTAATGAATGAAGACCAATTAGAGGATTTCAATCAAGAATAAGATGAATCTTTTAGACATTAAAGACCCTCAATTTTTAAAAGACTTATCAATAAAAGAACTCAACGAATTATCTCAAGAGATTCGTTCTTTTCTTATTGAAAATATATCAAAAACTGGTGGTCACTTAGCATCAAATCTTGGTGTTGTTGAATTAACACTAGCCATACATAGAGTCTTTAACTCACCCGTTGACCGGATTGTATTTGATGTTGGACATCAAAGTTATATCCATAAAATATTAACGGGAAGAGCCAAAGACTTTAAAACCCTAAGACAATTTGAAGGTTTATCTGGCTATCAAAAGCGCACTGAGTCTGTTCATGATCATTGGGAAGCAGGCCATTCATCAACGGCCATAGCTGCCATAAGTGGTTTTGAAATCTCTAGACAAGAAAAAGGAGAAAACTATAGCAATATAGCAGTCGTTGGCGATGGGTCACTCAATAGTGGTTTATCATTTGAAGCCTTAAACTTTTTAGGACATTCAGGCCTTAAACCAATCATTGTCTTGAATGATAATGACCGATCAATATCTAAAAATGTTGGTCGATTAAACAAATTATTAAATAAAATGAGAAGTTCAAAATTCTATGCCTTTGCCAGAAAATCAAAACGCAAATGGCCTAAGTTTATTTATAATATTAAAATTAGACTTGCCAATACCATTCGTGGCTTTGCCAATAACATCACAATTTTTGATGAATTAGGTTTTTCTTATTATGGACCCATTGATGGTCATGATATCAAATCTTTGATTAAATTTTTAGAAATTGCAAAAAATAGAAAGAAACCAGTTGTCTTACATGTGGTAACAACCAAGGGTAAAGGCTATGAACATTCTGAAAAAGATCAATTTGGAACTTGGCATGGCGTTAAAGCTTTTGATGTTGAAACAGGCTTACCCATTGTAAAAAATAAAGAAAATCTCACGACATGGAGTAATATTGTATCAGACTATGTTCTGAACCATGCAAAAGATAATGACAAATTAAAAGTGATTGTCCCAGCAATGATTATTGGATCAGGATTCTCTGCCTTTGAAGAAGCTTATCCAGATAGAATTATAGATGTCGGTATCTGTGAGGCCTTCTCTGTTTGTTTTTCAGCTGCTTTATCTGAAGAGAACGATGTCTTTCTTCCTATCTATTCTTCATTCTTACAAAGAGCTTATGATCAAATTGTTCATGATTTAACAAGACAAAAACTAAAAATAGTTATTGGTGTTGATAGGGCAGGCATCGTTGGCGCTGATGGGGATACTCATCAAGGCATTTATGACATTGCCTTCTTAAAACATATTCCAAACATTGAAATTATCCAACCATCCAATGCCGTTGAAGCCTGGCAATTGTTAGACTATGCATTTAATCAGGCCAAACAATCCGTGGCCATTAGGTATTCAAAGAATAAAACAGCCCTTTACAATAATGAGCCTTATGAAGCCATTACAAAAGCAACTTGGAAAGCGTATCCAAATGATGGTCAAGTGAATTTAATTGCCTATGGGGACAATTTTACCCGGATGAAAACCCATATCGATAAACACCAACTCAAAATAAACCTTTATAATGCCCTGTTCATCAAACCCATGGATGAAAAGATGCTTAAGGATATTGTAAAAACAAACTTAAAAACCTATGTTTTAGAAGATGTAACAAAAATTTCTGGTCTTGGTTCATCGATTCTAGAATTTTTATCTGACCATGATTTAGAAATGGATGTAAAAATATTGGCTTTACCTGATGAATTCATTGAACACGGGAGCCAAAAAGAAATTTATAAAAAATATCACTTAGATGAGGATAGTATTATCAAAAGAATCCTTGGTTAAAAGGCGGTACTTATGTTAAAGAAACTCAAAATAAAACATTTTGCAATTATTGATGATTTAGAATTAGACTTTTACTCTGGTATGACCGTTCTTACAGGTGAGACTGGTGCTGGTAAAAGTATTATTATTGATGCAATTTCTTTGTTGCTGGGTGAAAGAGCCGATAAATCAATGATCCGTTCCAATGCTGAAGAGGCCATGGTTGAAGGCGTATTCACCATTGAGGGCAAAAACTTAAAGAATCTTTTAGATCATCATGAAATTGATTATGATGAAGACATTACCTTGTCTAGAACAATTTCAAAAGATAATCAAAATGTTATTAAGATTAATAACCAAAGAGTGACCTTAAAACTTGTCAGTGAAATGTCGAGTTATTTAGCTGATATACATTCGCAATTTGACACCACGCAACTGGTTCATCCTGAACAATACTTAAAACTGATCGATAATTTTAGAAAAGATAAGGTCAGTGAGTACTTAGAATCTTATAGGAATCATTTAAACGCCTATATAGATGCTATTAAAGCTTATGACAACCTAAAGAACAAGCGCCAACAAAGTCTTCAGGAATTGGATTTGTATCAATTTCAGTTAAAAGAACTGTCTGACTTAGAATTGTCTGTTGGAGAACTAGAAGACTTAAATGAAAAAGTCAATGTCTTAAACAACATTGATAAAATTAATTATAATTTAGCCGAATCTTATTCAATCATCAATGATCAAGGCTTATTGGAAAACCTATATCATATAAAAAATAATATTGAAGAAATTTCTGAGACCACAAAAGATATCAAAGATATCAGTGAGCGCATCAATAACCTATATTATGAATTAAAAGATATCAATGATGAAATTGAAGACAAACAAGATTCCTTGGATTATGATCCTAGTGAACTAGAAACTATGAATGAACGCATCAATGACTTGGAAAAAATCCAAAAGAAATATCAAAAAACAATTGAAGAATTGGTCATTTATCAAGAAGAGTTAACAGATCTTATTGATGAAATAGAGAACTATGATGATTTGATTTTAAGCAAGGAAAAACAAGTAGAAGATACATATGAAAAACTCGTTGACCAAGCCAAGCAATTGTCTAATTTAAGAAAGACCATTGCAGAAAAAATAACCACGGAAATCATTGAAACCTTAAAAGAACTTGAGATTAAACATGCGGATTTCAAAATTCAATTTGAAGATTTTGAATTCAAAGATAAATTCAATCGAGATATTTTTAAAGGCGATGGGGTTGATCGGGTAGACTTTTTAATTTCAACCAATAAAGGTGAGCCACTAAAACCCTTGTCTAGAACAGCCAGTGGTGGTGAAATGAGTCGAGTTATGTTAACTTTTAAAACCATATTTGCCAAAAGCCAAAAAATACCAACGATTATTTTTGATGAAATTGATACGGGTATTAGTGGTTATATTGCCAAGCAGATTGGTCGCAAGATTTCTCAAACTGCCAAGTTTGCTCAAGTGATTTCAATCACCCATATCCCTCAAGTTGTTGCAGAAGGTATACACCATATATGCATTAAAAAAGATATCATTGATGATAAAACCAAGATATCTGTTAAATACTTAAATTATGATGAGCGTGTAGAAGAGATTGCTAAAATGATGAGTGCAGATGCTGTAACAAATGCTGCAAGAGATATCGCCAAAGAATTACTGATAAGAAGTTAAAAAAAAGGCACTTCATAAAGAAGTGCTTTTCTTATCCAACTAATACATCAACCATTGACCAAATAGCTGCCAGTAACATTCCTAAGAACATACCAATTGCTAGGATCAGTAAAACAAATTTACCAAATTTACTTTTGGTTGGGTTGTAAGTTTTGATTTCCTCTTTTGCTTGTTTCTTTTGATTAGCCATTATTTCACCTCAATTAATCTCTGTATTAAACATTAACATTATAAACTAAAAGTCTTAAAAAATAAAGTCTTAATTCTCCTTGGAATAGTTTTTTAAAAAACCAATGACTTCTTTGGTTAGATATTCGGGTGTAGAAGCACCAGAAGAGACAGACACAACTTTAACATCTTGTAAATCTTCTGGATTGATATCTTTAACCGATTGGATTAAAAATGTTTTGGTATTGGTCATTTCTCTTGATAGTTTTGCCAAGTTTTTTGAGTTGTTGGATCTTGGATCACCAACAATATAACACAAATCAACATCTTTATTCGACGAGATGATTGCGTTTTGTCTAATGCGGGTTGCATTGCATATTTCTTCAGTAATAATAATATCATCATATTTGTCTTTTAATGCCATATGAACATTAAAGATATCTTTGATGCTATAGGTTGTTTGATTGGTTACAAATATGGGTTCTTCAATGTCTAAATCTTCAACATCGGAAGCATTTTCAATCAAATATACCTGATCACCTAGCGATAAAGATGCATTGGTCTCTGGGTGGCCTTTTTTACCGATATAGATGACACGATATCCCTTGTCTAAATAAGCCTTAATTAAGTCATGAGTTACATAGACATCTTGACAAGTCCCGTCAACTAAGGTCAAACCTTTTTCATTGATTTTATTGATGACATCAATGGGGGTGCCATGGGCAGAAATCACTATGGTACCTGAATCTATTTTCTCAATAAGGTCCATCCTTGTTTTTAAGTGATCATCTAGTGTAATGGCCCCTAATTCAGTTAACTCATCAACAACATGTTTATTATGAACAATGTATCCTAAGATATAGACTGGCTTAGGATATGCATCGGATTTTAGGACTTCTTTAACTTTCTCTATTGCAAAGTGAACGCCTTTACAAAAACCACGTGGGCGAATGTCTCGTACAATCATGTTTTACCTCTTATTCGTTTACTTTAAACCTTTTCTATTATATAATAGTTATGAGAAAAATACAAAGAAGGTATCTTATGAAAAAATTTAGAAAGACTTATTTGAATGAAGCGTTGGCTGACATTCATTTTTCAGAACTGACAGATGTTCAAGAAAAAGTGTATGAGCTAGACAAACAAAATCGAAATCTAATCGTAGAAGCAAAAACCGGTTCAGGAAAAACACATGCATTCTTGTTGCCAATCCTAGATCGTTTGGAAGAAAATGTTGACTACGTACAAGCCGTTATTTTAGCACCAACAAGAGAACTTGCAACACAAATCCATCGTTTCCTTAAGGAATTGACTGAATATTCACCCAATGAAATTAAAGTTGATTTAATCACGGGTGGTAGTGATAGAGACCAAATTATAGAAAAACTAGGCAACCGTCAAGCAGATATTGTGATTGGAACACCTGGTAGAATCCATGATCTTGTCTTTAAGGAAAATGTTTTAAAAATACATCAAGCCAAGTACTTTGTCATTGATGAAGCAGACATGGCTTTAGATGAAAATTTTGTTGAAGAATTATCCAACTTAGCCAATGTCTCAACATCGGCTAAAAAAATGGTTTTTTCAGCAACCATTCCTGAACGTTTCACACCATTTTTAAAAAAATATTTAGAAAATCCAATCACGATAAATGTTCACCCAGAAGAAATATCAAATTTAAACATTGATCATTACTTTATCAAATCAAGAGAAAGAGATCGTCAAGTTGTTTTAAAAGAGATTATTTCAGCAGTGAACCCTTATTTAGCGATTATTTTTTGTAATAAAAAAGAATCTGCTGAAGAAGTCTATAATCTATTGGTCAACCAAGGTGAAAATGCTTGCTTGTTCCATGGTGGTATGCCTTATAGGAAAAGAAAACAACTGATACAAAGAATTAATCAGTTGGATTTCCAATACATTGTTGCCACAGATATATTGGCAAGAGGTATTGATATCATTGGTGTTTCTCATATTATTAATTATGAATTACCAAATGATCTTGAATTTTATATTCATAGAACCGGTAGAACCGGTCGAGTGAATATGGATGGACAAGCCATTTCAATCTATGCGTTCAATGACAACCAATATTTGGATAAACTTGAACGCCTTGGTATAAATTCTACTTATAAGGAAATCAAAGACAAGCAAATTGTCGATGCTAGACAGAGAAATAAACGTGATTCAAAAGATTGGAAAGAAAACGAACTTGATCGTTTGGCCAAACAAAAAGTAAAAAAACCAAAAAAAGTAAAACCAGGTTATAAGAAAAAATATAAAGAAAAAATCGCTATTGAAAAGAAAAAATTACACAGGAAGATGAAAAAATGAGTGTAAATGTCGTTTTATTTCAGCCTGAAATCCCACAAAACACCGGCAATATTATGCGAACATGTGCTGGGACTGATGTTTATTTACACCTTATCAAACCTTTAGGATTTAAATTAGATCCTAAATATCTAAAAAGAGTAGCGGTTAATTACTTAAACAATGTTAATTATTTTGTATACGATGATTTTCAAGACTTTCTAAATAAAAATGATGGCACATATTTCTTTATCACAAGATATGGAAAAAAACCGCCAAAAGCTTTTGATTTTAAAAAAGCAGATAAAGATATTTATCTTATCTTTGGTAGGGAATCCACTGGTATTCCTAAAACCATTTTAAGAGATCATTTAGATACATGCATTCGTTTACCAATGAATGATAAGATACGTTCACTTAATCTTGCCAATACTGTGGCCATTATGGTCTATGAAGTATTGGGTCAATTGGATTACTTAAATCTCTCAAAGACTGAACCTGAAACATTAAAAGGTGAAGATTGGCTTTTAGAAGAGTAGGTGGAAATATGCGCGTTAATATTGGAGATGACATCATTATTCAAAGTTATAAACATAACCAACAATTACATCGAATTTGGAAAAATGAGACAGTGATTGAAAACAATGATGATTACATTGTTGTGGCCAACAAAAGAACCAAAGTTGTTGAAGCAAATGGACGTTTTTGGTATACAAGAGAACCATCAGTATCATTCTTTTTTAAACATCACTGGTACAATGTGATTGCTATTTTGAAAAAGAAAAAAATAACCTTTTATTGCAACATGGCTTCACCAGCACTCATTGATGAAGAAGCCATAAAGTATATTGATTATGATTTGGATTTACGAGTAGACAGTGATTTTTCTTATCGTGTGGTTGATATCCATGAATTTAAAACCCATTCCAAACAAATGGAATACAGTGAAGAAATAACGAAAATACTAGCAAAAGAAACCTTACACCTTCGTTCAAGAATCGATCAACAAATTTATCCTTTTAATCATGATTTGATTAGAAAACTCTATAATCGTTTCATTACCATTGAAGAAGAAAAGAAACAAATTGCGAAAGTATACAAAAACGTTTAATAATTCATGATTACTGTAAATAGAGATGGCTTTATTAACTCAATTATGGTATAATTTTTAATAGCAAATATAATTATAGAAAGAAGGGATTTATAGTTTATCAACATAGACTATAGAGACAATTATGGAACTTATTTATAAAGTAAAAAAACCTGAAACAATCCAACGATTTATAAAAGAGAATCACATACCAACAAGTATCTTAGAACGTGATGAAAAATACTATAAAATTTATGTGAACAATAAGATTAAATCACGAAAAGATACAGTAAGAAAAGGGGATAAAATTCATTTCCACATTAAAGATGAGGACATGGAAAAAATCTTACCTCAAGACTTACCATTGGATATTGTTTATGAGGATGATCAAATTTTAATTGTCAACAAGCCTGTCGACATGAAAATGATGATTTCTAAAAGACATCAAAAAGACACCTTGGCCAATGCCATCATCCATCATTATAAACAAAACAAAATTCAGTCAAAATTGCATTTTATCAATCGTTTAGATACAGATACATCAGGTATCGTCATGCTTGTCAAACATAAATTCATTAAGTTCTTATTAAGTGATAAATTGGACAATGAAGTTGTTTTCAAGTATAAAGCAATCGTTGATGGTGAAGTTCCTGAAAAAGAGTTCAATATATGTTTGCCAATTGGTAAAAAATCAGAATCAAATTTAAGAGAAGTTTCAGAAAGTGGAAAAGATTGTGAAACAATGTATAAAGTTGTCGAAGAATGGAAGAACTTCTCAATGTTAGACATCAAAGTTAAGAATAAAATTACCCACCAAATTAGAGTTCATTTGGCACATTTCGATTTCCCAATTGTTGGAGATAAATACTACAACCAAAATAAATATGCAGTTGATAGATTGTTACTACATAATTTACAAGTGGAGTTCACACATCCTATCACAGAAGAACCAATTAGTGTCAAAACTGACCTACCTCAAGCGTTTGAAGAATTTACAAAATTATAAAAAGAAAAGGCCTAATTTTTTAGGCCTTTAAATAATTTAATAAGAGTTTAAAGGTACTGTCAATGGCGTCAATATGGGTACGTTCCATACCATGCGAAGCATGGACACCTGGTCCAATTAACCCACCTCTAAAGTCTGTTCCACCACGATAAGCGGCTGAAACATCAGAACCATAAAATGGATAGATATCAGTCACATAATTAAGTTTTTCTTTTTTAGAAATTTCAACAAGTCTAGAAATAATTCCATAATCATAAGGTCCAGAAGAATCTTTTGCACAAATTGAAACATCATGTTCTGTACAAGACAAGTCTTCCCCTATACAGCCCATATCAACGGCAATAAGTTCATCTAACTCAGGTATGTATGAGGCACCATGGCCCACTTCTTCATAAGTAGAAATAATGATTTTTAAATTTTGTTTTGGTTGGATATTTTCTTCTTTTAAATGTTTTAATAATCCAAAGATAATAGCAACAGAAATTTTATCATCTAAGAATCTACTTTTGATATAGCCAGATTTTGTAATGGTTGTTTTAGGATCAAAGAAGATAAAATCACCAGGTCTAATGCCTAAGTTTTCAACATCCTTTTTTGATTTAACAACCTCATCAATTCTAACCACCATATTTTCAGGATTTCTAGTCTCTGAGCCAGCTTTTTTATAAACATGGCTAGAAGGACTGGTTGAAAGAAAAGTGCCTTCAAAGTCATTATTATCCCTTGTATGGATGGTGCAGTATTCTCCGTCTAAGGTTGGCCATATCGGCCCACCAATAGTCGTAAACTTTAGTTCACCATCAGAAGTGATGCTTCGAACCATTGCGCCAAGGGTATCTACGTGGGCACTTAAACCTAAGGTATATTCACCCTTGCCTATGATATCAATGATTAAATTACCTTTCTTTGTTTGTCTTGTCTCATAACCGAGTTCTTTAGCCTCATCCTCAATGGTTTTAATCACTTGATGTGTATAACCACTTGGTGAGGGTACATTAAGTATTTTTTTTGCAAATTCAATGATATAAGCATTGTTTTTATCCATAATAACCTCCCATTTAAGTATATCATATAAGCATTTTATTTAAAGTGACAATTCCCTTTTAAATGCTAATTTATTGTGATAAAATGAATAGAGGAGGCTTGTATGATTGTTGTATTTGGCGGCGCATTTAACCCACCAACCCTAGCACATAGAGAAATTTATCATTTAATTGATGAATCAGTCAAGTTGGATAAATTCATATTTTTGCCTGTCTCAAAAAAATATTCAAAAGCTAGTTTAATTGAAGACGATTATCGAGTCGACATGTTGAAAATATTGATTAAGGATCTTGATAAGGCATGTGTTTCAAAAATTGAAACTGAAGACGATCAATTTTTAGGCACTTATCAAAGTCTTTTGAGAATCAAAAAACAATATCCCAATCAAGACATTGCTTTTGTATTGGGTGCAGATAATTTATTACACTTGAATCACTGGATAAATGCCGATAAGTTACTCAGTGATTTTAAATTTATAGTTGTGAATAGAAACAATGAAAATGTAGAGAAAACAATTAATAAAATACCCTTGTTAAAAAAATATAAGGATCATTTTATTATTTTAAAAAATTATCAATCGAGTATTTCATCAACCTTGTTTAGAGAAACATTGGATCCAAGTTATGTTGATGAAGAAGTGTATCACTATATTATGAAAAATGACTTATATTGAGGTAATGGCTAATGTATAAAGGATTTATGAAAGTATCACTTATTTCGCCTAAATTAGAAGTTGGCAACCCAAAATTTAATATCAAACAAATGCTAAAAGCATTAAAAGATAACCCAAGTTCAATTGCTGTCTTTCCTGAACTTGCGACCACTGGCTATACTTGTGGAGATCTTTTTTTTCAAAATAGTTTATTTGCAGATAATGATGAAGCCGTCCAATACTTCTTAAAAAACAATCCTTTTAAAGGCATTGTGATTTTTGGTATGCCTCTTTTGGTAGAAGAAATGGTTTTAAATACAGCCGTGGTTATACAAGGCGATAAGATTTTAGGCCTTGTACCAAAGTTTTATTTACCAAACGCTAAAGAATTTTACGAAAAGCGTTGGTTTAACAGTGGGTTTGACGCTGTTGACAAAATAAAAAGCATCAACTATTTAGACATGGATATTCCTTTTGGTCATCTTGTTTTTAATTTCCAAGACATTAAATTTGGTATAGAAGTATGTGAAGACATGTGGGCAACCATTTCACCAGGTAATCTTTTAAGTGTTAATGGTGCCAATATAATCTTTAATATTTCAGCATCAAATGAAACTGTTGGTAAAGAGGCCGTTCGAAGAAACTCTGTTTTAGAACATTCACGTAAAAACTCTGGCATATATGCTTATTGTTCTGCAGGCGCCAGTGAATCGAGTTCAGAAACTGTTTTTTCTGGACATAATATCGTTGCCAATAACGCAAGACTCATTAAAGAAGTCAATGTCTTTTCTCTTGAAACATCCATTTTATATGTTGATTTAGATATGGAAAGACTTGCCTATGAAAGACGTTCAAATTCAAGCTTTAGGGATTCTATTTTAAAATATAAATTTCAATATCAGGACGTTGAATTTCATTTAGAAGAAAAAGAAGATTTTGAGTTTTCATACCCAATGGACCCTTTGCCTTTTGTGCCAACGAAAGATATTTATGATAACTTTAAGAAAATAGCATCCATACAAGAGTTTGGTTTGTCTAAACGCATATCTCATATTGGCATAAAAAAGCTTGTTGTTGGCATTAGTGGCGGATTAGATTCTTCACTTGCCTTATTGGTCGCCGTCAATGCTTTTGATTACCTTGGTTTAGATAGAAAAGGCATTATGGCTTATACCTTACCCGCCTTACACACTTCAGAAAGAACCAATGAAAATGCAAAAAAATTAATGGATTTATTGGGTGTTTCAAGTCAACAAATTGATTTGAAAGAACATGTTAAAAATCATTTAGACCTATTGGGTCATGATGGACAAACTGAAGATTTGACCTATGAAAATACCCAAGCAAGAGCCAGAACCATGGTCTTAATGAACATGGCCAATAAGGAAAATGCCATTGTTTTAGGCACTGGTGATTTATCAGAAATTGCCTTAGGATGGTCGACTTATAACGGGGATCAAATGTCAATGTATAATGTCAATGGAGGCATTCCTAAAACTGTGGTTAAATTTATGATAAAGGCCTATGCTGATTATGTTTTTGAAGATGATGTTAAGGCTTGTTTATATGACATTCTAGATACACCGATTACACCAGAATTAACGGCAAACCAAGAAACTGAAAGCATTATTGGTAAGTATGAAATCAATGATTTTATTCTTTATCGTTTCTTAAATTGTGGTGACAGTAAAGAAAGAATTAAATTTTTACTAAAATCAGTTTTTGATTTAACAGAAAAGAAAATTGATGATTATGTTGAAAATTTCTTTAATCGCTTTTATTCTCAACAATTCAAGCGTACAGCAAGTCCAGATACACCTAAAGTTTTTGATTATGGTTTGTCACCAAGAAGTGATTATCGAATACCATCGGATGTGAAAAGATCATGAAAAAGAAGAAAGTTGTTGTAGGCTTAAGTGGTGGCGTTGATTCAGCAGTTAGTGCTTATTTATTAAAAGAACAAGGCTATGAAGTCATTGGCTTATTTATGAGGAATTGGGATTCTGCAGCAAACAATGATATCTTAGGAAACCCAAATGATCCAAGTGATCCTTGTCCTCAAGAACAAGATTATCTAGACGCTAAAGCCATTGCAAAACATTTAGGCATTGAATTATACCGCCATGATTTTGTTAAGGAATATTGGGATTATGTCTTTACCTATTTTATCGAAGAATATAAAAAAAACAGGACACCAAATCCAGATATCCTATGTAATAAATATGTTAAGTTTGCTGGTTTTCAAGAGGTTGCCAAATCTCTTGGCGCAGATTTTTATGCTTATGGACATTATGCCAGACGCAGAACAAAAGATGGTGAACATTTTTTATTGCGCGGCTTAGATAAAAACAAAGATCAAAGTTACTTCTTATCACATTTATCACAAGAACAATTGGCCCACTCATTATTTCCAGTGGGTGAATTAGAAAAAAGTGAGGTTAGAAGAATCGCTAAAGAACAAAAGATACCGACCTTTGACAAAAAAGATTCTACCGGTATCTGTTTCATTGGTGAAAGAGATTTTAAAGCTTTCTTAAAAAATTATATTTTTACAAAACCTGGCAATATTGAAACCACTGAAGGTGATGTCATTGGCCAACACGATGGTTTAATGTATTATACCATTGGACAAAGAAAAGGCTTAGAAATAGGTGGCCATAAAGACTATTCAAATGCACCATGGTTTGTTGTTGGTAAGGATATTAAAAGAAATGCCTTGATTGTTGGACAAGGTAAGAATCACCCCTTGCTTTTTGCCAATAGAGTGATTGTTGAAGATGTTCATTGGATTTCCAAAGAAAAATTTGTTGGTCAATTAGAATGCCAAGCAAAATTCAGGTATCGACAAAAGGATCAAACCGTTGTGATACATTGGATCAACGACACCGATGTAGAGGTGATTTCAAATCACCCAATTAAAGCTGTAACACCAGGTCAAGCCGCAGTCTTTTATCAAGACGAAATATGTTTGGGTGGTGGCGTGATTAAAGCCAGTTACCAAAACCAAGAAAAATTAATGTATTAGAGGTGAAATGATGAATAAATTAGGACTTTGTTTATCAGGCGGAGGTTCAAGAGGCGCTTACCAAGTTGGTGTATGTAAAGCCCTTGAAGAACTAGGTTACTATGATAAAATTGAAGCTTTTTCAGGCACGAGTATCGGTGCAGTTAATGCCAGTTTACTGGCGACAACTTCCATTGATGAAGTGAAAAAGATTTGGGTCGAATTTCCTAAAGAAAATTTTAATTACATTGATAACTTGATGAAAAAAATTAGGGCACGTGATTTTAGTTTTGTTAAAAACGGCCTTACTGATATTAAAGATTTAGAAGACATGTTAGACGAAAAACTAATTATTAAAAATCTTAGAGATGTCGAAGTCTATGTCACTTTGGCCCCTGCTGGATTACCAGATGAAGGCACCTTAGGGATATTAAAGTCATCTTTTTCACATTATTTAAGGGGCGATAAAAAGGTTATTTATTCTCCCTTACATAAACAAGATAAAGAAGACATCAACAAACAAATCATTGCCTCATGTTCCATTCCTTTTGTGTTTCCAGCTGTTAGTATGAATGGACATCAAACCTTTGATGGTGGTTTGTATGATAATTTTCCTATTAAACCACTGGTAGAGGCGGGATGTGATACAGTGATTGTTGTGAACTTACAGAAAATACTTCGTTTTAATCCTAAAAAATTTCCTGGTATCAAACTGATAGAAATTAAACATAAAAAATCTTTAGGAGCTGTTTTAAACTTTGATAACGAACAATCAAAGAAACGTTATGATTTAGGCTATGAAGATGCCATGGCCTATTTTAAAGAAAATCCTCTGGATATATAATTAAAGAATTCTAACCTCTCTTAAGTAGTATGTATGTAAAAAGGGAGGTTTTTTAATGAAAAAATTTGTATTATTGATATTGACTACATTGGCAATAGTTTTAATGATTGATGGTGTTTCTGCAGAAGAATATACCAACTATCAGGAAATCATCTTTGAAGAAGATGATGTTATCATGCTTAAAGATTATAGTAAGTCTGATTATAAAGATTATTATAAGAAGACCAAGAAACGTAAAATGTTCGGTTGGCGGCTTCATGTTGTAAATAAGAATGAACCGTTAGATTTCATCGCCGAAACAAAAATTAAAATCTTTAACACAGGCATGACACCGATAAAATATGAAATTGAATTAGAAACTAAAGAAGAATCTAAAACACAAATATCAGCTTCTGGATCTATCAAGGTATCAGGTTCAGGCAAGAGTAAGAAATTTAAAGGGTCTGTTGATGCAAATATAAAGGCAAGTATCTCTACAACTACCACAAAAACAAGCAAAGAATCTTTTAACTTTAATATCTTAGTTGACCCCTTAACTTATGTCAGTATTGTGACAAGAGGTACCGGAGAAATCAATAATGGTGTGGGTAGTTATTATTTCTTTTGGGGTCGGGTTAAGCAAGGTGGATGGGAGACCTTCACTGTCATGACAGAATATTATGAAATCATAAAGTCTACCGTCTAATGAAAAAGATATTTTTTGTGGTGATTGGTTCTTACATTCTAATTTCTGGAATCATGATTTTATTAAAGGATAAAGATCACATTGACATGGTTGAAATATTATCCATCAAAAAAGATTATGCTAGAATTATGACCAAGGGAGAAACCATTGATATACCCATTTATATCAGTGAAGAAAACACATTTTTTACTAGAAAAGAAAATATAGTTGATGCAAGAATCGAATCAGAAAAGGACCAATTAGCCATTCAAATAGCAAAGATTAAAAACCAAAAACAAAGGGTCACTTACCAAAATAAGACTTATTACTTGTTTTATTTGGAAATAAACTTTGATGACGTTTATACTTTGGGTTTAAAACTCGGTATGTTGAATTCAAATATGATTATTGACTATAACAATGATGAAAGTTTAACATTAGAATTGGGAGATATTAACTTATTGTTCCATGAAATAAGTGGATCAAATCATATTGACTATTCTAGAATGTATTCCATTCATGATCAAGACCAGATCATCGGCATCTATATTGAACTCATCAATCAAACAGGTCAAAACATCAATTTGTTATCTATTGATCTTTTAAATGAAAAGATGCATTTGAATCTCAATGATGCTAAAATTGTTTATAATCACCTAAACCATCTGAAAACATTAGAAGAAATCATTCCCGGCTATCAATCTATAGTATCTGATTTTCCCGCTCCTAAAGCTTTTTCTTTTACACATAACACTGCATTATTTATTCCTATGAATTATTTAAATACATATAATCATTTGAATCGTTTTCCTATGATGATAAGCTATGAATACAATGGCAATCTTTATGACTATATTATTGATGATTATCTCTTTTATAGTCATGTGAGTGACTTATACAATGACCTATACGACATCCAAACCTATCAATATCACTATTCATGATTTAACCAAGCATTATCATCATACAAAAGCCTTACAATCAATTAATACAGTCTTTAATTCAGGTGTATTAAATATCATTACTGGGGAAAACGGGTCAGGGAAATCAACACTTATTAAGTGTATTATGAACCATGTGGCTTATAAAGGCAAAGTGATTAAAAAGAAATATAGGATCGGTTATGCACCAGAAAACTATGTGATGCCAGATTTTATGACCATATATGAATTTCTAATTTGTATTGGTAGAATCAAACACCTATACAATGATTTTTTAAAAAATGAGTTGGATGTCTATTTAGACATGTTTCAAATCAAACATAAAATAGATAAACCCATTAAGACCTTATCCAATGGTATGAAGCAGAAAGTCAATATTATCCAAGCTCTACTGAACAACCCTAAAATTATTATTTTAGATGAACCATTGGTTGGGTTAGATTTTACATCACAAAAACATTTAATTAAAAGAATTACCCAATTATCTAAAGAATATTTAGTCATTATATCCACACATCATCCTGAAAAATTTAATACAAAAAGAAAAATCATATATAAGTTTAATCAAGGAATGATCGAATGAAAGACTACATTGACTTGCAAATGGATTTTTTACTATCTAAAATCAACGTCACAATCATTTTCTTCTTATTGATTGTCATTATGCTCAGTTCCTTATATAATGCTCAGGTTATGGAAGGGTACGCTTATCTTGATGGTTTTAGAAAAGATTTCCAAAATGATTTTTTAAATGAAAGTTTTATGATGATTGAATTTATATTGGTATTTATAAGTATATATATTGGGATGGTTTTAGGTGGCCATAAAAACCAAGCACTTATGATCTACTCAGTTTATTCAAAAAAGACTAAATATAAATACCTAATGGCCAGGTTAGTCACAGGCATTTGGATGATTGCTATATTATTGATATGCGTTTTACTCACTATAATTTTGATCGTTTATTACTTTACACCATATGTTATTGATCATATTATCTATATAAAGGTTTCATCTTTGCTATTCTTACAACTGATTCAATATTTTGTCCTGACCCTGACTTTATTAACGATAATTAATCATTTTTTATTTGGCTTATTGCCATTATTGATATTTTGGGCAGTTGAGATTACAAGTTATAATATGCCCAAAGACTTGAAAAATATAACGGAAAAAATCATGGTTGATATCAATGGCTATTATTACCAAGAAAAAAGCATATTAATTTTTCTAATTTTGTTACATTTTTTGATAATTAGTTATATAATAGTAATGCAAAAAAAAGATTGTTAGATATACAATCTTTTTTTAGGGCAATAAATTGTTTGTAATGCATTTATTTGATATAATTATAATGAAAGACTCAGGAGGAAATATAAATGTGCGGAATTGTCGGTTATATCGGACAGGAAAAAGCGTCTGATGTGGTTATAAAAGGTTTAGAGAGATTAGAGTATAGGGGCTATGATTCTTGTGGAATTACTTATTATGATTCTAAAAAATCATCCTTTATTACAAATAAAGACACAGGTAGAGTTGCTAGATTATTAAATGGAAATCAATATCCCAAAAACAATCACTTAGCCATTGGACATACAAGATGGGCCACACACGGTATAGCGAATCATGAAAATACACATCCTCATTATTCAATGAGCCAACGGTTTGTAATTGTTCATAATGGCGTGATTGATAACCACAAAGAATTGGTCTATAAATACTTACATGACTATACATTTAGAAGTGAAACAGATACAGAAGTCATTGTTAATTTAATTGAAGAGTTTGCTAAAAATATATCAGTAGTAGAAGCCATAAGAAAAACTATTTCTTTATTAGAAGGGTCATATGCACTACTAATCATTGATACCAATGATCCCGAAAGAATTTATGCTGTTAAAAACAAATCGCCCTTATTAATCGGAGAATCCGATAAAGGTATTGTTTTAGGTTCAGATGTATTGGCTTTTGTTAACTATGCAGATAACTATTATTTATTAGAAGATAATAGCGTTATTATTGTGGAGAGAATCAAAGATAAATTCAATTTTGAAATTTTTGATACCATAGGCTTAAAAATAGAAAAACCAGAAAAACATCCTATGGACTTTGTAACTGATGAATTAGATAAAGCTGGTTTTGAACATTATATGCTTAAAGAAATTTCTGAACAGCCAGCCGTAGTAAGAAAAATCATGAGTGAATACATGGTCGATAATAAACTTAGGGTAAGTCCAGATATTAAGTCAATGTTTCATGATATAAACCGTGTATATATTTTAGCGGCTGGAACCTCATATCATGCCGGACTTATTGGCAAAGTTTACTTTGAAGAAATAGCCAAGATACCAGCAGAAGTATTTATAGCAAGTGAGTTTGCATATAACGAACCTTTAATTGAACCAAAGTCTTTGTTCGTTTTAATATCGCAATCTGGCGAAACTGCTGACCTAAGATCATGTTTGCTTAATGTTAAAGAACAAGGTTTTAAGACATTGTCAATCACCAATGTTCCTACCTCTACTTTAGCAAGAGAAGCCGATGAGACATTAAACATTTATGCAGGTACAGAGATAGCTGTTGCTTCAACAAAAGCTTATGTAGGTCAACTTGCAGTACTTGCGATACTAGCAAACACTCTATCTATACAACATAGTCTAGACTTGGTGTCTGAAATGTCTAGGGCCGCTGTGGCCATGGAAAATATCGTTGATAAGCGTGATTATATCGGTGAAGTCGTACAACAAACAATAAAAGGTGAGCACTGCTTTTACATTGGTAGAGGATTAGATTATTTTGTTTGTTTAGAAGCAGCTTTAAAACTAAAGGAAATAACTTATATACACACTGATGGTCTTGCTGCAGGTGAATTAAAACACGGACCAATGGCTTTAATTGAAAAAGATGTACCTGTTATAGCAATTATTTCACAAGACCATATTAATAATAATACTAGATCAAATTTAGAGGAAGCTAAGGCAAGAGAAGCCAAACCTTTGGTAATCAGTTTAGACAACACTTCAAAAGGTAATGATGATATTGTTTTGATGGATGTTCATCGTTTATTGAGTCCACTCATTACAGTCATTCCAGCCCAATTAATTGCTTATTATAAAGCACTTGATTTAGGTGTTGATATTGATAAACCAAGGAATTTAGCAAAATCAGCAACAGTAGAATAATTTAAAGAATAGGGGAGATTATATGAATTATTTCGGAACAGATGGTATAAGAACCAAGGCAGAAGTCATACTTGACAAGAAAATTGGATATTATATTGGGAAGGGTATTAAACTCATTAAAAAGAACAAAAAACCTGTGTTTATTGCTAGAGATACAAGGCTTTCAGGCGAAGCAATTGTTAAAGATATTAAAAAAGGTTTAATGGAATCTGGATACGATGTTCATGATTTAGGTATGTTTCCAACACCAGTGCTTGCGTTTTTCTCATTTAAGAAAAAAACACATGGCATTATGGTAACGGCCAGTCACAATCCATATTATGACAATGGTATTAAAATCTTTGAAAATGGTAAAAAAATAGATTCTAAACAAGAAACATTGTTAGAACAAGCCATCGATAAAGAATTGAGTATTGATAAGGCTGAAACAAAGGGTTCAGAGAAAGAATTTAAAGACCCAATGGATAAATATTTAAAAGCTTTTACGGGACTTCTTAAAAAAACTTCGTTTAAAATTTGTCTGGATTTAGCCAACGGTGCAGCCGTTAAGACTGCTGAAACTGTCTTTAAAAAAATAACGAATGATTTAATAGTTATTGGTAACAATCCAAATGGAACCAATATCAATGAAAAATGTGGGTCTACTGATTTAAGGGCTTTACAGAAAAAGGTGATTGATGAATCTTGTGATTTAGGAATAGCATTTGATGGTGACGCTGATCGTTTACTGGTTGTGGATAATCAAGGTGAAGTCATCGACGGTGATTTTATTATTTATTTATTTGCAAGCTATTTAAAGGCACATAAAAAACTTAAAAATAAGTTTGTTGTTTTAAGTAAAATGTGTAATATCGGCATTGTTCAAGGGTTAACTGAAAAAAATATTGATGTCATTCAAACTGATGTTGGTGACAAATATATTTCTAAAGCCATTGATGAAAATGATGGGGTTCTTGGTGGAGAAAACTCAGGACATATTATTAATAAAAGATTATCAATTACCGGTGATGGGGTTTTAAACGCTGCTTTCCTAATAAAAGTCTTAAATTACTATAAACTACCTATATCGAATTTAAAACAACAAGTTTCATATTATCCTGGAAAACTTGTGAATATTCGCGACGTTGATAAGAGTATTGTCAATAGCATTAAAGTTAAAGATGTTGTTAATAAATATACGAGAAGATTAGGAGACGAAGGTAAGATTTTAGTACGTCCAAGTGGGACAGAACCATTGATTAGAGTTTCTGTTTCTGCCCGCACAGAAAAATTGGTCGATAAAATCATTGATGAAGTTAAAAAAACAATCGAAGAAGTCGCAAAGGAAGAATCATAATATGAAGAAGTATGCGGTTATCTTAGCTGCCGGTAAAGGCACGAGAATGAAAACAGACTTACCAAAGTGTGCTTATCCTTTGTTAAAAAAACCAATGATTGCTTACATCGTTGAAAATTTATATAAATCAACAGCAATTGATGAATTAATTACTGTTGTCGGACATAAAAAAGAAGTGATTAAAGAAATATTGAATTCACGGGTAACTTATGCAGTTCAAGAAGAACAATTAGGAACAGGTCATGCTGTTTTAATGGCGAGAGATTTAATCAATGAAGATGGTTGTACTATTATTTTACCAGGTGATATGCCACTGATTGATGAGATAGTCATTAAAAACGCCATGGCTTTCCATGAAAATAATGATAACGATCTGACAGTTGTATCGACCATTCTTGATGAACCAGAAGGTTATGGTCGTATCATTAAGTCTAATGGTGAGTTAGAAGCAATTGTAGAAGAAAAGGATGCCAGTCAAGAACAAAAATTAATTCAGGAAATTAATACTGGAATATACATTGTTGATAACAAATTACTGTTTGATGCTTTAGATAAAATATCCAATAATAATGCACAAAATGAGTATTATTTAACGGATATTGTTAAAGTTCTTAAATCAGAAAACAAAACCATTTCAACCTATCTTCTAAAAAAATCATTTAAAGCCATGGGGATAAATGATTTATATGCTTTAAGTCAAGCTGAAGCAATCCTACGTCATGAAATTAATAAAAAAATCATGAAGTCAGGTGTTGCTATGATTAACCCAGACACCATTACTATAGGTGATAATGTTTGCATTGAAGAAAATGTAACAATCGCACCAAACTGTGTGATTACAGGTAACTCAGTCATTAAAAAGAATGCTGTTATAGGGACATCTACTGAGATACACAATTCTATCATTGGTCAAAATGTAAAAATTCAACATTCCTTGATATTCAATTCTGAAGTCAAGGAAAATACGACCATTGGACCCTTTGCTCATTTAAGAGATGGTGCCCATGTAGGGCCAAATAATCGTATTGGAAACTTTGTTGAAATCAAAAAAACAAGCACTGGTGATGGCTTTAAAGCAAGTCACTTAGCCTATCTTGGCGACGCTGAAATAGGAGACAATGTAAACTTTGGCTGTGGATCAATTACAGTGAACTATGATGGGGTTAATAAATATAAAACCAAAATAGGCAATGACGTTTTTGTTGGATGTAATGCGAATTTAATCGCGCCAATCGTTATTGATGACAATGCAACAATAGCTGCTGGATCAACATTAAATAAAAATGTACCTAAAGACTCACTTGCAATCGCTAGAAGTTATCAAGTCAATAAAGAAAATTATTTTAAAAATAAAAAAAACGGCCATAAGAAAAAATAGTTGACAAAGACACATATATATACTATAATACTATCGGTTTAAATTTAGAAAGCAGAGGTACCCACTTCTCACCTGATTGATGTATCAATAGGTTGACGCTAATATAATAATATGTATAAGACATGTTATCAGTGGGTGCTATATGTACCCACTTTTTATTTATAACATGGAGGTGTTAATATTAGATATCCAAATAAAAAACCAGTTAAACAAGAGACAACGCCAATCAACGAGGAAATTCGTTATAGGACAGTCTTATTAATTGGAGCAGACGGAACGCAATATGGAGAAATTTCAAGTCAAAAGGCCAATGAAATCGCAAGAGAAAAAAACCTTGACTTAGTTTTAGTTGCGCCTAATGCAAAACCACCAGTATGTAAATTGATGGACTATAGCAAATATCGTTATGAGCAACAAAAGAAAGCGAAAGAAGCTAGAAAACATCAAAAAACTGTTGAAGTTAAAGAAATTAGAATGACTGCTGT
>JBKHBS010000042.1:0-9440 GCA_046542225.1 Candidatus Izemoplasmatales bacterium | reverse complement strand
AAACAACAAAATATAAAAAAAGTCTCCCTAAAAAGGAGACTTTGTTTTTTTAATGTTTTATTTTTTAATTCTTTGTTTAGTTTCTGGATCAAAGAAATGTGCTTTCTCCATATTAAGTGCAAGATATAAATCATCACCTATTTGAATATCAGCTCTCGCATCAATCATTGCGGTTACATCGTTATTTCCTGCTTTTGCAAAAACACTTGTTTCAGAACCTAAAAGTTCAGCGACATCCACAGTAAATTTAACAACTGAATCCTTGTATTTTTCCTTTGATTTTTCATCATCATAAAGGTCTTCTGGACGTATCCCTAAAATAATATCTTTATCTAAGAAATTCTTATCTTTAAGTAATTTGATATGTTTCTTAGACGCTTGAACTTTTATACCTTCAGATGTAAAAACACCTTCTTCATCGATTTTACCTTCAATGAAATTCATCGGCGGTGTTCCAATAAAACCACCAACAAATACATTGTCTGGATAGTCGTAAATATCCTTAGGCGCGCCAACTTGTTGGATATAACCATCTTTCATAACAACAATTCTACTCGCCATTGTCATTGCTTCAATTTGATCATGGGTAACATAAATTGTAGTTGTTTCAATTTTTTTATGAAGTTTAATAATTTCTCCACGCATTTGAACACGCAATTTTGCATCAAGGTTTGATAATGGTTCATCCATTAAGAATACCTTAGCATTTCTAACAATCGCACGACCCAAAGCCACACGTTGTCTTTGTCCACCTGATAAAGCTTTAGGTTTACGTTCTAGATATTCAGTTAAACCAAGTATAGCAGCTGCATTTCTAACTTTTTCATCAATCATATCTTTTGGTTCTTTTCGAAGTTTTAAACCAAAAGCCATATTATTATAGACAGTCATATGTGGGTATAAGGCATATGATTGAAAAACCATGGCAATATTTCTGTTTTTGGGGGCAACATCATTGACTAAAACATCATCAATGTATAAATTACCCTCAGTAATTTCTTCTAGTCCAGCAACCATTCTTAAAGTTGTTGATTTACCACAACCTGATGGTCCTACGAATACAACAAATTCCTTATCTTTAATTTCTAAATTAAAATCAACAACCGCAGGTGGATCACCTGGAGTATAAATCTTTTTAATATTCTTAAATGTTAATGTAGCCATTAAACCACTCTCCTATTTATTTTTGATTATATTATACGTTTTAAATGAGATAATATCTATGGTCAAAGTGCACAAATTATTCATCAAAAATATTGACAAAAGCCCTTAAACCTCTAAATGTTTTCACATTGATATCTGTTTTACTTTTTATTTTATCTAAACGATAATTTAATGAGTTTCGATGTAGAAATAATTTTTTAGCCGTGATTGAAAAATTCATATTTGATTTTGCAATCATTAGTATTGTTTTAATGTATTCTTGACCTAATAATTCAACAAATTGTCTTTTTAGATAATCTCTTATATTACGATAATGTCCTAGTTCTATAATAAAACCTGTGATGTCGTAAGCCTTATGATTCATGATATTGATATTTTCTAAAATGACATCTTCAGATAGATAACTCAATACCTTATCTCGTATATAAAGTAATTTTGTATCCGTGTTAAAATCACTGACAATGGATGCATGAATCATCTTAAAATCTATCAAATCTTCATCAGCAGATAAAACCATTGAAATTTTTAACAAGGAATCATTGATTGATATAATATCCGTATTATTTGATAGTTTTTCAAAAATTTCAATTAAATCCTCAGTCATTTTTTTTTGATAAATATAAACATGATAAATCATAACCTTCTCCTTAAGAGCGATCGTCCACCACTTTTAATCTTTCCTCAATCAAGTCTCTTGAGTTTGGACCCACCTTCACCAAATAATGTCTTTCTTCTGCAGTCCATTGCATATTTAAATTATAAGCGCTAAAGTCATCAATTGACAAGACAAATACAATAACTTTCTTTTCAAATGGTTTAAATGTAACTCTTTTAAATGATTTTAATTCGTTCACTGGTCTTGAAACACTATAGCTTACCGCTTCAATATAACACTGAACAATTTCATCAACCGCATACTGGCTATCGTTTTCAACGGTTACTTTTACATTTAGTTTATCATATTTTTTAAGAATTTGTTTATCAATTTCTATATCTTTATATTTAAACTGACCATAAGACATTCCATAACCAAAAGGATAAAGAGGTTCATTAGGACAATCAATGTACCTAGTATTATATCGATAACTTGGTCTTTCTTGATCAAAAGGTCTTCCAGTTGGATAATGATTATAGTAAATTGGAATTTGCCCCTCATGATTTGGGAAAGTCATGGTTAACTTACCACTAGGACTTCGTTTGCCTGTCAATAAATTATAAATCGCATGACCAGATTCCATACCTGGTTGATATGCATATAAAATTGCTTGAGCATGTTTATGATAATGAGTCATTATTAAAGGTCTTCCAGCAAATACAATTAAAACAATATTTGGATTCGTTTCTCTTACAGCATCAAAATATGCCTTTTGACTTTCATCTAGGTGAATATTGGCTTTACTATTGCCTTCACCAGCATGTGAACCGGGTTCACCTAAAGCCATTACAATCAAATCAGCACTTTTAATATTGTCTAAATCATCATCGTGAAAATAAGGATATTGATTTTTTATAAAGGCTTCTTTAATGGTTGTGACATCATCTTTCTTGCATAAAGCAGCCCATTCTCCTAATACATCTTTTGAATCAATATAAGGACCACATAAGACAATTTTTTTGTCTTTAGAAATTGGTAAAACATCATTATTTTTTAGCATGACAATACTTTTTTCTGCCGCTTCTCTTGATAAATTTATTGTCTCTTGATTCAAAAGATATTGTTGGCTGTTTTCATATAAATATCCATATGGATGATCAAACAAGCCTAAATCATATTTTAAATTTAAGATTCTCATGGCTGCCTGATTAATTTCTTCTTCTAAAACTTTTCCTTCTTTGACCAAATCATGGAGATGTTTAATGTAAGACTCAGAAACCATCTCATGGTCTAATCCAGCATTAAAACATTGGTTGGCAACATCTTTTAAATCTTCCGCGACCTTATGATTGATGATTTCTTCAGTCGATGTGTAGTCTGAAATGACCACACCTTTAAACCTTAATTCATCTCTTAAAATATCTTTTAATAAATACTTATTGGCAGTTGCGGGTAAATCAAACACAGTATTAAATGAAGTCATTACCATAGAGACATTTGATTCTATTGCAGCTTTAAAAGGCGGCAAATACATATTATAGAGCACGCGTTTAGATAAATCTACTGTATTGTATTCTCTACCTGCTTCAACTTGTCCATATCCAATAAAATGTTTGGCACAAGCTGCAACTGAGTTTTTGTTAGATAGATCATTTTGTTGGTATCCTTCAACATATGCTTTACTTAAAACACTCGATAAATATGGGTCTTCACCATTACTTTCCATGACACGACCCCACCTTGGATCTCTCACGATATCCAACATGGGCGAAAAGGTTAAATGTAAGCCACGATGAGATGTCTCATAGGCAACTGCTTGTGATATTTTTTTTATCAAGGATGGATCCCATGTATTTGAAAGGCCTAAATTTATTGGAAAAGAAGTCCTATACCCATGAATAACATCAAAGGCAAAAAACAAAGGAATACCTAGTCTGCTTTCTTCAACAGCTGTTTCTTGCAATTTGCGAATGACTGTTTCATCATGAACACTTAAAACCGACCCAACCAACCCATCTTTAATGCGCTGTTTGGTTTGACTAGAGTCAAAGCTATGTCCTGTAATGACATCAGAATAAAAGGGCGCTTGGTAAAGTTGCCCTATTTTTTCTTGTAAAGTCATTTGAGATATTAAATTATTAATAAAATTATTTTTATTATCTTTATCTATATTCTTCATAATTTACCTAATCTATTGTTCTTCAATATGAATTGATTGAATGACAAACTGTTGGGGAAACATATTCATATCAATTTCGCCACCAAGAGTTCCACCAATGGCTAAATTCATAATCAGGTAAAAGGGTTGATCAAAAGGCCAGCCTTCATGGGATGAATCTTTATCGTCCTCACCTCTTACATATGTATGTTCCTTAACACCGTCAATATAATAAGTGATTTCGTTTTCTGTCCACTCAAATCCATAAGTGTGAAATTGATCAGCAATATTATCTTTCTTTACGGTATAAAAATATTGGTCTTTTCTAATATGATTATATTTTTCTGTATGAATACACAAGTACAATAAATCTTTTTGATTGCCAGTGTGTTCCATTATATCGATTTCACCACTTCTAGGCCAACGGCCATATTCATTAAATTGTGGCATCATCCATAAAGCTGGCCATGTGCCTTTTCCGCTTGGGACTTTTGCGACAATTTCGCCTTTGCCATACTGAAAATAAAATTTATCTTTTGTATGGATACGAGCACTTCTAATGATATTATCTCTTAAGGTCGCTTGAAGGACTAAACCTTGATCATTAAAAAATATATTTTCTTTTATATCTGTGTATTGTTGGGCTTCATTGTTGGCCCATTTTTCTCCCACAGCGATATTCCATATTTCAGGGTCTAATCGAGGTGTTTTTCTAAAATCTATTGATAGTTTTTTCTTCATGTCGTTATTCTCCTCTAATCTTTAAGTACTCTTGTTGATTCACCATTGATTAAATATGTATCAACTGTGATGACATCACCTTTTTGATTATTATCAGGATTATCAAAAAATTGAAATGTTTTTCTTGCGGCTATTTCGCCCATTTTTCTAGCATCTTGTCGAATGGTTGTTAATCTTGGAGATATCAGTTGTCCAATGTCTACCCCATCAAATCCAACAATAGAATAATCTTCTGGTACTTTTTTTCCAGAGTCTTTAATTGCTTGTATAGCCCCAATGGCTAACATATCTGAGGCACAAAATACAGCAGTTGGTTGTTCATCCAAGACCAATAACTTTTGCATGGCTTGATATCCATCTTCTTTTGAAAAATATTCACCTGAAACTAAAAACTCATCAATCAAAGGCAAATGATATTTTTCTAAAGAATTTTCAAAAGCTAATTTTCTTTGTCCACCAATGTATGTGTGTCTATCTCCATAGATATGTGCAATCTTTTTATGGCCTAAATCACATAAAAACTTGACACCTTGTTCCATGCCTTGATCATTATTTGATGTAACAGTCACTGCTGTTGGTACGATGTAATCAATGACGACGGTTGGAATTTTAGACTTATACAATTCAATCATTTCTTCGCTGTTAAAATCTTCACATAAAACCAATATTGCATCGACTTGTTTTCTCATTGAATGTTGTAAATATGAGCCTTGTTGCTTGCCCATGTTTTTAGCAAGAAACATTATGTCATAGCCTCTTGTTTCAACAAATTTTTTATAACTTTCTAAAACCTTAGAAAACAATGGATGTTGTAATCCATAGTTTGTAATGTCTTCAAAAATGATACCAATAGTAAATGATTGGTGTGTTTTTAAAGAACGCGCTGAAGAATTAGGAACATAACCCATATCTTTGGCTAAATTTTGAATTAATACCTTCGTTTTTTGAGAGATATCAGGATAATCATTTAAAGCTTTAGAAACTGTTGCAATGCTTACACCAGATTTCTTAGATATATCTTTTATAGTGACCATTATTCAACTCTTTCTATTTCAAAATAATTAAAATTAAATCCGCCAGATTCAGCAAAAATTCTAAATGCGAAAACACCTTCTTGTAAAGTAAAAACATCACTTGTTACTGTTTCCCATGTTTGCCATCCACCTGTTGCATCAAAACTTAATGTAAATAAAGGAAAACGATTTAAGGTATATAACTCAACGGTTCCCCCTTCACTTTCACTTGCAACCCGTAGGTTCATTCTATAGTCTCCAGGTTCTTCTACTTTTAAGAGATAAACCATATAATCGCCATCATCTATCCAACCAACATTTAATGTTCCATCATCATCCTCAGATGGTTCTGTGTTAATGCCTGAGGCCTCATCATAATCCTCAGCCTGAATAATGCCTTGGGCTAGAGGAACATCTTCTGTTGTGACTGTCATTTGAGCAAAATCAGAACGATTACCATTAAAGTCCTCTGCTTGAATATAGACATCATAAGTTGTATTTGGTTGTAAATCATGAATTCTAATTGCATTTAAAGTTGTTGAATCAACCAATTGATTGTCGACAAAAATATTGTAATGTGATACTAAAACATCATCCTCAGACCGGTCCCATTTAAATCGAACAGAATTATAAGCACGGTCTTGTAAAACCAATCTTGTAGGTTTCGTAGGTGGTTCTTGGTCCATGCCTGCATAATCTTTTTGGAAAACTCTCACATAATCAATTTGGAATGATTGAGGGAAAATAGAATCATCGATTCCCTCAGCGCCCCCCCAATTTCCACCAACCGCTAAGTTTAAAATAAGGTGGAATGGTTGATCAAAAGGCCAAGCATCACTATTTTTAATATCTATATTAATATCTGGATTATAACCAAAAACCGCAAACTGTTCGCCATCAATAAATAATTTAATACTTGATGGTTCCCAAATCATTTCATATACGTGGAACTCTTCTTCAGCAGTTGGAACAGTTTTACTATATCCAATTTGTGTTCCTAAACCATGGTTATATGCCCCGGTGTGTATGGTTCCATGGATTGTATCTGGATCATAACCCACGTACTCCATAATATCAATTTCACCACTATATGGCCATCCGCCATATGACCAATCGGTCGGAAGCATCCAGATAGCCGGCCATAAGCCTCTACCCTCAGGTAATTTCGCTCTTACTTGAATTCTCCCATATTCCCAGTCACCTCTATACTTGGTCACTAGTCTAGCTGAAGTATACTCATTCCCACCAAAGTCTTCTTTAATGGCTTTGATATTCAAAATTCCATCTTCGACAAAGGCATTGTCTAAATCAGCATCAGTATAATATTGTAATTCGTTGTTTCCCCAACCGTCGCCACCGACATCATATGCCCAGTGCTCATCGCTTGGTAAACCATCCACATCAAACTCATCGCACCACACAGGTTGCCAATCATCAATATTATCTATGCTTTGACATTCATCAGCAACTAAGCCACGATTATCATAAGGTTCACTTGTTGTTGGTGTCTCAGTGCTTGGTGTTTCTGTTGTTTCTATATTTGTTGTAGGTGTTTCTGTTGTTATCGAATCAGTCGTTTCTTCAGTAGTGATAACTTCTTGACAACTTAATATTGAAATTGATAACAACATTATAATGACTAATCCTATAATTTTTTTCATATTTATTCTCCTGTAATTCCTGTTTTATCAATTGCCTCAACAAAGTATTTTTGTGTAAAGAAAAACAAAATAAGTAAAGGCAAAATCGCTAATATATTTCCAGCCAATTTCGCTGATTGCATTAATTCTCTTGCAGTAGACCCTTCTGGATACATACTTGCATAATTTACCATAAACTGCTCAACACGTAAAGGCAAAGTTAACATGTCACTACCACGTAAAAACAGACCTGATAAATATGTTTCATTATAATACCACACAAAACTAAATAAGAAAACAATAATAATTGCCGGAACGGCTAAAGGTATGGCTATCTTGGTAAATATTTTCATCGGTCCAGCACCATCTAGTTGTGCTGACTCCATCAAACTATTGGGAATCATTTTAAAGAACGAATAAAAAATCAAAATATATATAGCCCCATTGAAGCCTTGACCTAAAATTGCAGGGTATATAAAAGTTCTAATTGAACCAAGTAAATTATAATCAGCATACATTCTAAATGTAGGCATCATTGTTATTTGAGGTGGTATAATGAATGTTAAAATCATTAAGGCCATCAAGATTTTTTTAAATGGAAAATCATATTTTGCAAAGCCAAATCCAATCAATGCACTTGAAACTGTAGCAGAAAGTGCAGGCGCTCCAGCAAGTATAACCGCATCCAATAATGCCCTTGGATAGTTAATGGCTTGCCATACAATCCGGTAATTTTCAAATGTAATTTTTGAAGGCACCCAGTTTACAGACACATCAATAATATCGTTCATGGTCATAAAGCTATATGATAACATATAGAGCATTGGGTAAAGATAAATATAACCTAAGCCGACCAACATCGTATAGATAGCTAGCTTATAAAGGTATCCATCAGTAAACTTCATACCAAATAAGAAACGTTTAAATTGAGATTTCGTTTGGCCTTTTTCTTTTTTTGTGAAATTAGAAATTCTATTCTTGATATTAGAGATTTTGATCATTTTAATTGGCCTTCCTTCCTCTAATATTGATAGCCCCGACAAAAATGACGATGATTAAAGCCATAACAACAAAATATATCCACGACAAAGCTGCAGTATAACCATATCCAGTCGTAATTGCTGGTGTGATTAAGCCTAACATCTTCGTTTTAATATATTGTATCACAGGGTTTAAACTAAAGACACTCATTGAAACTACTGTATAAATAATGGCAATCGTTATGAGGGGTTTAATCGAAGGCAATGTAATCTTCCAAAAAGACTCCCATGGACTCGCACCATCTATCATAGAAGCTTCGTATATAGATTTATCAATTTTTTGTAAACCGGCTAAAAATAGTAATATTTGTATACCGGCGAACCAAAGCACATAAAGAATTTGATCAAATAATGCTTGGATTGGATTGGCTAAAAATGAGCCAACATTGTTCACAATCATATCGATAAATTGATACTCATCAATTGAAGGAAGGGTTGTTGCCCCTTGATTCATCAATTCACCAATCACTGGTCCCGATGCAATAATAACGGGTAAAAAGAATATGGTTCTCCAAAATCCCTTGCCTCGAATATTTTGGTTAATTAATAGTGCTATAATTAAGGCAAAAACAATAGTTACTGGTACATTTAGTATCATAGATAAACCATAGTTGATTAATATTTCAACAAAATATGGGTCTGACAGAAACGCTGCACGATAATTATTAAACATTTCAAATTGAGTTTGCAATCCATCAACACCCAATCTCACTTTAAAAAAACTTAAATACAAACTATAAAATACTGGATATAATGAAAAAATAATATATCCCACAATCCAAATAAAGATAAAACTTAAACCCGTAATAGCCTGTGTTCGCTTATTGGTACGTTTAATTTTGATTTTATTGTAAATCGTAACATGTGTATATGAAAGGCTAAGGGGTTTGGTATGAAAAAACTTATAGAAAAACTTTTTCAATGGGATGAATATGTATTTACCCAAAGGTCTAAATATATATTTATTTAAAAAACGCGTAAATTTGTTCGATTTCTTAATTTCGTGTTTGTTAAAAAGCACAATATAATCACCGGTTATATTGATTAATTTATTATCAAATCTCTTGAATTTCTTCATCAACATATCTC
>JBKHBS010000014.1:0-38572 GCA_046542225.1 Candidatus Izemoplasmatales bacterium | reverse complement strand
CGTTTTAAATAAATAAGGGGGAAGTTCAAATGAAATTTAGAAATGAAAAACACAAAGAAGTTATATATTTAGATAATATATGTCCGTATGGATATTGGGAGCAGTTTAAACAAAAATAATAATTTACAAAGGATGTTTGACTTATGAACAAAAAACTTCTAAAAAATAAAAATTACATGGTTTTAATCATTGGAAACTTTGTCTCATTAATGGGCAGTAATATTCAACAGTTTGTATTGTCATTGTATGTGTATGATTTAACAAAATCAACAACACTATTTGCTTCAATGCTTGCGATATCAATACTGCCTAGAATATTGCTGTCTCCTCTAGCCGGAGTATTTGGGGACTGGTTTGATAAGAAAAAATCGATTATTATACTAGATACAATTAATGCTTTGATTTTAGGTGTCTTTGCATTCTATATGTTTACCAATGGTACATTATCTATTGGTTTAATATATGTGCTTGTGGTTTTATTAGAAATTACTGAAATATTCTTCCACTCATCAATGTCAGCTGTATTACCAAGTGTTGTTGAAAAAGAAGAGTACTTAGAAGCGAATTCATTAAGAACAATGATTGTATCATTTGGCCAATTAATGGCACCGATTTTTGGGGCCATGATCTATGGTGTCTTTGGTTTGTTAATTGCTTTAATGATTAACGCAGTATCTTTCTTATTCTCTGCCATTAGCGAATCGTTCATAAGCGTACCAAAATCAAAAAGTGAAAATAATACTAGATCAATAGCCGGGTTTAAAAAAGATTTTATTGCAGGTTTATCTCTTATTAAAAATTCCAAACCCATACGAACCATTATGTCAACTGCTGTTGTGATTAATTTCAGCATTGCACCCTTATTTTCGGTCGGTTTAATATTCTTAGTAAAAGGAGTCTTTGAACAATCGGATATTCGTTTAGGTTTATTACAAACTGTATTATCAGCTTCAATGATAATCGGGCCTTTGTTATTAACAAAAAAACTAAAATCGATGCGTTTAGGCGATGTCTTGATTAAGGGCTTTATGTTTATTGGAATTTTGATTATGATTATTTCATTTAGTGTGTATCCTGGAATGAAATCAATTAATAATGGGTTTTTATCTTATACTTATGTTCTGTTTATTTGTTTCTTCATTGGTATATTTGTTACCGCGGTTAATATATCAGTGAGTACACTCATTCAAAAAATTGTACCGATAGAATTTATGGGCAGAACATCAACTGTATTAGGATTATTTAGTACCATTGCAATTCCAATTGGACAGATGCTTTTTGGCTTCTTATATGATATAATAAATCCAGGTATTGTATTCATTTTAAATGGCTTTATTATCATACTTGTTGTTGTATTCTTTTATCATAGATTACACCATATTGATGAAAAAGATAGTGAAGAAATTAGAGAAAATTTATCAGAAAGAAGAGTGTTAGCCAATGAAGTTTGAGTTTAAAAAAGAAGCAAGTAAGGTTTTAGATTATATTTTATTTCCTGGTATTTATTATTTTCTTGATGAACAAAAAAATTTCGAAGATGATTTAATCAAGATTATTTCAGAAGAATATAGAGAATTTGTTGAAAAATCGCATTCTTTACTCAATGATTATAAAGAGGACATTAAAAAGTATTATAATGATGATATTTATTCAAGTTATGATTTTACCAACATCCTTGTCCATGGATTTCCAGTTTATGATTATAAAAATGAGCATGAATATTTAAAAAGCCTCACTGATATAGATGATTTAGAATTTAGAAAAAAAATAATAAAAACTTTAATGACACTAGATGAAGATGATAAACCAACCAAAGATGAAGATCAAGAAGTTTTTACAGAATCTAAGGCACTAGAATATATCAATGAATTAAAAATCGATTCTTCTAACAAATGGAATTTACTGATGATGATTCAAAATCCCAAAACATACTTAAAAGGGTTTATTGGCTTATTGGAAAAAGTACAATCTATTTTCTACAATTATTATGAAAAACATGAAAAAGATGTTGAAGCATTAGGTTTCGATTTAGTGAATAGATTGTCTAAAGATACAGAAAAAACATTTAAAGAAATCACCCATGATTCAATAAGTTATGATTTCACCGGAAGCGATATATGTTATTTATATGTTTCTGCAGTCTATCCCCATAGTTTAAGATTCATCACGACCAATCAGAGTAGAATTATCTGGGGAATGAGAATGGAAGAATCATTTAATAAGTTGTACGAAATTAGAGAAGATAAATTAACCCAACGTGTAAAAATATTTAAAGCTTTAGGTGATAAAACCCGTTATGAAACCTTGAAACTATTGGCAAGTGGTATTTCATCTATTAAAGATATTGCACAAACCCTAGATGTCTCAAGTGCAACAATTTCATATCATGTCAATGAGTTCTTAACAAGTGGAATTCTAAATCTGAAACTAGAAAAAAATAAGAAATCTGGTTATAAAGTTGATTATAATAAATTAAAAGAAGTGATTGATGAATTTATAGCGGACTTAAATTTCCCAGAATAAATTGATGGTCATCAACAAATGTTGGTGACTTTTTTTGTAATTTTTCCAATAAATGTTTTTTAATCCATGGTTTAGCTAGGTGTTTATTTCATAACGTAAGGTTGTTAAACAGCCTAAAATATAGTAAAATAATTTTGATAAAAGAATTCATAGGAGTCTAAAACAATGAAAAGATGTGTTTATTGCGGAAGAGAAAGTGCAAATGATAAAAAATTTTGTAAATATTGTGGTGAATCATTAGATAATCAATCTTATCAATCGTCTGAAGAACCTGAAGTAGAAGTTCTTGATGACGACAGAAGTAATCACCACCATAAAAATAATGGACCTGTGAGATGTCCAAATTGTGGTTCAGCCGAAATTTATTTAATGACACGAGAATCCGGAGGCTTTGATGCTTCAAATGCATGCTGTGGTTATATTATTTTAGGACCTTTAGGTTTATTATGTGGATTAAGTTCAGAAAGAGAAAGCGTCACGGTAAGGAAGTGTAAGAACTGTGGATACGAATTCTGAGAAAAGATGGTTGAAGATGATGAAAATCGGCAGGAGTATTGGATGCCATCAAAAGAGTTGCCGATCTTTCTTCTATAAGAATTTTCAGTTTCCCTTATGTTCAAGATGCACTGGAATTGTTATTGGAGAATTAGTCATTGCACCTATCTTATTAATCATAGGCTATAACAATCTTTATTTAAATTTGTTTTTATTAATCATTATGGGTATAGATGGTGGTTTACAATATTTTGATCTATTAAAATCTAACAACATAAGAAGATTTATTACAGGACTTGGTGGTGGATATGCCCTGACATCCTTAACCGTTTGGATTATTATCAAAATCATTCATCTCATATAAAAAAACTTCTGCAAACACTGCAGAAGTTTTTCTTATATTAATATAAATTATTCTTCGTTATTCTCGTCATCCGTATCTTGAACATTGACTTCTTGATTATTGTTTTCAGATGTCTCAGTGTTTATTGATTCTTCATCTATAATAGCATCTTCGTCAACAAGAATCTCTTCCTCATCTTCTTTATTGATGAGTGCAATTGTTTTAACGAATTGACCTTCAACAAGGTTAATGATTCTTACGCCTTGCGTCGCACGTTTAGAAATGGAAATCTGATTAATTGGGGTTCTTATAATCATACCTTGATTTGAAACAACCAATAAATCTTCATCACCAACAACAGAAACAAGTTTTGCGAGTTCTCCATTTTTACTGGTAACATTAATGGTTTTCACACCTTTTCCGCCTCGGTTTTGAGATCGGTATTCATCAACTTCAGTTCGTTTACCATAGCCAAGTTTTGTAATGGCAAGGACTTGGTTTTGATCTTCAGTTACAACTGTTACACCAACAACATTTTCACCTTCAGATAAATCAATGCCTTTGACACCAGCTGCTGTCCTACCCATACTACGAACTTGGTTTTCGTGGAATCTAATGGCTTTTCCATTAGAAGCACCTAAGATGATGTCCCTATCTCCATCAGTAAATTTTACTGAATGAAGTGTATCTTGGTCTCTAAGTGTAATGGCTTTTATACCATTGGCACGAATGTTTTGGAAATCAGCGACTTCGGTTCTTTTTACAATGCCTTGTTTGGTTGTAAAGAATAAGTAGCCTTCTTCAAAATCCTTAAGTGACATACAGGTTGCAAGTTCTTCACCTTCAGCTAAATCCAATAAGTTGACAATTGGTAAACCTTTAGAAGTTCTACCAAAATTTGGTATTTTATAACCCTTCATCTTATAAACTCTACCTAATGTTGTAAAGAATAATAGATAATCATGTGTCGATGTAAAAATGATTGAATCGATGACATCATCTTCATTTAAATTGATTCCAGTCTTGCCACGTCCACCTCGGTTTTGAGCGCGGTAAACGTCTATATTCATACGTTTTACATAACCGTTTGTTGTAATGGCTATGATGACATCTTCCACAGGGATCAAGTCTTCATCATCAATGTCATAATCTCCGAATAAATCAATTTCTGTGCGTCTTTCATCACCGAATCGACTTTTTACATCTTCAGCTTCATCAATTAAAATTTGATTTTGTTTTTCTTTGCTTGCAAGGGTTTCTTGTAAGTCTTTAATTGTTAAAAGCAGTTGATCTAACTCTTCGTTAATTTTATCTCTTTCTAATCCAGATAGCCTTCTTAGTTGCATACTAAGTATGGCTTTGACTTGTACATCAGAGAAATTGAATTTTTCAATTAATTTTTCTTCAGTGTCATCATAAGAAGATCTAATGATTTTAATCACTTCTTCGATGTTATCAAGGGCAATGATATAACCTTCCAAAAGATGACGTCTTTCTTCAGCTTTGTTTAAATCAAAGTTTGTTTTTCGGATTAAGACCTCTACTTGATGTAAGTAGTAGTATTTAATCATGTCTTTTAGGTTTAAAGTGACTGGCTTATCATCAACAAGGGCCAACATATTTGCGCCGAAAGAGACTTGAAGTTGTGAGTTTTTGTAGAGGTTATTAAGCATAACTTCAGGACTAACGTCTCTTCTTAATTCGATGATAACCCTCATACCTTTACGACTTGATTCATCTCTTAAGTCAGTGATGCCATCCACTTTTTTGTCTTTGGCAAGTTGAGCAATTCTATCAATCAGTGTGGTTTTGTTCACTTGGTAAGGTATTTCAGTAATGATGATTTGCTTTTTACCACTAGGAAGTTCTTTAATTTCAGATTTTGCTTTTACTCGGATAATACCGCGGCCTGTTTTGTAGGCTTGTACAATACCTGATTGTCCTAGAATAACGCCGCCTGTTGGGAAATCTGGTCCTTTGATATAATCCATTAAATCATCAATTTCAATATCATTATTATGAATATAAGCAATATATCCATCGATGACTTCTGATAAATTGTGGGGTGGAATATTGGTTGCCATTCCCACAGCAATACCCGTCGCCCCATTGACCAATAGGTTTGGTATTTTTGAAGGCAATACCTTTGGTTCTGTTTCACTGCCATCATAGTTTTCAATAAAATCAACAGTATCTTTCTTTAAATCGCTTAATATTTCATCAGTGATTTTATGCATTTTAGCTTCAGTATAACGCATTGCTGCGGCAGGATCGCCATCAATTGATCCAAAGTTACCGTGTCCATTTACAAGTGGATAACGGAATGAGAAATCTTGAGCCATACGAACCATTGCATCGTAAATGGCGCTATCACCGTGAGGGTGATATTTACCCATTACGTCTCCAACAATTCTTGCGGATTTTTTATATGATTTATTGGGTGTTAAACCAAGTTCACTCATTCCATAAAGGATACGTCTATGAACAGGTTTTAACCCATCTCTTACATCTGGTAAAGCACGAGAAACGATGACACTCATTGCATAAGAAAGGAAAGAATTTTCCATTTCATTGGTCACATTGATTTCGCGTATTTTATCATGAATTCTTTCGACTTCAGGAATGATAATATTGTTTTCGTCCATCTTTGTCTCCTTCTTAAATATCTAAGTTCTTAACGTATTCAGCGTTTTCGTTAATAAATTCTTTACGGCTTTCAACGTCATCACCCATCAGCATTGAAAATATTTGATCAGCTTTGATGGCATCTTCTAATGTGACTAACAAAAGTGTTCTTTCTGCAGGATCCATCGTTGTTTCCCAAAGTTGTTCTGGGTTCATCTCACCTAGTCCTTTGTATCTTTGAATGCTTGGTTTCCCACTGTTTTCTTTTAGAATTAAGTCCAATTCTTTTTCTAAATAAGCATACTGGATTGATTTACCATATTGGACTTTATATAGTGGTGGTTGGGCTATGTAAATATAACCTTGTTCTACAAGTGGTTTTAAATATCTGAATAAGAACGTTAATAGAAGTGTTCGAATGTGGGCACCATCAACATCGGCATCGGTCATGATGATGATTTTATGGTATCTAAGTTTAGATATATCAAACTCATCGCCTATACCAGTTCCAAATGCTTGAATCATCGATAGGATTTCTTTGTTTTGTAAGGCTCTGTCTAGTCTAGTTTTTTCAACATTCAATACTTTCCCTCTTAAAGGCAAAATTGCTTGAAATTCAGAATCCCTACCTTGTTTTGCTGAACCGCCAGCTGAATCTCCCTCGACAATATATATTTCAGCTTTTTCTGCTTCTTTACTACGGCAATCCGCGAGTTTTGAAGCGAAGCCTAAGGCATCTAGTGGTGATTTTCTTCTTGTGGCTTCTCTTGCTTTTTTAGCAGCAACACGTGCCCTTTGCGCCATTAAGGCTTTTTCAATAATGATTTTTGCGGCATTTGGGTTTTCCATTAAGAAACGTTCTAAACCATCTGACATCACATTTGCGACTGCTCTTCTAGCGTCACTTGATCCTAGTTTAGACTTTGTTTGTCCTTCAAATTGAGGGTCTGGATGTTTTACAGATATAATGGCAATAAGACCTTCTCTTGTATCTTCGCCTTGGAGTGATTCATCTTTTTTGAAGATACCTGTCTTCTTACCATAAGTATTTAAAATACGTGTTAAGGTCATTTTGAAACCTTCCACATGTGTACCACCCTCTGGGTTGGTAATGTTATTAGTGAAAGGATAAATGTTATCTGCGTAGCCATTATTATATTGTAATGCGATTTCAACCATAATATTCTCAAGGTCGCCTTCAAAATAAGCAACTTCAGGATGTAAAACATCTTTTCCTTTGTTCAAGAAAGAGACATATTCTTTAACTCCACCTTGGTATTTATAATCTTTATTGACGATTTTCAACTCATTGCGTTTATCAGTGATGGTGAAGCGGATGCCTTTATTTAAAAAGGCCAATTGTTGAATTCTTGTTCTAAGAATTTCAAAATCATAAACATGAGATTCACTGAAAATTTCCGGATTGGCTAAGAAGGTTACGGTCGTCCCTGTTTCATGAGAGTCACCGTCGCATCTTAATTCATTCTTTACAAATCCATTTTCGAACTCGATCATGTATTTTTTATTATCTTTATGGATTTCTACTGTCATGAAAACACTTAAGGCGTTTACAACTGAGGCACCGACGCCGTGCAAACCACCTGATACTTTATATGAATTATGGTCGAATTTTCCACCAGCATGTAAAGTTGTATAAACTGTTTCAACTGATGGCCTACCTGTTTTTGGATGAGTATCGACTGGAATACCACGACCATTATCTGAGACTTTTATAATGTCCCCAGGTAAAATTTCTACGTGAATAGTATCTGCGTATCCTGCCATTGCTTCATCCACTGAATTATCGACGATTTCCCATACAAGATGGTGTAATCCCCTTGGTCCAGTTGATCCAATGTACATACCCGGTCTTTTCTTAACAGCTTCAAGTCCTTCAAGGATCTGAATATTCTCGGATGTGTATTTATTTAGTTCACTCATGTTTGTTCCCCCTAATAAAGTGATTTTTAACATTAAATATTTTTGCATCATCAAGGATTTCTTGATTGATGTTTGTGGTTGATGTGGTTGTGATGATGGTTTGTAATTGTGAACGATTTAAGAAATGTATGAGTTTATTTTGCCTAGTTGTATCTAATTCTGAGAAAACATCATCAAGTAATAATATGGGTCTTTGTTTTTTATGATGATAGATGATTTCTGTGACAGCCAATAAGGAAGATAAAATCATAATACGTTGTTCTCCTTGAGAGGCCATGTCTTTAGCGTCAATATCGTTCATATAAAAACCATAATCATCTCGGTGAGGACCAGCAGAAGTGGTCCGAATAAATAGATCTTTTCGATAGTTTTCTTTTAAAGTATTTTCTAAAGACCCTTCAATAGATGGTAAGTACTTGAATTCAAAGGTAAAACGATTATTTGATAAGTAAGGATAAATGGTTTTAAGTTCTAGGTTCATATCTTTGATAAATTTTTGTCGATATCCAATAATTTTTTCACCAACTTGGGCCAATTGTTCGGTATAGATGTCCAGTAGGGTCATGTCAGGTTGTTTTTCTTCAGATAGTTTTTTTATTAAGTCATTTCTTTGTTTGAGATAGTTTTTATAATTGGACAATTCAATTAAGTAATTTCGATCCATTTGGCCGATGATAGAATCGATGAAATACCGTCTATCCTTGGGTGGTCCTTTAATTAAATTCATGTCTTCAGGTAAAAAAGATACAACATTAACTTGGCCAATATAATCACTTAGTTTTTGGATTTCTCGACCATTTAAAATAATTTTCTTTTTGTTTTTTGAGAGAATAATTTTTATTTTTAATGTTTGTTTATCTTGATTAACTGTGGTTAAAATTCTAGAAAAATCCTCATTAAATTTAATGAGATTGGCATCGTCCGTTTTATAAGATTTGGCCAAAGACAAAAAATATATTGCTTCAAGTAAATTGGTTTTTCCGCTTCCGTTATTTCCAATGAATAAGTTAACCCCTTTACTAAAAGCAATATCTTGATTCTTATAGCCTCTATAATTGTATAAGGACAATTGGTTAATCTTCATTTTTTACAATCTTATAAGTCTCATTTAAGATTTTGATCTTGTCATCAGGATAGAGTTTTTTTCCGCGGCGATTGTCTTCTTCACCGTTTACGAAAACCAAGTTATTTTTTAAAAAATATTTAACTTCTCCACCGGAACTGACAAGGCTTAAATGCTTTAATAATTGTCCAGTTGTTATATAGTCTGTGTGAATTTTTACCGCTTTCATATTTACCACCATATATATAATATATTATATATATATTATACAATATTATTGGCAATTTATCAATTAATTGTGGGCTAAATCTACGAAAAAAAGATACCTTTAGGGTATCTTATAATTCGTTGATTTTATCTAGGAAATCGACCATGGTAAATAACCAATGTTTTTCAAGATTAATGGTGTCTAAAATGATTTGAATTTGTTCGTTTTTATATCCGAATCTTATGTGTTCGGATACTTCAATTCCTTTTTGGAATATTTTGTCGCCTGCCATTTTCTGAGTGGTTTTTTTAGAAACAATTAAAGTCTTATTGGTTTTATTATCTTTGATTTTTTCGATGTCTAGTTTTTTCGTCAAGTATTCAAATAATTGTTCATAGATGTATATCTCTAATTCAATGCTGTAATGGCCAAAGCGATCTTCAATTTCATCAAGCAAGTTTTTGATATCTTCGACACTTTTTACACTCTTGATTTTCTTATGCATTTCAATCTTGATGTAATCATCTTCGATATAATCTTTATCAATGAATTTAGAAACCTTAGCTTTAACACCCTTGTTTTGACTTTCTTCTGGTTGGTCACCCTTGACTTTATGAATTTCTTCTTCAAGGATTTTCATATACATATCGATACCGACTGTGTCAATGAATCCAGATTGTTCTTTACCCAAGACATCACCAGCACCTCTGATGGATAAATCCCTTAATGCGATTTTAAAACCAGAGCCAAGTTCTGTAAATTCCTTGATGACCTTTAATCGTTTTTCAGCTTCAGGGGTAAGTCTTTTGTTCTTTTCATACATTAAATAAGCATAGGCAATCTTATTGGAACGACCCACCCGGCCTCTAATTTGATAAAGTTGAGATAAACCTAACATGTCGGCGTCATGAACAATTAAAGTGTTTGCATTTGGTATATCAATACCCGTTTCTATGATGGTTGTTGAGATTAATATATCGAGTTCTTGGTGAATGAACTGGTCAATAATCTTTTCTAATTGGATTTTTGACATTTGACCATGGGCAATACCAATTCTAGCATTAGGAACAATCTTTTGAATGTCATCAGCGACGAATTCTATTTGACTGACACGATTGAACAAGTAGAAGACTTGTCCATTTCTCGCTAATTCTCGTTCTATGGAATCCCTGAGAATAATATTATTCCTCTCTAACACATAGGTTTGAACAGGGTATCTGTTTTCAGGGGCAGTTTCAATCAAACTCATGTTCTTAACACCCATGATGGCCATGTTTAATGTTCTTGGAATCGGTGTTGCAGAAAGCGATAAAACATCAATGTTGATTTTCATTTCTTTGATGCGTTCTTTATGCATGACACCAAAACGTTGTTCCTCATCGACGATTAATAGGCCTAAATCTTTAAATTCGATGTCTTTGCTTAGAAGTCTATGGGTTCCTATTAAAATATCTATATGACCGGATTTGATGCCTTCTAAGATATTTTTTTGGTCTTTCCTCGTTATAAATCGATTGATTAGTTTAACATTGATGCCAAAATCACTCATTCTAGAACTGAACGTTTCGAAATGTTGTTTTGATAAAACAGTGGTCGGTGCTAAATAAGAAACTTGTTTGTTGTTTAATACGGCTTTAAAAGCAGCTCTTAAAGCAATTTCAGTTTTTCCAAAACCAACGTCACCTAAGAGTAATCGATCCATAGGTGTTGTTTTTCTCATATCCTTAAAGACATCATCAATGGCTTTTCTTTGGTCAGAGGTTTCAATATATTCAAATGTATTGGCAAATTCATTTTCTAAATCAGGAAAATCTTTAAAAGCAAAACCTTGGCTTTTTTCTCTTTTAGAATATAAGTCAATTAATTGGTCCGCAATTTCTTGTACTTGCTTTCTAACTCTTTCTTTTGCTTTAGACCATGATTTACCACCGATTTTAGATAGTTTAGGTTTAAAGCCTTCACTACCAGAATATTTATGGATTTGATCAATGGCATCAAGCGTTACATAAAGTTTATCTTTGTTTTGATATTCAATATGGATATAATCAGTTTCTTGTTGGCCAAAAGTCATGGTTTTAATTTCTAAAAATTTACCAATTCCATATTGATAATGAACCACATAATCTCCTGGTTTTAAGTCATTGACACCAGAAATTTTAGTAGAACGTTTGTATACAGAGATATAGTCTCCACGTTTTCTTGTGATGGATTTCTTTCGCAACGCTTCTTCAGAAATGACCATGGTTTCAAAGGTTCGTGAATGGAAATCAAATATTTTTTCATCCATAATCAGGTTGATGGTATTTGATTTAATACCGGTTGAATCATGATAATGGAGATTCTTATTCTTTAATAATTTAGAAAACTCTCTTTTGTATTTTTCATCTTTAAAAGCGATAATTTGAGTCAATGAATCTTTAGTTTTTTCTAAATCTCTAAATAAGTATTCAAGGTTCTCATTATAAGTAGTTACAGATTCCCCAAAGATTGAGTAGGTATTAGGGAATTTTTCTTTATAAAAATAATCTAGGTAATCGACCTTGATAGAAGGAAATTGGTCAACTTCAAGAAAATCATAGATTAAATTGAAACCCATTTTTGGATAATCGTTGGTTTGATCGTACCATTCTTTAATTTCTTCAATGAGTAATGTATTTTGTTCTAAGATCCGATGATAATCTAAGTACATGACTCTTGAATCATCCACGAGATCGAGGATGGTGTTGTGTTTTTCAGTCATGAAAGGCAAGTAACGACTGAGTCTGTCTAACTCATCTCTTTCCTTCATTTTACTTAAATCATTTTGAACCATGTTGATGGATTCATTTGATAAATCAATGGTTTTTAATTTATCTTGAATCTTTTTCTCAAGGTGTCCAAATTCTTCATCTGAATAAAAGAAATCTGTCATTGGTGTTAATCTAAAAGATGAGACTGTGTCTATTGAGCGCTGAGTGTCTAAATCAAATGTTTTGATGACATCTAGTTCATCACCAAAGAAATCTAAACGAAAAGGATTGTCTGAATTAATTGGGAATATATCTAGGATACCGCCCCTTAAGGCGAAATCACCAATCTTCTCTACGGTATACTGATGGTTATAACCGTAATTTATCAACCGCTCTTTCAGGGCATTCAAATTATAGTTTTCACCTTTTTTGAGAGTGATAATTGCATTTTTCCATTTTGATTGTGAGAACTGAGGTTTTAATATACCATACAAATTCGTTACCACAACGCTTGCTTTATTGTTCATTAATTTATCAATTGTATTGATTCTTTCCAGTCTAAACTCACTTGATGAAACCAAAAGTTCATTGGTTAAAAATTCATCTTGTGGGTAGAAATTTATTTGGTCTTTATCAAGGACACGACTTAATTTATCATAAATAAGTTGTGATGTGTATAAGTTGGGTGTGACAATAAAGAAGGTTTGATTTAATTCTCTATACATTGACAAAAGAACCAATAAGGCATTGTCTTCATTGGTGTTGTTGATGTAGATGTTTTGTTTTTGAGTAAGATTTTTTTTAATTGATTTTAAGGTCTTGTTTTGTTTTAAGTGGTCTAATATTTGTTTCATTGATGCCTCCTGGTCCACGTCATTTTAGCGAGTCACTGACTCGCTAGGGGGTGTCTATTCTATTATTTTTTACTTTGTATTTTGTAGGCACTTGCCAATAACCATTTTCTTGGTATGAATCGAATAAAGAATCGTAACAATTTCATGTTGAATCCTGGAATGATTATTTTTTTATTTCTATGGATGCCTTTAATAATCAACCTTACACATTTGCTTAAATCCATAGCCTTCATTTTTTGTTTGGTTCCAGCAACTTTTCCAAATTCAGTTTTGACTGGCCCAGGGGCAACAGTCAATACATTGATTGGAATCTTTTGTTTTTTTAATTCATAATCAAGGGATAATGAATAAGAGGTTACATAAGATTTTGTTGCGGCATAACTTGCTATTTTAGGTGTTGGTAAAAATGAAGCAAGAGAACTAACATTTACAATTTTACCCTTGTCCATATGTTCAATGGCAAACTTGGTTAGTTTATGAAGTGAGGTAATATTTAATTCAATCATATTAACTTCTTTAGAAGTTTGGATGTCCTTTGAAAGTCCAAACAAACCAAATCCTGCGTTATTTATAAATAAGTCTATTTTATATTGCTTTAATTGACTCATCAGGTCTGATAATTGTTTTGAATCGTTTAAGTCTGATTGAATAATTATAACGTCTTGATCTTTAATCTTTTCTTTAATTTCTTCTAAACGTTCCAACCGCCTGGCCACTAAGATTAAGTCGTAATTTAATGCGGCTAATTGAAAAGCGAGTTCTCGACCGATACCGCTGGATGCGCCTGTTATAAAAGCTCTCATATTTTTTCTCCTAATATAATATATGTAAGTATTATATCATTGTATACAACATATTCAAATAATTAGCGTGGAGAAATATTTTACAATAAAATACTCGGGAAAAATATTAAAGCAATTCCGATAAAAAGCATAATCAAGCCACCTAGCAAATTCGAATATTTTGTATAGCGGTTTGATATTCCAGTAATTTGAAATGTAAAGACTGCAATACCAAAGATGAGTAAATCATCCAACATAAAAAAGAAAACGTAAACAAGAATGTATAAAGCTTGTTCTAGGATGGTTAGATTATGGTAAGCAAGCATTGTGGAGTAAATAACAGGTAAACCAGCAGAACAAGCAAGTTCTATAATATTGACTGATATGGCTAAGCCCATTATTCCAATGATTGCTAACCAAAGTTTTTTTGCCTTAACGATTTCCTTTGCTTTGTCCATAAGGAATCTTTTTTGTCTGGTATTTGTCACGTCACACCCTGTATCAAGTCTATGCTGACGCCAAAAATGTTTGATACTAAAGAAGGAAAATAATAATGCTAGGATACCTATGAAAATTTGAAAAGATTTAATCATCGCTACCTTCATTACCAATTGAAGCCATGACATCATTATAATGTAATAGATTATCCCGCTTGTTAGTATAAAAGTTAAGCCAAGTATCCATATCTTTTTTCTATCTTCCAAGTTAATCAATAGGGTGATTAAAAAAATTAGAATCCACATAGCACAAGGATTGAATCCATCAATTAGACCAATAAAAACAGCCCCTAGAAATAAAGAAAAATTTGCTAGTTCTATTTTTCCAAGGATTGGCAATTCAACTGTTCGAACTCTGGTGTCATCTTGGAAGAAATCTTCATCGCTAACAGGTTCATTTTTTTCTACCATGGATACAATATCATTATAGTCAGTTTTATTTTCATAGTAATCGATGGTCTGTTCAATTTCTGATTGAATTTCATATAATCCTTGTAAATCTCTACCTCCTATAACCACATAGGGTACTATAGGCATATTTCGATCAAACGTATCAACTGTTTTTAAGAATAAGTCTTCGTGGTTTGAATCAAGTAATATATCATACTTAACAAGCTTAATATGATCTTTACCGATAAGGTATTCGTCAAAAAATTCTGTGATTTGTTTACAGTTTGGACAAGAGTATTCCATAAAGTAATGGATTGTAATTTCATTTCTTGATTCAGCTTTGACACTAAATGGTAAGATAAACACTGATAGAATCAATATTAATTTAAGTAATTTCTTCATAAAAACCCCTTTTGAAGTATTTTAGTTTTCAGATTTATTAGATAAATAATTTAAAATAGGTTTTGAACCTGATATCATTTCATCTAATTCTTTATTTTTGTATACTAATATTGAAGGAGTTTCAATAATGTCCCTAGGGGGTGTTCCTTGTTCATAAATCATTCCTTCATGTATCATATAAACTGGGTAACCTTTTTCTTCTAGAATAACCAAATATTCAGTAGCCTCATCCTGGATAGCTTGACAGATTTCACAATAGGGTGAGTAATAAAACACAATTGTTTCATCAGAAAAGTTTAATGTATCATTCCAATGGTCTATATGGGGAAAGTCCTCATAATTCTTATTTGGTAATGATTCTTTGCAACTAATTAATAATAGCGAAATCATTAGTAGTAGAAGAGGTATTGTTATTTTTTTAAACATAAGTATTTAGTCGCTGGACATGAAGACCAGCTTATCCTCCTTTTTTATAATGAAAAGTAGATTGATTATAAAAAGAAGGCGCTTGCACGCCTTCTTAGTAAATTAATCAACATATTTTTCTTGGTGATAATCTAATAGTGTTTTTGTAACACGAATAAGGTTATTCGTTGAAACACTACTACCTGCATATGTATCAATCATTTCAGGCTCATTAATTTCTTTTGTATTAGCATAATCAGCATAAACTGAAGGAGTATCGTCATAGAAGATATTTATTCCTTCTAAATCATCAGCATTTTGACCAACTAACCAAGGGATAAAGTCAACTTTAAAGTTGTCTTCATAGGTAAGACCAGTCACTGGAATTGGACTACTATCTCCCCATACGCCAGCTTGATAATGACCACTACTATCTTCATCGAATGAAAGATAAAGTACTTCACCAGTTGTTTTATCGATGTCATAATAAGCAACGCTCCAGAAATTATCTCTTGGAGCACGACATGTACATGCAACAAAAGCTACTTGATATTTTACATAGTCTCTCATTTCATACTCAAATAGAATAGGCATATCTTTTGTGATTTCTGAACCATGACCATCTAAATGAGGAAATTGTAATAATGTTATATCAGTAAAGGATTCTGTTTCACTTGTATCATCATTGGATGAATTACATCCGATAAATGATATTACAAGCAAACTAATAATAAAGGTAAAGAATAATCTTTTCATGGTTATTCACATCCACCACTATTATTGTCTGTTGCGCCAGAATAATCTCCATAAGCACCTGCGTTCCAAACATTTTCATATCCTAGATGTTCTAAAGCATCTTTTACAAATTGAGCACGTGTTCCACTAGCGCAGAATAAAATAATATTTTTGTCTTCACAGAAGATTAATCTTAATGCTTCTTCATCAACGATGTCTTCTTCAGCAAATTCCCAGTCTCCATCTGTGCGAACTAAAATATTTTCTGCTTCTAGTAAATCAAAGAATGGAATAACAGTACTTTCATTGTGCCAACCATCAACGATATCAGTTACATTTCTTAAATCAACAAATTGAACATCTTCTCTAATTGCATAATAATCAATAAATTCATCACTCATGTCAATATCACTTGGAAGTTGGTTGTATACAGCAGGATGTTGCATGTTGATAGTATACTCACCATCACCAAATACTTTGTTGTCACCAGAGTAATCTCCAAGGCCGCCAGCGTTGTATACGTTTTCGTAACCTAAACTATCTAAAGCATCTTTTACAAATCCAGCACGAGTACCTGCAGCACACATTAAGACAATATATTTGTCTTCATCGAATAGTGCTTTTAATGAAGATTCACTTTTAATCGTGTCTTCTGTAAAACTCCAACCATCTTCACGTACAAGAATATCCATATATTCTAAATAATCAAAAAATGGAATGATTTCAAATCCTCTAATCCATCCATCTGCCATTTGATCATCAAAGTTTCTTAGATCAACAAATTGGAATTCTTCATTGTACAAATATTCATCTACATTCTCCATATTGATTGAGCCAGCTTCAGGGGCCTCAACTGGTGCTTCTGTATTTTCAGAATTACATCCGACTAATCCAATAGCAAAAATAGCCATTGTTAACATTAAATAAAACTTTTTCATTTTCCTACCTCACTTTTAATTGTATTTTTTAACGCTTCAATTATAACGAAACAGTTGACATAAGTCAACAACTTTTTTAATAAAACATTACAAATGTTATTTAGTATTTTATTAGTTACTTTAAAGTAAATATTATTTATTATACAATAAAAAAACACCCTCAAATGAGGGTGTTTTTAAGAAGGGATAAGAGTTTTATTCCGAATAATCTTCTTCGTAATGTTCTAAAGCTGTTAAGGCTATATCATATAATGCTTCGGCTGTAATTGTTGCGCTAGCTTTTGAATCAAGATAAGTAGATATTTCTAAATCATCTAACTCATCACTTTCATCGACAAAAGCCTGGGTTAAATCACCATCATCTATTATTGTTTTTCCCCAACCATCTGATTCAGAATGATCAATAACTTCGTACTTAGTGATTTCACCATCTTTAACAGTAACTTCAGCTTCTATTGTTCCACCAAAACCATCTGTTTCAAGAATCATTACAACGCCATCCTCTGTTTCTTCACCAGATACAACATCTACAATATTGTATGTTTTTGGATATTCAACGCTACTTTCACCAGAAGAACATGCATTTAATCCTAAGGCGAATAAGATAAGAAAAGCAAAAATTAATTTTTTCATTATTATTGAGCTCCTTTCAAAACCATATAAAAAAATCATAACATTTTTGACAAATTTTTTTAAGTGTTTTTTTGTAAATTATTATCATATGTCAATAATAAATGAGTAATAATAAATAATTTATATCATAAATTCTTTAATAAATAAAAAAATTGATTGAATAATTATCTCAAATTTCAATTGACAACGCTTACATAATTAAGTATAATGACAGTGTAATTTTTTAACGCACAGAGGTGCAAATAATCGGTATTTTATATGGTTTTCCTTTAGGCGAAGGTATATAAAAGAAGGGATTGTTTGCCGAAAGTAAGAACTTGCCTAGGAGTCTCTTGCTTGGTATTTAAACACAAGGTTTAAATATTGCCATATTATTATTATGGAGAGCTGTTATATTTTTTTAAATATAACGGCTCTTATTTTTATTCTCGGAGGAAAAATATGAATCAAATAACCATCCAACAATTAAATGTTGGCGATAGTGCGTCGACTAAAAAAGCCTTTAATGAAAAAGATGTTTTAATGTTTGCGGAAGTTTCAAGCGATTTTAATCCAGTCCATGTTGATAAAGACTATCCTAAAGAAACCATGTTTAAAAAACAGATTGTTCATGGTATGCTTGTAGGTTCTTTATTTTCTGCTATTTTTGGTGTACAAATGCCAGGTCTAGGCACAATTTACATTAAACAATCTTTAAAGTTCACCAAACCCGTTTATTTTGGTGATGAAATTGAAGCGACGGTGACTGTAAAAGAACTAATGATTGAAAGAAATAGAGTGGTTTTTGATTGTGTTGCGAAAAATCAAAATGGAGATCTTGTCATAGTTGGAGAAGCAACCCTTATGCCACCAAAGGAGTCAAAAAATGTCTAAGTTTATTAATGGAGAAAAGTTTAAAACTTTATTAAAAGATGGTATGGTCATTCATGTTGGGGGTTTTTTAACCAATGGCTCACCTGAGACTTTAATTGACTTGGTTGTTGAATCAGGTGTTAAGGATTTAACCATTATCTGTAATGATGGTGGCTATGAAGGCAATGGTGTTGGGAAAATGATCAATCACGGTCAAGTAAAAAAACTCATCGCCAGTCATATTGGAACCAATCCTGATGTCGGAAGACTGATGAATGAAGATAAGTTAATTGTTGAACTTGTACCACAAGGGACTTTGGTTGAGCGAATTAGAGCATATGGTGCTGGACTTGGTGGGATATTAACACCTACAGGTTTAAACACTTTGGTTCAAGATGGGAAAAAAGTCATCAATGTCAAAGGTAAAGACTATTTACTAGAAGAAGCCTTGGGTGCTGACATGGCCTTAATTGGTGGCGCAATCGCAGATGAATTTGGGAACCTTAAATATAAAGAAACCATGAGAAACTTTAATCCAATGATGGCAACGGCCGCAAAAACTGTGGTTGTTGAACCTGTCAAAGTTGTGGAAGTCATTGATCCAGAAAATGTGATTACTCCGCATCCTTTTATAGATTTTATATTAGGTGGTGAACAAGATGAACGATAAAGAAATCATTGCTTCACGTATTGCTATGGAATTAAAAGATGGTGATTTGGTGAATCTTGGTATTGGTATTCCTACTTTAGTAGCCAATTATGTCTCAGAAGATAAAGAAATTATTTTTCAATCAGAGAATGGCATCATTGGATTAAGTGCAGATAAAGGCGAAGATTGTGACATCGTCAATGCCGGAGGCATGAAAGCTTCAATTTGTAAAGGTGGCGCTTTTATTGATTCAGCCACTTCATTTACATTTATTCGTGGTGGTCATATTGATATCACAGTTCTTGGGGCATTAGAAGTTGACCAAGAAGGGTCGATTGCATCATGGATTATACCTGGTAAAATTGTACCTGGTATGGGTGGGGCTATGGACTTAGTCACAGGGGCAAAAAAAGTGATTATTGCCATGAGACATACCAATAAAGGTAAGGTTAAAATTTTAAAAAAATGCCGTTTGCCTTTAACAGCTTATAAACAAGCGAATTTAATTGTAACAGAAATGTGTGTGATGGAAGTTAAAGAGGATGGATTACATTTAGTAGAAATCAATCCAGCATACACAATAGAAGAAGTCAAAAAAGCAACAGATGCAAACTTAATTATTAATGAAGTTATTCCGATGAGGGGGATTGAAAATGAAAACAACAATTAAAGTAAGAATGTCAATGCATGATGCACATTATGGTGGTAATTTAGTTGATGGTGCAAGAATATTAGGTTTATTTGGTGATGCAGCAACTGAGTTATTAATCCGTAATGATGGTGATGAAGGCTTATTTAGAGCTTATGAAAAAGTTGATTTTTTAGCTCCAGTCTATGGTGGCGATTTTTTGGAAATTGAAGCTATTATATTAGAACAGGGCAATACTTCTAGAAAAATGGAATTCAAATGTTTCAAAATCATTGAGACAAGACCTGATCTATCTGACAGTGCTTGTGATGTATTAGAACATAAATTATTAACGACGCATGCCATTGGTACTTGCATTGTCCCAAAGGAAAAACAAAGAAATGAATAAGTTAATCATTACTTGCGCCATTAGTGGGGCTGAAGTTATGAAAGAACATAATCCAGTAGTGCCTTATAGTGTTGGAGAAATGGTTGAAGAAGCTAGAGCGGCTTATAAAGCTGGTGCTTCTATTATTCATTTGCATGCACGCTTAGATGATGGCACACCCACACAAGATAAAGATAGATATGAAAAAATCATCCAAGCCATTAAAATTGAATGTCCTGAAGTCATCATCCAGGTTTCAACAGGTGGGGCTGTGGGGATGAGTGTTGAAGAGAGAAGTGATGTCTTAAACTTAAAACCCGAAATGGCGACTTTAGATTGTGGTACCTTAAACTTTGGTGGTGATGATATTTTTATCAATACTGAAAATAATATCATTTATTTTGCCAACAAAATGAATGCATTAAAGATTAAATATGAGATGGAATGTTTTGAAAAAGGTCATATTGATATGACAAAAAGATTGATTAAAAAAGACATTATAAAACCACCCTTTCATTATAGTTTTGTCCTTGGTGTCATTGGTGGAATGACTGGCGAAGAAAGAGACTTTTTGTTCTTAAAAGACTCTTTGCCTGAAGGCGCAACTTACAGTGTGGCTGGTATTGGTCGCTATGAATTTCCTTTGGCAGAATTATCAATTAAACATGGTGGCCATGTTAGGGTTGGCTTAGAAGATAACATCTATTTAGAGAAAGGTGTCCTTGCCAAATCAAATGCCGACTTGGTTGAAAAAGTCGTGAATATAGCAAAAAAATATAAAAGAGAAATCGCTAGTCCTAGCGAAACTCGTCAAATACTTGGAATGGAGGAATCATAATGACGGACTTAAATAAATTTGGAACACATCGGGTAATTTACCCTTTGGGAACTTTGCCTCAAAGTGCTGAGAAAATTGACAATCAAATGGTGTGTTATGACAATGAAATCTTATGTGAGGTGGAAACTCTAAATATAGATTCCGCTTCATTCACTCAAATTAGAGACGTGTGTGAAGATGATTATGACAAGATAGAAGCAATGATTTTAGACATTGTTCATACAAAAGGAAAATTACAGAATCCTGTCACGAGAAGTGGTGGGATGTTTTTAGGAAAAATTAAAGCCATTGGCAAGAACGTGAAAACCAATGCACAGGTTGGCGATAAAATAGCATCATTGGTTTCTCTGTCTTTAACACCCCTTGTGATTGATAAAATCAAACATATTGATTTGGATAAAGATCAAATCGAAATCAAAGGCGAAGCCATCCTTTTTGAAACTGGTATTTTTGCTAAAATTCCTGAAGATATTCCAGGAAACATTGTTTTATCAGCCTTAGATGTATGTGGTGCACCTGCACAAGTTAATTTATTGGTCAAAGAAAACGATGATGTATTGATATTAGGGGCTGCTGGAAAATCAGGTGTCTTATGTGCTTATCAAGCCAAGAAAAATGCTGGTAAAAATGGTAATATTATCGGTGTTGTCTATTCTGAAAAAGAAAAAGAAGAATTAGAAGTTTTAAATGTATGTGATCATATTATTGTTGGTGACGCAAGAAGACCCATGACCATCTATAATCAAGTCATGGATATCAATGGCGGACAAGTCGATGTGACCATCAATGTTGTCAATGTTGAAAATACAGAAATGACTTCTATTTTACCAACCAAAAGTTCTGGCATCGTCTATTTTTTCAGTATGGCCACATCATTTACTAAAGCAGCTTTAGGTGCAGAAGGTATTGCTTCTGAAGCAAAAATGATTATTGGTAATGGTTATACAATGGATCATGCTGAATTTACCTTAAACATATTGAGAGAATCAAAGGAAATGTATCGTTTGTTTGAAGAACGTTATGGAAAGGAAAAATAATGAAAAGTATTACTAACGATGGTTATTTAGAAAGAAGAGATAAATATTTCCCTGAAGTAACGAAAGAAGATTGGGAGGATTGGCATTGGCAAGTTAAGCATAGAATCCAATCTGTTGATGATTTAGAAAAATATATCAAATTAAGTGATGAAGAAAAAGAAGATATTAAACAAGTTTTATCAAAGTTTAGAATGGCCATCACGCCTTATTTCTTTTCTTTAATAGATATTAACAACCCAGAATGTCCAATTAGAAAACAATCGATTCCATCATTAAACGAGATGCATGAGTCTAAAAATGATATGGTTGATCCTTTGGCTGAAGACACGGATTCACCTGTAGAAGGACTGACACACCGTTATCCTGATAGAGTATTGTTTTTAATCACCGATATGTGTTCAATGTATTGTAGACATTGTACAAGGAGAAGATTTGCTGGACAATCAGATCAGAGAATGCCAAAAGAAAGAATTGATAAGGCCATTCAATATATTTCTGAACATGAAGAAATCAGAGATGTCTTATTGTCTGGTGGGGATGCATTGCTTGTCAGTGATAAATTATTAGAAGATATTATAAAAAGATTAAGAGAAATTGACCATGTAGAAATCATACGTATTGGGACTAGAACACCTGTGGTTTTACCACAAAGAATCACTCAAGAATTCGTGGATATGTTAAAGAAGTATCATCCAATATGGTTAAATACACATTTTAATCATTATGATGAAATTACTGTTGAAAGTAAAGCAGCGATTGATCGTTTAGCGGATGCAGGTATTCCTTTAGGAAACCAATCTGTTTTATTAAAAGGTGTCAATGACACAATTGAAATTATGAAAACTTTGGTCCAACGTTTAGCCATGATACGGGTAAGACCTTATTATATCTATCAATGTGATTTATCACTTGGTATTGAACATTTTAGAACACCAGTTTCAAAAGGTATTGAAATCATCGAAGGCTTAAGAGGACACACATCAGGTTTTTGTGTGCCAACATTTGTTGTGGATGCACCTGGTGGTGGCGGTAAAATTCCTGTGATGCCAAATTATGTGATTTCACAAGCACCTGGAAAAATCATTTTAAGAAATTATGAAGGTGTGATATCAACATACAGTGAACCGACAAAAGAATATATTAACCAAGACACTTATGAAAATGTAGAAGGTGTCAGTGCCTTGCTTGCGGGTAAAAAGATTTCCCTTGAACCAAAAGATTTAAAAAGGAAGAACAGAACATTAAAGAAATAGTCAAATCACTTAAAGATTTTCAAGTGATTTCTATTGTGGGAAATACAAAAAACGCAGGTAAAACCACCGCTTTAAATTCTATATTGAAACATTTTCAACAACCAACAATCATAACATCAATTGGTTTAGATGGTGAAGATATTGATCAAGTCACTTATTTAGAAAAACCTCAAGTTTATGTTAAGTCTGGTGATATTGTTGCCACAGCCAAGGATACCTTAAAACAATTTAGCGCTGAATATGAAGTGATTGAAAATACCAATATTTTTACAGCCATTGGACATATTCTTATCTGTAGAATAGTAAAGGCAGGCAAAGTATTGGTTGCAGGGCCTTCAATTGTTGATGATATGTCTTTGTTAATTCATCAATTGAAAGCCATGTATGATTATAAGATTTTTATTGATGGGGCTTTTTTTAGACAAACCAATGCCTCTATATCAGAAACAACAATTCTTGTCATAGGTGCCAATGCATCTTTTGAAATGAAGCAAACCATAGAAAATGCTCAATTCATATACCGTAAACTTACTTTACCACCCATACCCAAACAATATGATTGGGTAAAAGGTAAGGAAAAGATTACCATGATAAAATCCAATGAGAGGATTGACCTTGAGTTTGATTCTGTGATTGGACATGTTGATGAAATATTGAATGAAGAATTTTCTGATATAGACATGCTTTATTTACCCAAGTCCTTAACTGATGATTTTGTTGACAAATGGATTCAAAACAATCAAAAATTTCATTTTGATTTGCTTTTAAAATCAGGTGTTAATATTCAATTAAGTGATCAAAATTTAAAAAAATTATTTAAATTAAAAGCAAATATCTATGTTATAAATGCCATTGATGTTAGACAGGTCTGTATCAATCCTTTTTCTCCACGGGGATATGAGTACAATAGTGTCAAGTTTAAAGAAGAATTATCAAAGGCCTTAAATAGACAAGTAATCAATGTAAAAGAGGATGAGTATGATGAATAAACTAAAATTAAATCAAGACATAATCCAATCAAGTCGGGATTATGCTTATAAAATTGCAAAGGATATTCAATCACTGATTGATATTCACTCTACCGTAAGTGTCGAAAGAACTGTTTTAAGATTATTAGGTATTGACGGTGTTGATAAGTTTGATGTTCCCATAGTTAACCGTATGGTTGATGAAATTAAAGAAATGGGTGACATTACAAAAGGTGTCTCAGTCTATATCGCTTCAGCCTTGAAGAAGAGTAAGATGCCATTAGATGAATTTTGCAAAGCCTATTTAGACCAACAAGCACCATTGCTTGTGGATGACTTGCTTTCAAAAGATGAAACCAAAGAGATTTTAAAACCATATTATGAAAACCAATTAAAACGCATTGATAATAACCGCAAACAAAGACACAAACTGATTGAGAAATACGGTGAAAAAAAGACTGAACTTTACGTGATTGTTGCGACAGGTAATATTGATGAAGATGTTGTACAAGCAAAAGCAGCTGGAAGAGCAGGTGCTGATATTGTTGCTGTTATTCGTTCAACGGGTCAATCCTTGTTAGATTATGTGCCTTATGGTAAAACAACTGAAGGTTTCGGCGGGACATATGCAACCCAAGAAAACTTTAAAATTATGAGAAAAGCCCTTGATGAAGTCGGGGAAGAAGAAAAACGATACATCAAACTTGTGAATTATGCATCAGGTTTATGTATGCCAGAAATTGCTGCGATGGGTGCCTTAGAAAGATTAGATGTTTTATTGAATGATAGTATGTATGGCATTATTTTTAGAGATATTAATATGAAGCGGACTTTTATTGATCAATATTTTTCAAGATTGATTAACGCTTATTCAGGTATTATTATTAATACTGGGGAAGATAACTACCTAACAACAAGTGATGCTGTATTAGAAGCCCATACCGTCACGGCTTCTCAATTCATTAATGAAGCCTTTGCTAAGGAAGCACACTTGCCTGAAGAACTCATGGGTTTAGGTCATGCATTTGAAATTAATCCAAATGTTGAAGATTCTTTCTTATTAGAAATTGCCCATGCCCAACTGGCAAGAGAATTATTCCCCAATGCCCCATTAAAATATATGCCACCAACAAAACATATTAATGGTAATATTTTTAGAGCTTATCAACAAAATGCAATGTTCAATATGGTCACAACCTTGACTGAACAAAAAATCCATTTATTAGGTATGATGACTGAAGCCATTCATACACCTTTTATCTCTGACCGATACTTAGCCATTAAGAATGCTCAAATGGTTCAAAATTCAATGAAATCTTTGGTGGATGAAATTTCCTATAAAGAAGATGGTGTCATTCAAAAACGCGCTCAACATGTTTTGGATAAGGCCCACAAGCTATTGAAAGACATTTCTGAAGATGGTATGTTTAATACCTTAGCCAAGGGTATTTTTGCTGAAACAAAACGAACAGAAACTGGCGGCAAAGGATTGGATGGGGTTTTTAAAAAATCAGATGATTACATCAATGTGATTAGTGATCAATTGGAGGCGTATTTTAATGAAAATTAAACCATATGGTGATACAATTAATGATGGTAGAGTTCAAGTTAGTTTTACTTTACCCATGGCCCTGTCGGCAAAAGCCATTCAAAGTGCAAAAGAAGTCGCTAAAGAAATGAATTTAATTGATCCTAGTGTTGTTCATTCAGAGGATGTTGGTGATAATTTTTCTTTTTTCATTGTTTATGGTGCTTTAAAAGCACAAATCGATGTCAGTAAAATTAAAGTCATTGAACTTAAGAAAACAAGCCATTCGAAAAAAGAAATCGAAAAACTTGTTGAGGATCATTTTGATAGAGAACTCGTTTTTGTTGGCGCTTCAACAGGTACTGATGCCCACACAGTTGGAATCGATGCGATTATGAATATGAAAGGTTTTGATGGCCATTATGGTTTGGAGAGATATGGTGGAATAAGAGCCATTAATTTAGGATCTCAAGTTAGCAATGAAGATTTCGTTCGAATAGCAAGAGATGAAAAAGCAGATGTTTTATTGGTGTCACAAACTGTGACACAAAAAGAAGTTCATTTAAAGAATTTGATTGAACTTGTAGAACTATTAGAATCTGAAGGATTAAGAAAAGATGTTTTGCTGATTGCGGGTGGGGCTAGAATCACTCATGAATTGGCAAAGGAATTGGGTTATGATGCAGGCTTTGGGCCAGGCTCTTATGCTGAAGACGTCGCAAGTTTTGCAGTAGAAGAACTCATTAAAAGAAAAGGTGAAACCATATGAGTATTGATAAATTAAGTCAAATTTCAACAAAAAAAGGTGATTCAGGAAAATCAAGAAATTATAATGATGATGTCTTTGATAAAGACGATGCTTTATTCGAAGCTTTAGGAACCTTGGATGAATTAAATTCATTTTTAGGCTTAACCTACCATTATTCTGAAGTTGGGATGATTAAGCAAATTCAATTGTACTTACAAAATATAAGTTCTTTAATCGCAACGAAACCAAAATCAGGCCATTATAGTAGTTTGAACCAAATTGATGAAGACGATGTTTCTTTATTGGAAGAAAAAATTGAAAAATTATTAAAAGACAAACCATTAGAGAATCAATTTTATTTACCAGGTAGTGAAAAAACAAAATCCGGTGCCTATTTTGATCTTTGCCGAACCATTGCTAGACGAGCTGAAAGAAGGATTGTGACTTTTGAAAAAGAACATCAAAGAGAGGATTTAGACCTTATCAAGAAGTTCATAAATCGATTAAGTGATTTATTATTTTTATTGTCTATGCAAGAGTAAAAAAAATTATATTTGTATCTTTAAATCTTATATGTTCTATGATATAATGTTTTACGTTATAAAAACGCTTACATAAGAGGAGAGAATTTTGAAAACAATCGTAATAGGCGTCATTGGCGCCGATGTACATGCTGTAGGAAACAAAATCATTGAGTATACCCTTGTCAACTCAGGGTACAATGTCATTAACATTGGAGTATTATCATCTCAAGAGGATTTTATCAACGCTGCAATTGAAACAGATGCAGATTTGATTATGGTCTCATCCCTTTATGGTCATGGAGAGATTGACTGTCGGGGCATGCGAGAAAAGTGTATCGAATCAGGCCTTGAAGATATTTTACTTTATGTTGGTGGAAATATCGTAGTTGGAAAGCAAGACTTTGATGAAACGTTAAAAAGTTTTAAAGAGATGGGATTTGATCGTGTTTATCCACCAGGTACATCGATTGAAGAAGCTTTACAAGATATTAAAGAAGATTTAGGAGAATAAGATGTCAAACTACTTATTAGTGGATTTTGGATCAACTTTTACAAAATTATGCGCGGTAGACGTTACTTCTGAAAAAATTATAGGAACGGCTGCTCATTATACAACGGTTTTAGAAGACATTAGTATAGGATATCATAACGCTTTAAATCTTTTATTTGATAAATTAGGAAAAAAAATTGAATTTGATCAAGTAATTGCTTGTTCATCAGCAGCCGGCGGCCTAAAAATGGCCGCTATTGGTCTTGTTGAAGAATTAACTGTTGAAGCGGCTAAACGTGTATGTTTGGGGGCCGGTGCTAAAGTGGATTTGGTTTTTTCACACCACTTAACAAGAAAAGAAGTAAAACAAATTATTGAAGAAGATATTGACATCATTTTGTTATCTGGTGGTGCTGATGGTGGCAATACTGAAAATGTTATCTACAATGCAAAATTACTTGGTGAAATGGGTGTAAAAGTCCCTATTGTATATGCCGGTAATAAATCAGCTGAAGATGATATTATTGACATCTTTGATCAATACAAAATGGATTATCATATTTGTGAGAATGTCATGCCTAAAATCAATAAGTTAAATCCTAAGTGTGCTAGAAAAACCATAAGAAATATTTTCTTAAAACAGATCATTGAAGCCAAAGGTATTAAAAAGATTGAAAAGGATATTGACCGAGTGATTTTACCAACACCAAATGCTGTTTTAGAAGCGGCTAAATTATTATCAGAAGGTTATTTAGAAGAATCTGGTATTGGTGATATTGTTGTCGTTGATATTGGTGGTGCAACAACAGATATGTATTCTATGTGTTATGCGACCAATCGCAGTGATGTGGTTTTACATGGCTTAGAAGAACCATATGCCAAAAGAACTGTTGAAGGTGATTTGGGTATGCGTTATTCTGCACCGGGTATTGTTAAGTCTCTTTCAGAAAGAGAAATTGAGTTTATCAATAAAGAAAAAAATATTGATATTGTAAAAGAGGTTCATGAAAGATATAAAAACGTCCATTTACTACCAGATAATGATAGGGATGAATTTATTGATCAGTTTTTGGCAGAAATGTGCGCCTACCGTTCAATGAATCGCCATGTTGGAAAAATCCATGAAGTGATGACACCGATGGGGAAAGTTTTTAACCAAGTTGGTAAGGACTTAACCAATGTGCGTTATGTCATCGGAACTGGTGGAGTGATTATTAATTCTAAAAAACAAAAAGAAATTTTAAAACAAACCACAAACATCTTAGATGATAAAACACAATTGAGACCTGAAGATCCAGATTTTTTAGTGGATCAATTATACATCATGGCGCCCATGGGATTATTGGCCCAACAGAAACCAAAATTAGCACTGAAATTAATGAAAGAAAACTTTAAGGAGTTAAAATAAAAATATGAAATTAAGAAATAAGAAACTAGATTTAAAAGAGTTTTTTAAAGAAAGAGAAGAAGTTTTAGGAGGATGGAAAACAGGTAACGATTCTGAATTGGATTTAGAATCAACTGTTGAATATTTGAAAAGTGTCCCAAGTTATAAAAACTTTGCCTTTGTTTTAAACAAAGCTAAAGAACATGGTGAAACTCTCATTCAGCCAAGAGCAGGTGTTCCTGAACTAGGTGAACACATAAAATTGCTACAGTTTTTAGAAAAATCTGGCGCAGATTTTTTACCAAGTACAATTGATTCTTATACAAGACAAAATAGATATAATGAAGCTGAAAAGGGCCTTGATGAATCAGTGGACAAACACAGAGCATTATTAAATGGTTTTCCAGCTGTAAATCATGGTGTTAAAAGTTGTAAACAAGTTTTAGAGGCGGTGAATGTTCCTATAGAAGCAAGACACGGAACACCAGACGCAAGATTGTTATCTGAAATTATCCATGCTGCTGGATGGACATCAAATGAAGGTGGCGGGATATCATATAATATTCCTTATGCCAAATCCATACCTTTGGAAGTTTCCATTAGAAATTGGCAATACTGTGACCGATTGGTCGGTTATTATGAAGAACAAGGGATTAAAATTAATAGAGAACCCTTTGGGCCTTTAACTGGAACACTAGTTCCACCATCAATTTCAAATACTGTTATGATTATTGAAGCATTGCTTGCAGCCGAACAAGGTGTTAAGAACATTACCGTTGGTTATGGTATGGGCGGAAATCTTATTCAAGATGTTGCAGCTGTTAATTCATTGCATTCGCAAACAAAAGAATATTTAAAAATGTTTGGTTATGAAAACATGGAAATATCAACTGTATTTCATCAATGGATGGGTGGTTTTCCAGCAGATGAAGCAGAAGCAATGGCTTTAATTTCTTATAGTTCAACCGTGGCGGCCTTGTCTAAGGCAACCAAATTAATCACAAAATCACCACATGAATCAATGGGCATTCCAACAATGGAAGCCAATGGTTTAGGTGTCAAAGCTTCAAAATTCATTGTAAGAATGCTCCAAGATCAACGCATCACAAGAAGTGAAGATTTGAATGAAGAAATGGACTTAATTAAACGTGAAGTCAAGTGCTTAATGGACGCAGTCATCAAAGTAGGTGAAGGTGATTTAGCGGTTGGTACAGTCAGGGCTTTTGAGCAAGGCTTATTGGATATACCTTTTGCACCTAGCCAATACAATGCCGGTAAAATCTTCCCTGCAAGGGATAATGATGGTCGGATTCGCATATTAGAATTCGGTGCTTTAGCCATGGACCAAGACATTAAAGATTTTCATTATAATAAAATAAAACAAAGAGCAGATTCTGAAAATAGAAAAATTTCATTCCAAATGACTGTGGATGATGTTTATTCAGTCAGTAAAGGTAAATTGATTGGAAGGCCAGGCAAGTGAAAATAAAAGACGTTATTCTTTCTAAGGCATACACAGGCTTTTTCTTCGATGATCAAAGAGCCATCAAAGCTGGTGCTAAAAAAGATGGTTTGTTTTATATAGGTGATCCCTTAATTGAAGGATTTACAACAATCAGACAAAAAGGCGAAGCCATTTCAGTCCAGTTGATACTTGAAAATGACGATGTTGGTATAGGTGAATGCGCCGCTGTTCAATATTCTGGAACTGGCGGAAGAGATCCACTTTTCTTAGCTGATGATTATATCCCTTTTATGGAAGAACACATTGTACCTTTATTAATTGGTGAAGAATTAACTGATTTTAAAAGCCTAGCTGAAAAGTATGACCGTTTAAAAATAAAAGGAAAAAGATTACATACAGCCATTAGATATGGTTTGTCACAAGCTTTGTTATCGAGTTTTTCAGCTTATAAAAAAATAACAATGGCTGAAGTGATTAGAGAATCTTATCATATTAAAGATGACGTATATGAACCCGTACCGATTTTCACCCAAAGTGGTGATGAAAGATACGATGGTGTTGATAAAATGATTTTAAAAGAAGCTGATGTTATACCCCATGGTTTGATTAATAATATTGATGAAAAATTAGGTAGGCAAGGCGAACTTTTAAAAAACTATGTTGAATGGATGAGAAATAGGGTTTTAAAATACAGGGTAAGGGAAGATTATTTACCTGTAATTCACGTTGATGTTTACGGGACTATTGGCATCGCATTTGATAACGACTTAGTAAGAATCATTGAATATTTAATTGATTTAGAAGAAACAGCCAAGCCTTTAAAGATTAGAGTTGAAGGACCCATCGATGCTGGAAATAAAGAAGATACCATCATGTATTTGGCGAAAATCACTGAATTATTAGAAAAAAAACATTCAAAGCTTGAAATAGTTGCCGATGAATGGTGTAATACATTAGAGGATATAAAAGATTTTGCAGATGCAAAAGCTGGTCATATGCTACAAATAAAAACACCAGATCTAGGTGGCGTGAACAATGTTGTTGAAGCCATTCTTTATTGCAATGAAAAAAGAATTGGTTCTTATTCAGGCGGTACTTGTAATGAAACCAATATATCAGGTCAAATCACCACCAACATTGCTATTGCATGTAAAGCGAATCAAATGTTAGCCAAACCAGGCATGGGTGTTGATGAAGGTTATATGATTGTTAAAAATGAAATGAATAGAGTCTTAGCCAAAGCCAATCGAAAGAGGGGTTAATATGATTTATCAAGCAGGTAGTAAAGAATCAAATGATTGTCTTATTACCATCAAAGAAAGTGATGAAACAAAAATTCACATTGACAGCATTGTGGGCCATTTGTTTCATGACCAAATATTAAAAGCGGTTAAAGATACATTAGATGAATATGACCTTGAAAATGTTGAAGTCACTGTTGAAGACAAAGGTGCTCTAGATTACACAATCAGAGCACGTTTGATAGTGGCAATAAAAAGGATGAAGAAAAATGTTTAGATCTCTATTATTTATTCCAGGTAATAACCCGTCAATGTTACAAAATGCTGATGTTTTTATGAGTGATGGTATCATCTTTGATTTAGAAGATGCGGTTGATATCAATGAAAAGGACAATGCGAGAAATTTAGTTGAAACTTATCTCTTAACCACAAGTGACTTACCAAAGACCGTCGTGCTTAGAATCAATCCTGTGAATTCTTTGTTTATTGAAGAAGATTTAAAACTTTTGTTGTCAAAAAAAATTGATTATATTTTATTACCTAAAGCCAATATGATTTCTCTATTTGTTCTTGATGAAACCCTTTCTTTTTTAGAAAAAAAGAACAATTTAAAAGAAACCAAATTAATTTGTTTGATAGAAGAAGTGAGAGCAGTTAATGAAATTGATGAAATAGCAAGACATGAACGAGTAGAGGGATTACTTTTAGGGGCTGAAGATTTAACCAATGAGCTTGAGATTGAAAGAACGACTGTGGGCAATGAAATCATGTACGCTCGTTCAAAAGTAGTTTTTGCTGCTGCAGCCAATGAAATTATTGCCATTGATACACCTTTTACAGATATATCTGATTTAGAAGGTCTTGAATATGATTGTAGTCAGGCCAAATCGCTTGGAATGAAGGCTAAATCAGCCATTCATCCAAATCAATTAGAAACAATCAATCAAATTTTTTCGCCAAGTAAGAAAATGATAAACTGGGCTAAAGGCGTCATAGAAACTTACGAAAAATCGGGTAAGGGTGTCTTCCAATATGAGGGCAAAATGATTGATAAACCCGTCATTGAGAAAGCGAAAAAGATTATCGAAAAAGCAAAAAATTTCGATTTATTGTAGGTGATATTTATGTTGAATGGTGTTGGAAGACAAATACCTAATGATTTAAAAGCGTATGTCTCTAGTGATGATTATAAAAATCATGAAAGGCATCTTATATCTAAGAAAAAGAAACAGTCAAAAACTGTTTTTTTATCTACTTATGATGAAGTTTTTGATTCCTTTAAAATCACAGACAAACAAACCATTTCTTTTCACCATCATTTAAGAAACGGTGATTTAGTCATTCATGATGTTTGTAAAGTCATTAAGGATAAGGGTTTAAAGGACTTACATTTTGCACCGAGTTCAATCTTCCCAAGTTATATAGAGATGGTTGACTTAATTAAAAATAAAAACATTACAAATATCCATACGAATTATATCAATGGTCAGGTTGCTAAAATCATTAGTGAAGGTCATTTACAGGGCAAGTTAATGATGAATACTCATGGTGGAAGAGCCAGAGCAATTGAAAGTGGGGATTTATCCATTGATGTTGCTTTTATTGCTTGTCCAACAGTTGATAAATCAGGAAATGGTACAGGGGCTATTGGAAAGAATGCTTGTGGAACACTTGGCTATGCCATCCCCGATTTAGAGTATGCAAAGAAAGTTGTTTTAGTGACAGATCACCTTGTTGATGAACTGGATGAATACCAACTTGATGGCCAATATGTAGATGCTGTATTGGTAGTAGATAGTATTGGTGATGCAGAAGGTATTGTGTCAGGAACAACTAAAATTACAAAAGACCCTATTGGTTTAAAAATAGCAAGAGATTGTTCTCTTTTATTAGATCAATTGGGCTTAATAAAGGATGGTTTTTCAATGCAAACAGGTGCGGGAAAAACCTCTTTGGCAGTTGTTTCGTATGTTGAAAAAATTATGAAAGAAAGAAACATTACTGGTGAGTTTGGTTCTGGTGGCATTACCAAGGCTTATGTCGATATGTTAGAAGCAGGTTTATTCAAAAAGTTATATGATGTTCAATGTTTTGATTTAGACGCGGTCAGATCTTTTAACAAAAATAAAAATCATCTTGCCATGTCATCTTCTAAATACGGGAATCCTTTTGAAGAAGACATCATTGCCGATAAATTAGACTTTGTTATTTTAGGTGCGACAGAGATTGATTTAGACTTTAATGTTAATGTCACGACCGATGTTTTAGGAAATTTAATTGGTGGATCAGGCGGTCATGCAGATATCGCTCATGGGGCAGATGTTACCATTATTATCTCACCCCTCATTAAATCTAGAATTCCAATAATTAAAGAAAATGTCACAACAGTCACAACCCCAGGCGAAGATGTCGATATTTTTATCACTGAAAGAGGGATTGCAATCAATCCAAAAAGAAAAGATTTACTAGACCAATTAAAAGATTCTAAAATCAATGTATTTACCATGGAAGATTTACTTAAAAAAACCCATTCAATGACAGGTGTGCCCGCTAAAATTAAAGAAGATGATCAGATTATTGGTTATGTTGAATATAGGGATGGCACCATTATTGATGTGCTTAGAAAAGTTCATGATGACTATATCAAATAAAATACTAGAAGCCAGAGAAAAAAGATATCATAAAATTTTGATTTTACAAGAGAATTATCAAACCCTTGTATCATTAAAAGTCAATTACCCTGGCAAGGATAAAAATAATGCATTGGTTTATTTAATTTTGAATGCTCTTAAGTTAGATACCTTGCCTTTTTCATATGAAATGATGGAAAAGTTTATATCTGATGATGGTCCTTATTATCTATTTGCTTCTAATGAAAACGCAAGTGTAATAAAAGACAAAGGCATTGAGTTTGAAGAGACACATCCTCTTGGTAGATTTTTGGACATAGATGTATATAATGAAATGGGTCCTTTATCAAGAAAAAATAAACGTAAATGTTATATTTGTAATGAACCATCCCATGAATGTGTTCGTTCTATGAAACATTCTTATGAAGAATTATATGATCATATGGAGCGTAAAACAATTAACTATTACGAAAATAACTTATATCAATATATTGATGATGCCATAATGATTGAGCTAAACTTAGACCCTAAGTTTGGCTTAGTAACAAGAAAAACATCAGGTTCTCATGATGATATGAATTATGAATTGATGTTAAAAGCTAAAAAAGCCATCGTACCCTATTTTATAGATATGTTTAAATTATCAGTCAAGATTAAAGGATTTGAAGACCATATAGATGACTTACGGGCTCTAGGCATACAAGCAGAAATAGCCATGTATGAGGCAACAAACCATGTGAATGCCTACAAGGGATTGATTTTTCATTTGGGTTTAATCATTTCGGTTTATGGTTATTACATTTCAAGAAATCATGATGAAAGCTTCACAAATTTAATAAAAGATACAGCTGACTTATTTTTTGCTTCATCCGATAAAAATTATGCATCTTTTGGTAAACTAGCTTTTCAAGAATATCAAATAAGAGGGGCAAAAGGCGAGGCATTGTTGGCTTATCCACATGTAAAAGAAGCTTTAAATATCTATAAAGAAGAAAGTGATGCTTTAAAGACTTTGGTTTATTTCATTTGTCATATTGAAGATACCAATTTATTAAAGCGATCAAAAAATTTAGATTTTTATAAAAAAGTGAAAAATAAGTTCTGTAATTTAAATGTAAATGACCAGAATAAAGTCAACCAATTGTCTCAGTATTGTATTGACAATCACTTGAGTTTTGGGGGTAGTGCGGATTTGCTTATTGTAACGATTTTTATAAAAAAACTTATGGAAAATCACGGGAATTTGGCTTTCATTTAAAAATTAAGGTTTTCACTATTTTTCTCTTGACATAATCAACAATAAATAGTAAAATCTTTATGCGAGTGACTTTTGGAGGATTAGCTCAGCTGGGAGAGCATCTGCCTTACAAGCAGAGGGTCGGCGGTTCGAGCCCGTCATCCTCCACCATGCCGAAATAGCTCAATCTGGTAGAGCAACTGACTTGTAATCAGTAGGTTGCGGGTTCAATTCCTGCTTTCGGCACCATAATGATTTTTATGCAATTGCTTGCAATATATGCGCACTGAAAAGTGCGCCATTTTTTTTAGAATGAGGTTTCAAAATGACACAAACATTGGATAAGAAAACAAATTTAATATTAAATCAAAAGCCCATTTGGAAAGGCCTCTTATATTTAAGTTTCCCAGTCTTTCTAGTCAATATACTTAAAACTTTACATGACATTGTGGATGGTATTTTCTTAGGTCGTTTTCCAGGAGAATATATCAATGACCAAGGTGAAATTGTTTCAATTGCGACAGGTATGCAAAGTGCTGTATCACTAACTTGGCCAATCTTTTTTGTCTTTATTTCTTTTGGTATGGGATTAAGCGTCGCTGGTAATGCTTTGGTTGGACAATATGTTGGAAAAGGTGATTTGGTCAATGCAAAGAAGTTTGCCAACAATACTTTGTTTATTGCTTTAGGATTAGGTGTTATCTTTAATATCTTTGCTTTTATATTTGCACCACAAATTCTTAGCACAGTTGCTAATGATAATGATACCGTATATAGGTATGCAATTACTTATTTAAGGATAAGAAGTTTTGAGTTACCAGTTCTATTCTTAAGTTTTGCTTTCCAAGCCATTAGGAGGGCCACAGGAGATACTTTAACACCAGTGATTATCAGTGCTTCTGGCTTGTTCTTAAACATGATATTAACCCCTATTTTAGTCTTACAACTTGGTATGGGAATTGAAGGGGCTGCAATCGCAACAGTTGTCGCACAGGTTGTTCTAATACCAGCCATGATTTATTATTTAGTCAAGCCTAAAACAGGTATTAGTGTTAAGTTTAAAATCAATCAATTAAATAAAGTTGTTGTTAAAGATATTTTTCACATTGGAATTCCAGCGTCTTTAGGTCAATCTATTCAAGCCATTGGTTTTGTGATACTAAATTTTTTAATCTTCTCTTTTGGACAAGAAGTATCCGCAGCTTTTTATATAGGGAATCGAATTAATTCCTTAGTCATGTTCCCAGTATCAGCAGTATCAACAATCGTCGCGATTTATATTGCCCAAAATGTAGGTGCAAGTAATGTCAAAAGAGCAAAAAGCACTGTTAGACAAGGTATGGCACTTGGTGTCATCATGATGATCATTGGTGTTGCAATCATCTTGCCTTTTAGGGTGCCAATTGTTAAAATATTTAGTGAAGACCAAGATGCTATAAGACATGCAGCAACCTATACACTCTATATTGGCTTAGGATTACCATTAATGGCATTGTTCCAAACATATTTAAATACCTTCCAGGGTAGTGGTGAAACAAAATATTCCTTTGTTTTAGCCATTGTGAGATTATGGGTATTTAGATTACCATTTGTCTTAATCGCAATGTATGTTATTCATTTAGGACCTGAAGGTGTATGGTACTCAATGTTATTAAGTAACGTATTGGCTGCTTTCTTAGGTGCGTATTTGTATTCTAAAGTGAAATTCATACCAAAAACCAGGGAGGTTATTTAGTGAAAAATAATTTAGTTTTTCCAGATTATGATCATTCTTTATTAAACATTTCTTCATCAATTTTAAAGTACTATGGTGTTGATCTAGGTTACAAAAGTCTTGAAGTATTGGATAAACAATTTGAAAAGAAACCAAGAAACGTCATATTCGTTTTAGTGGATGCTATGGGTACTGAGATATTAAAGAAACATAAAGCAGAAGCGAACTTTTTGATGAATCACCAAGAAGAGGTTTTGACCACAGTTTTTCCTTCAACCACCACAGCAGCAACGACTGCGGCCTTAACTGGTTTGCCACCAGTTAGAACAGCTTGGGTTGGCTGGCAACAATTTGTTAGAGAAGAAGATAGACATGTTGTTTTCTTTCAAAACAAAGACTATTATGATGATAGTTATGTATTTGGTTACGATGTTTCAGAAAAATTTGTTAAAAAAACAAGCATTTATGAGTTGATAGAAAAGAAAAATAAGGATGTTTTTACACACGAGATTTTCCCGAAATTTAAACAAGAAAAACATGATACCATTGGAAAACAAGTGGATACTTGCTTGGATATCATTAATGATAAAAAAGATCATTTTGTATATATCTATTGGGATCAAGTTGATAGTAAATTACACGACTTTGGAACCACCTCAAAAGAAGTAAAAGATGAAATCAATCAAGTGAATCAAGCGATGGAACATTTGTTTAAATCAGTTGATGATGATACTTTGATTATTGTCACTTCAGACCACGGACAAATTGATATAGAGCCAGTACCTATCTTTGATTATAAAGAGATGGTTGATATGCTTGAACAAAAACCTGCCATCGAAGCAAGAGCAACAGCCTTTTATGTTAAAGATCAATATAAAGAAAAATTCCCTGAAGTTTTTAATAATTTATTTTCAGATAAATTTGTTTTATACAACAGCAATGATTTAATTGATATGAACTTATTTGGCAAAGGGAAACCACATCCTAAATTCAGAGATTACTTAGGCGATTATTTCTCAATAGCCATTGATAAATATGCTTTTCATTTATCAGATAGGCCTGCGCATAAAGCCACACATGCGGGATTGACCAAGGATGAAATGCTAATACCTTTGATTACAAACCTAAAAAACTAGACCTTTTTGGTCTAGTTTCTTTTTTTAAATAAAAGTAGTATAATAAAATTATAAAATTTTATAAATTAAGCTTATTTTATCTTGCTTTTTAATTTTTGTTTTGTTATAATGTAATAGCGTAAAAATATGGAGGGGTAGCGAAGAGGCTAAACGCGGCAGACTGTAAATCTGCTCCCATCGGGTTCGGCGGTTCGAAACCGTCCCCCTCCACCATCTTTTTAATGAATCAGCTTAGGCTGATTTTTTTTATTTAATGATTTAACTATTGTACTAATTTACTGTTCAAATAATATTTT
>JBKHBS010000013.1:0-38677 GCA_046542225.1 Candidatus Izemoplasmatales bacterium | reverse complement strand
CGCCTGACCCTTTGATTAAAAGTCAAATGCTCTACCAACTGAGCTAGCGGGTCAATAAGCTGTGAATCAACAGCGAGTGAAAATACAGAGTCAACTGTAGGAATCGAACCTACTTCCATAGGCTTTGCCATTAAGCTAGTATTGACATGTGGCGGAGAAAGAGGGATTCGAACCCCCGCGGCGCTCGCACGCCCTGTCGGTTTTCAAGACCGATCCCTTCAGCCGGGCTTGGGTATTTCTCCGAATGTGGATTGTGTTGGATAAAATTTATTTTGGTGGACCCAGTAGGATTCGAACCTACGACCGATCGGTTATGAGCCGATAGCTCTAACCAACTGAGCTATGGGTCCTTCAAATGGTAGCGGCAGAGAGACTTGAACTCTCAACCTCACGGGTATGAACCGTACGCTCTAGCCAGTTGAGCTACACCGCCGTAGATTTTTTATTTTTATAAATAAGTTGGTGGAGTATAGCGGGATCGAACCGCTGACCTCCTGCGTGCAAGGCAGGCGCTCTCCCAGCTGAGCTAATACCCCAACAAAAATGGTGGGCCTAAGTGGACTTGAACCACCGACCTCACGCTTATCAGGCGTGCGCTCTAACCAGCTGAGCTATAGGCCCATTTTTGTATTCTTTGCAATGCGAATAATATTTTACTATTTATAAGCTTTTTTGTCAATTAATATTTGCCGATTTTTTTAAATAATTTTAACTTGTCTATATTTAGGGCCTTAGAGAGAGGGATGATTTTTTTAATTTTTTGTTATTTGGTTGTTTTTGGGTATTTTACTGCATTTTTCTCTAATTTCTCACGAATTATTGTTTCTGGATCATATCCTAAATCGGTAGCCATGGCCAAAGAATATATTAACACATCTGCCAATTCTTCCTTAACATTTTCTGGATTAGGAGAAACATCACTCCATTGATAATTTTCCAATAATTCGGCTGCTTCAATAATAATAGATTTTGCCAAAGCGGCTGGTGTATCATGATGCTTCCAGCCTCGTTCATCTCTAAATTTTATAATCTCATCCAGTAATTTCTTCATTGTTTAACACCTTCTTTATTCTTTTCTTTAAATCCATACGGTTCATTAAGACTTCTCGTTCACATCCCAAGCATTTTAATTTGCATACTGCCCCAAAACGAATAATCTCCCACTTATTTTCACCACATGGATGTCCTTTTTTCAATTCAACAACAGAGCCTTGTTTAATATCATTCACTTTACTCACCTTTTATTATTTTTTTTAATGCGTCTAATTCTTCTCGATCTTTAAAAGTAATAATCATTTTATTACTTGATACTTTGATTTCATTTTTAAAATGTAATTTTTGATTTAGGTCATCTTTTGTTTCATTCAATGTCCGTTGCAATTCAGAATCGACATTTTTACGATTAATCTGTTTTTTCTTTTTTTCTTTTTTTACAATTTGCTCAATATCCCTGACGGTTAGCTTCTTATCAATAATTGTTTGAGCGATTTTTATAATCCGGTTATTGTCTTTTAACTTGCTTAAACTTCTTGCATGGCCCATGGTGATATTGCCTTCATTGATCTCTTGTATGACTTCTTGAGGTAATGATAAGATACCCAAAGCATTTGAGACATAAGAACGGCTTTTACCAATTTTATGGGCAAGTTCTAAATGGGTCAAATCCAAGGCTTCAATCACGTTTTTGTATGCCTTAGCTTCTTCTACAATGGTTAAATCTTCTCTTTGAATATTTTCTAATAAAGCAAGTTCAGCTAAATATTGATTGTTATAATCCCTAATGATTGCTGGTATGTTTTTAAAACCAGCAAGTTCAGATGCCCTTACTCTTCTTTCACCTGCGACCAATAAATATCCATTTGCGATTTTCTTAACAATGATTGGTTGTAAAACACCATTCATGCGAATAGATTCAGATAGTTCTTTCAAAGCCTTTTGATCAAAGTGTTTTCTCGGTTGAAATGGGTTGGGTGTAATCATAGATAGATCAATGTCTACCACTTCTTCGTTGTCTTTTACTTCGACTTCATTTTCTTTTAATAAGTCTTGTAAACTGCGTCTAATCAATTCATCTTTGTTCACGGCGACTCACCACCTCTTTGGCTAGTTTTTTATAACTGATTGATGATTTACATCTTGGAGAAAACTGTGTCACTGGCATGCCATAAAACGTGGCATTAGAGCAAGTGATATTTCTTGGTATAATCGTTTTGAAGACTTTTTCTTTAAAATAAGTTTTAATTTCATTAACAATTTGAAAACCTGATGTCACCCGTTTGTCTAACATGGTTAATAAGACACCATAAATTGTTAAATCTTCCTTATTGACTTTCTTTTTATTTTGAACAGTTCTAATTGTGTTTAATAATTGTGTTAAACCATCCATAGCTAAAAATTCACATTGGACAGGTACAATGACACCATCAGACGCTACCAAAGCATTGGTTGTAATGTAACCCAGTGACGGTGGACAATCAATCAAGATGTAATCATAATTACCCTTAATGTCTTGAATTAAATCATGTAAAATAAAATCCCTATTTGAATCAGCAATAATCACTTCTTCAACGCCTTCAACCATTGTTTTAGCAGGCAAGACATCAACGTTTCTATGATTGCTCTTAATCAATATGTCTTCAAAAGACGCTTGTCTTTTAAAAACATCAAATATATTTTTTTCTACAGTGCCCCTATTGATGCCCATACAAGATGTGGCATTGGCTTGATAATCCAAATCAATGAGTAATATTTTATTTCTTAAATTGGCTAAAGAACTTGCTAGATTGATGGCTGTCGTGGTTTTTCCCACCCCACCTTTTTGGTTTGCTATTGATATGACGATTCCCATGTTTTCACCTTACTTCTTTAAATGTTTTTTAATAAGTTTTTGATTGTCTTCATAAAAGGCCAGTATGTGACTATCAAAAAATGCTTCAAAATCAAAATCCTCTAAATTTTTTGATTGTTCTTTTCTTTCTATTTTATTCCAATCACTTAATTGATATAAATTATTAGCAATATAAACGTAAATCAAGGAAAAGGCTATGACTTGTTCATCCTTATATTGGGTTAACTTTTCAACGCTTAAATCACTAATATCAATGTCTGATTGAAAATCTCTTAAACAAAAATTAATCACCATAGAAAATAAGTCAGAATTATCATTGATGATGTATTTTTTTAAACTATCTGTCGTTTTTCTCATATTCACGCTAATCTCTTCGTTATCAAGGATGGTTTCAAAACCCCTTTCGTGAATATAAATATAGAGGTCTACAATATTTTTAATCTCAGATCCATCTTTCAATATTTGCTTAGCGATAAATTCACTGGTTTCAAATATTGCTTTTTGAAAATCTAAATCTTCATAAATTGGTGGTTTACCTTCTATTCTTCTTAAGGCTTCCATATAATTAAAAATATCTTCTTGTATACCATCATTGGTTTGTTTGCTGTTGATCCATTCTAAATTCATTTCAGCATAAGATTTTTCATTGATTAAAATGTAAATAAAGTTCACGATATAATATAGGACTAAGCCCACCACATAAATATAAATGGCACCAGTGATATCATTGGCCAATAAAAGTCCATCGCCTTCGGTTAAAATATAAAAGACACCTAAGACACTCACAAAGGTCCCATAGACAAAATATGAATATACTTCTTGGTACAAAGCAATAATTGTGATTACAATATAAAATAATAAATAAGCATAAAAACTTGTAATACCTTGGGTATAAAATACCATGAATAAAACAGATTGAATAATGGTGGCTTGCATGGCGAAAAATATTTTTTTAACCAATAAAAACAAAATGGTTAATAATACGAGTGAAACAAAACCAGCAATAAAACCAAATTTGACCCAAAAAGAATAATTTAATAAAGCAGATAGAGGAACAGTTAAGGCTGTAAATAAAATTAGAAATAACAAAATAATGACTATTTTTAATCGCCTAACCTCATTCATTGGTAAATATTCAGTGTTTAAAATAATATTGAAAAAATTCTTAATCATTTTACCACCTCACTAAAGGCATCCATAACAATGGCATTAAATACCTCGGGATTTTCTTCATAAATCTCACGAACTCTTGGATGAATAAAATGATAAAAATCAGTTTGCGTAATGGCCTCATACAAAGCTTCATTAGTCATTGATTTGACACCCGGCAAACCTTTTTTAAGAATGACAAAGAAAATAGCAAAGCTAATAATCTTGATTTCAATATCATCAGTAGATTTATTAAAGCTTTCAAAATGTGTTTCTGAAAATATTTCTTTTTCATGAATCATTTTTTGATTATAATAATATATTTTTAAAGCAATTTTCCTTAAAACAGTGTCTTTGGAGAGAATAAGTTTTTCTAATCTATTTAAATCATCAATGGTAAAATCAGGATATTCTTTTAAAATATCTTCCGCATTTTCTTTTTTATGCAATTTTTCTATGATTTCTATCTTTTCTTTAAAAATATTCTCTATTTGTAATTTAGAAGAAAAATCTTTAAATAAATCTTTTACTTTCTCGTAAAAATTAGGTTGATCAAAGGTTTCTAATTCTATTTTTTCTTTTAAATCTATAAGTAAGTCTAAATTTCTAACCTCTTTTTCTTTTGAAAAGGAAATCTCATTATAAAAGAACTTACTTTCTTTCGTTGTGATGTATGTAGAAATCATAAGTAATGTCAAAAAGAAGAAAACAAAAAAACCAATCACGATATAGTTTGTTGAAGGATTATTTCTAAAATCAAATAAAAAACTATAATTAATAAGGAGCATTGAAATGGTTAAAACAAAGTATAAACTAATGACACCTAAGACCTTTAAATCTTTATATATTGCGACAATTAAATATCCTAAAAATAATAATGGTATAAATGAAGGTGACTTAAAATAAAGAATCAAAACAATAATAAGGGTGAAAAAACTAATGCTGGTAATGAATTTATTGAATTTTAAAAATTCAATACTTGTCATCCCATAAGCCAAAGAAGCAATATTAAAAATAAGAATCACTATAAATGCAGCCCCTAAGGCCATAATCATTCTTATCTCTGCTTGTATAAAGATTAAATAAGCCAAACTTAATAAAGCCAATAAGGCAATCAGCGATAAAACAAAAGCATTCTGTCTTACAAGGTATTTGACTTCCATCTTCTCTTTATAAATTTCAACTTCAGGAAATATTCTTTGTTTTGACCTCAAAACCTTAGCCTCCCTATAAAGGTAATTTTTTTATTTTAGAAAAATGTCTGGGATACATCTTTGGTGTATCCTTTACTTTCTTAATTATAATATAAACATGTTTTAAATCATCGGTCAAAGTATATTCGATAATCTCTTCAACTTTTCCTCCTAAAACTTGAATAGCATTTTTGGCTTGTTGGAGTTCTTCTTGATAATGAATGGACTTATAAGCAACAAAGTATCCATTCACTTTAAGCAAAGGCAAAGCCATTTCTAAAAGGATATTAAGTTTAGCAACTGCTCGTGCTAAAATTATATCAAAATGTTTTGATAAGTCTAAATTCTCAGCTCTCCCATGGATTAAAGAAACATTTAAATCTAATTTTTCTGTTAAATTTTCCAAGAAGTGAATCCTTTTATTTAAGCCGTCCACAATTGTTAAATCCATAGATTCATGGATTAAATGAATTGGTATCGATGGAAAACCTGCGCCAGCCCCTATGTCTAAAACCTTTTTTTGATCAAAATCTATTTGTGTTGTGATGACTAAGGAATCGTAAAAATGCTTGATATAGACATCTTCTTTATCAGTAATGGCTGTTAAGTTTGTTAATTTGTTTTGTTGAATTAGATATTGATAATATGTTAAAAACTCTGGTTTATTTAACATATTTAATAGATTTTGTTTTATGTCAATGTGCTTCATATATACCCCTATCATTGTTCATTTTATCATAGATTGATTAAAAAGTAATCAAAACGTGAAACTTATGTTTCATATTTCTTTAAATGTATTAATAGCATTTGAATATCAGATGGGTTGACGCCACTGATTCTTGATGCTTGAGAAATGGTCAGTGGTCTAATCTTATCTAATTTATCTCTTGCTTCAAGAGCAAGGTTATTGACTTGGTGATAATCAATATCTTTAGGTATGGTAATCTTATACTCTTTTTGCATTTTCTTGGCTTGAGCGATGGCTTTTTTAATGTAACCTTCGTATTTTGAGTTAATTTCAACTTGCTCTTTTTCTTCGTCACTTAAATCAAATGGCTCATCACTGAGATGCTCAATATGAGAAAAATCAATGTCTTGTCTCTTCAATAAATCAAACAAAGACGTTTTACCTTTGATGGTCATAAGGTCATTGTCTTCAAAATAATCTCTTAGTTCTTTTGTTGGTGTGATATATTGATTCTTTAGTTTTTCAATACTTGTTTCAATGTTTGATTTCTTTTCTGTAAAGGCAAGATATCTTTTTTCAGAAATTAATCCAAGTTTATAACCATAATCGGTCAATCTAATATCGGCATTGTCATGTCTTAATAATAATCTAAACTCAGCTCTTGATGTTAACATACGGTAAGGCTCTTTGGTGCCCTTTGTGACTAAGTCATCAATCAAGACACCAATATATGCTTCATCTCTTCTTAAGATGAAAGGATCTTTTTTATCTAATTTTAAAGCGGCATTAATCCCAGCCATTAAACCTTGGGCGGCTGCCTCTTCATAACCACTGGTTCCATTCACTTGACCAGCGAAGAATAAATGTTTAATTTTTTTCGATTCTAAAGATGGCCATAAACTTCTAGAGTCAATGGCATCATATTCGATGGCATAAGCATATTTACTGATAATGGCATTTTCTAAGCCTGGTAATGAATGAATCATTTCTTCTTGTACATCATGTGGCATTGAAGTAGAAAATCCCTGTAAATAAACCTCATCCAATGATCTTGACTCAGGTTCTATAAACAATTGATGTCTTTCTTTATCACTAAACCTTACCAGTTTATCTTCAATTGAAGGACAATACCTTGGTCCGACACCATCAACATCTTGTCCACCATACATGGCAGATTTATTGAGATTAAATTTAATGATTTCATGTGTCTCAGTTTGGGTATGGATTAAATAACATGGCCATTCTTTATCAAGAACCCTTAAGTGTTCTTTTTCAAAACTAAAGTGATGAACAAACCCATCTCCAGGAGATAGTTCCATTTTAGAAAAATCAATACTGTCTCTTTTAATTCTAGCTGGTGTACCTGTTTTTAATCTAAAGGTATCGTGACCTATGTCTCTTAAATGATCACTTAAGCCAACGGATGCCCTTTGTTTATCCGGTCCTTCAAGTCTGGCAGTTTCTCCCACCAAAATTCTCGCATTCATAAATGTGCCAGTTGTCACAATGACTATTTTTGATTCAATGACTTCACCAGATTCTAGCACAACACCTTTCACTTGACCATCATCAATCAAGAGTTTTTTAACATAGGCTTCTAATAGATCCAAACCATTGGTGCTTTTTAAAGTATTTAACATGACTTTTGGGTATTCTAATTTATCAGATTGGGCACGCAAAGCTCTCACAGCTGGACCCTTAGATTTATTCAACATTTTCATTTGTAAGGTTGTTTTATCCGTGATGATACCCATCACACCACCCAATGCATCAATTTCTCTCACCAATGTGCCTTTAGCAGGTCCACCAATAGAAGGATTGCACGGCATAAAAGAAACCATGTTTAGGTTTCCGGTGACCAATAAAGTCGATTTATTTAATTTCGCCAGTGAAATTGCTGCTTCGTTTCCAGCATGTCCTCCACCAATGACAATTGCATCGTACATAAAATCACTTTCCTTATATCAGTTTATAGTGCTTTAATGCTTTATAAACCCCTTGTTTATCAATATCATCAGTCACATATTCAGCAACTGCTTTTAATTCATCAACGGCATTGCCCATGGCAATACCATGGCCAACCGATTTCAACATTTGAATATCATTATAATTATCACCGATTGCATAGACATCATTGAGTTCATAATCAAAATGCTCAATCATTTTCCGAACACCCTCAGCTTTTAAATCGCCAGTGGGATTCACATCATAAGCCATGCCGCCTGATTTATTAAATTGGAGTTCAGGGAAATCATCCTTAATGTTTTCAACCACGTCTTCATCAAAAACTAAAACTGCAAAAACAGGTCTATCTGGATATAGTTTATGATCTAGGTTTGCAATAGGCAAATCAAAATGCTCGGAAAATTTATAAGTTGACTTGGTATCATCCTTATAAGCCACATATTCATCAAAATATTCAATGGTTAAATCGAATGGATATTTATCTGACCTTTCCGCCAATCTTTTAACTGTATCGAAATCAATGTAGCGTTCATGGATAAGATTACCTTTGCTTAAGACATAACCACCATTTGCCAATACTAGATGTTCCATATTTAATTGTTTTTCAACATTTTTTAATAAGTTTGGATTTCTTCCTGTTGCTAAAGCCACAGTATGTCCATTATCTTTAAGTTTTTTTATAACTTCTGGAATGCCTTCCACAACTTTTCCCTTGTTTAATAGCGTTCCATCTAAATCAAAAAATATTAATGCCATCATTTCACCTCTTCAATTAAAAAAGAATCTCACCTGAAGCATCTCCACCCACATAAACACCTCACTTAAGGCTGCTTCCGTCAAGACCTGACCTGATTCGTGGGCATCTATTGAGTGAAGATGCTTCATTTGAGATTCTTTATATATTATAACATAAGAATCGATAAATTCAATTTATTTTACATAGGAATTTTCTTATTGTCCTTGATTCTCAGTTTTTTAAAAAATGATTCTAATAATTCTTTAGAGGAATCAGCCAATACATTGTCTGTGACTTTTAATTGATGATTAAAATTCTCTAAATATTTGCTAAGAATGGCGTCCAATGATTCGTACTTCTTATCCCTTACCCCGTAGATTAAACGGTCAAATCTTGCAGATACAATTGCCCCTAAACACATTAAACAAGGTTCAAGATTTACATAGATTTCACAACCATCAAGTCGCCAACTTCCAATCTTTTCAGATGCAATTTTAATGGCGTTCATTTCAGCATGTGACGTCACGTCTTGATTACTTTCTTTTAAATTATGGGCCCTTGCGATGATTTGTCCATCTTTAACAATGACACAACCCACTGGAACTTCATCTTTTTCAAGTGCAAGCTTTGCTTCTTCTAAAGCTTGGTCCATAAAATATATATCATTCATCTAAGAACCCATACTTTTTCGGGCGGTTTGGAACTTCATGACAATCCCTGCATCTTGCTTCATAAGAATCTTTAGCACCCACTAAAATAATTGGATCATTAAATTTAGCAGGTTTTCCATCAATAATTCTTTGGGTTCTAGAGGCTGGTGTTTGACATTTCACACAAATCGCTGTTAATTTAGTCACATATTCTGCCAAGGCAAGTAACCTAGGCATAAAAGAAAATTCTTCACCCCTAAAGTTCCTATCCAAACCAGAAACAATCACACGAACACCTTTATTTGCTAGGTATTCACAAATATCAACAGCTTCTTCATCTAGAAATTGAACTTCATCAATGGCCACCACTTGTGTGTCCTTGGTCACATAATCGAGTATCTCTTTGGCTTGGCTGATATTAATTGAACGTGTCTTATTATGGTCATGAGACACTACGTGACCATCACCATATCTATTATCAATTGTTGGTTTAAAAACAATAATATGTTGCTTGGCATATTCCAATCTTTTAATTCTTCTTAATAATTCTTCAGTTTTTCCTGCAAACATTGGACCAGTTATTACTTCAATCCAACCTTCTTTTTGATTTAAGTACATAGACACCCCTCCATACAAAAATTATTATATCACTCAAATCTAAAAGTTTAAACATTATAAAATAAAAAAGCCAAAATCAATTGGCTTTGTTTATCTTTATTCTTCTTCGTCTTCGTCTTGAATACCATATTTCTTGTTGAACTTGTCAATTCTACCAGCAACATTTTTATATTTTTGTTTACCAGTGTAGAATGGATGGCAATTTGAGCAAGTATCAACTTTAATGTTATCTTCAGTTGAACCAGTTTCAAATGTATTACCACATGTAGTACAAGTTACAGTGATTGTATGATATTCAGGATGCAAATCTTTTTTCATATTATCCCGTCTCCTTCTGCCATGGAATTAAATATCCATAGTAAGTATATTTATTAGCAAAGGTATTATATCAAATACTACCATATAAATCAAGAATAAATATGCGAAATAAGTGATTATAAATTTTTATAACAATTTATCGATATATTTTAAAGTTGTGAAAAAAATGATATAATAAGGTGATGTGATTCAACGGAGGTAAAAATGGCTGATTTTAAGGAAAAAGTCTTAGACTTGCATAGGAAAAATACTGGAAAATTAGATATACTAGCAAATGTACCTTTGGTAACACAAAATGATTTAAGCATGGCTTATACACCAGGTGTTGCCTTACCTTGTCTAGAAATTCAAAAGGATATTTCTAAAGCCTATGATTATACGATTAAAGGGAAAACAGTTGCGATAATCACAGATGGATCCGCTGTTTTAGGCCTAGGCAATATTGGCCCTGAGGCTTCATTACCTGTTATGGAAGGTAAGTCTGCCTTATTAAATCAATTTTCTGGCATTCAAGCATTCCCAATTGCCCTAAAAACCCAAGACCCAGAAAAAATCATTGAAACCATTAAATTATTGGAACCTAATTTTTCTGCCATCATGTTAGAAGATATCAGTGCCCCAAATTGTGTATACATAGAATCGCGTTTACAAAAAGAGTTAGACATTCCTGTTTTCCATGATGATCAGCACGGTACAGCCATCGTTGTCTTAGCAGCTTTAATCAATGCTTTAAAAGTTGTTGGTAAAAACATCGAGGATATTAAAGTTGTTGTGACAGGTTTAGGAGCTGCTGGCTCTGCCATCATCAAATTATTACATAAATTAGGCGTTAGAAAAATATATGGTTACGATTTACTAGGTGTTGTAAAAAAAGATAATTACCCAAAATATAATTTCGTTATCAAACAATTAATCGATGATAATATCTTAAATTACTCAGATGATTCAAACAATTTAGAATCTTTACTAAAAGATAAAGATGTCTTTATTGGTGTTTCTGCTAAGAACATACTCACTGCTCAGATGATCAAGAATATGAATCCTGATTCCATTGTATTTGCAATGGCAAACCCTGATCCTGAAATCTTACCAGACCAAGCAAGAGAAGCTGGCGCTAGAATTATTGGTACCGGACGAAGCGATTATCCAAATCAAATCAATAATGTTTTGGTATTTCCTGGCTTAATGAAGGGCGTCTTAAAATCACGGGTTAAAACCATAAGTGATGACATTAAAATTGCTTCTGCCAAAGCAATCGCTTGCATGGTGGATGACTTAGCTTTAAATGAAGACAATATCTTACCCAATATATTTAATAAAGATGTGGTTAAAGAAATAGAAAAAGCCATTTTGAAAACAATAAAAAAAGACCATAATGGTCTTTAAAGTATTTTCTTAAGTGCTCGATATATTTTTGATACTGGAAAACCAACAACGGCATAATAGTCACCGTAAATTGATTGGATGTATTTAGAACCATAACCTTGTATTGCATAAGCACCCGCTTTATCAAAAGGCTCACCCGTTTCAACATAGGCTTGTATTTCTTCTTCCGTCATGGGATAAAAGGTTACATCCGCACTTGAATAAAAACTTGAAGAATGTCCTTTTTTTATAAAAGCACATCCAGTTATGACTCGATGGGTATTTCCTGACAATTCTCGAAGATATGCTTTTGCTTCTTCTTTATCCTTTGGTTTACCCATAATCTTATCACCTAAAATCACCAAAGTATCAAAACCTAAAACCAAGTCATCTTTATATTTTACAAAAACATCTGTAGCCTTTTGTAAGGCTAAGTCCATGACCATTTCTTCATGGGATAAACTTTCATCAATCACTTCTTCAACCTTGCTTGGTATGGTTAATGCATCGATGTTTAACATCTTAATTAATTCTTTTCTACGTGGCGATTGACTCGCTAAAATAACTTTCATATATACACCTCACCTCTAACAGTATAACAAAATAAAATATATTTTAAAAACATTAAAAACTACATAATTCTCTCACATTCACTTGGTAGAATACTTATGCAATTTATTTTTCTCTTTTATTATATATATTTTATATATTGAGCATAGGTGTGTGAGACACCTATGCTCTTTCTCTATTAAAGGATGGTATCATGATTAAAAACTTTAATGAAAACTTAATCAATAAAGGGGATTGTTTGTTGGTTTCAGTCAGTGGAGGTCTTGATTCTATGGTCTTATTAGACTACCTATATAGGATCAAAGATGATTATAAACTGACACTTTCTGTTGGTCACATTGACCATAAGAAAAGACAAACGAGTTCTAAAGATGCTGAATTTGTCCAGGCAATCAGTGAATCTTTAAATTTGCCTTTTTATTTATATGAACTCAATGATGAAGATTATGATAATTTTCATGATTTTGCCCATAAACAAAGATACGATTTTCTCTCTGACACAGCAAAAAAAGTGAAAGCTCAAAAAATAGTCTTAGCCCACCATCAAGATGACTTGGCAGAAACCATTTTAATGCGCTTGACTAGAGGTTCTTCATTTGAAGGCTATCGAGGCATGTTAGAAAGAACCATGTATCAAGACATAGAAATCATTAGACCTTTTTTAAAGACACCAAAAACCAGTCTAATCTCTTATCAAAAAACCTATGATGTTCAATATAGAGAAGATCCAACAAATCTAAAAGATATTTATACTCGAAATAGATTTAGACATAAAATTATGCCATTATTAGAAGAAGAAAACCCTAAATATCTTGATAAGTTTTCCCAATTTTCTGATTACCAAGACAAGGCATATCGATTCATAGAATTCTATGCACAAGAATTTTTTTCTAAGTTAAAAAAAACTAAAGATAAAATTGAGTTTGATATCAAAAGTTTCAACCAAGAATTTGATATCATTCAAATAGAAGTCATTAAAAGAATCGTTAATCATATTACTGGTAATAGTCTCGAACTGACTTATCAAAATATTTTGGACATTATCGATTTACTCAACAAAGAAAAACCAAATGTTTTTTATAAACACGGTGACGATTTATATGTTTATAAAAAATACAATCAAATATCTTTTCAAACCAATTCAGAGAATCATGAAGATTATGAGTATTCCTTTAATGATTTGGGTAAATATTCAATAAATAATCTTTTTGATGTTAATATCTCAAAAAAACCAAACAAAAACTATGATTATATCTACGAATTATGTTATAATAATCTAGATTTAGTCTTTCCTATTACAATTAGGAATAGACGACCTGGAGATCGGTTAGATATCCAAATTGGTACTAAGAAACTTAAGGATTTTTTTATTGATAAGAAGGTCTCAGTTGAAGATAGAAACCAATTACCAATCATCTTAAATAAAGATAGTGAGATTCTATTTATTCCTGACTTGTTTAAATTAAAGACAAGCGGTAAGCATTCGATCTATATACAAATTAAAAAAACAAAGTATTAGGAGGCATTTATGGCTGTTGCAAGAAAAAAACCAGGTGGCCCGATGAATAATCGTACAAGTCACTTTATTATGATCGCAATTTTAGTGCTTATTGTTATATCAATAATCACATTATGGGGCAATGTTAATTCACCAACAGAATTTTCTAATTCAGAATTTATGGACAAACTAGAAAGTGGTGAAATTGTTAGCATTGAAGTTTCCCCAATTGCTGGAGATACCAATGAAGGTGTCAAAGAAGTTGAAGGTGAATATGCAGGTGGAAATTACGTAACCTACTTTGCTAATGACGAGGAATTAAATGAAGTCAGAGAAATCGCCCTTGAAAATGACATCACTTATCGTGTTGTTCCAGGCCCTACAACCAATATTATGAACATCATCTTCCCAATCTTATTAGTCGTTGGGGTTGTAATTATGATTGTCGCAATGATGCGTGGGGGTACAAACGCAAATAAACAAGCATTTGATTTTGGTAAAAGTAAAGCGGTTCAATCAAAAGATGAAAAAACAACTTTTGATGATGTCGCTGGCGCTGACGAAGAAAAAGAAGAACTTGCTGAAATCATTGATTTCCTTAAGAAACCAAAAAAATATATGAACTTAGGGGCAAGAATACCAAAAGGTGTCTTACTTGTAGGACCTCCAGGAACTGGTAAAACATTAATTGCCAGAGCAGTTGCTGGCGAAGCTGGAGTACCATTCTTCTTCGTTTCAGGATCTGATTTCCTTGAAATGTTTGTTGGTGTTGGTGCTTCTCGTGTAAGAGATATGTTCAAACAAGCTAAAACTCAATCACCATGCATTCTTTTCATTGATGAAATTGATGCTGTTGGTAGACAAAGAGGAACTGGTTTAGGTGGCGGACATGATGAACGTGAACAAACCTTAAACCAACTACTTGTTGAAATGGATGGATTTGGTGCTAATTCAGGCGTTATCGTCATGGCAGCAACCAACCGTGTCGATATTTTAGACCCAGCATTGATGAGACCTGGTCGTTTTGACAGACAAATCTTTGTCGGTCGTCCTGACATCAAAGGCCGTGCACAAATTCTTAAAGTCCATTCAAGAAACAAAAAAATCAACCCAGATATAACCTTTAAAGAAATCGCTAGAAGAACACCAGGTTTTACCGGTGCTGATTTAGAAAACTTAATGAATGAAGCAGCATTGCTTGCTGCACGTGAAAATAAACCCCAAATTGAATTATCTCATATCGATGAAGCAGTTGATAGAGTCATGATGGGACCTGCTAAGAAATCGAAAGTCTTTACGAAAAAAGAGAAAAAGATTATTGCTTTCCATGAGGCAGGCCATGCCGTCATTGGTTTAAAATTAGAAAACGCAAATATTGTCCATAAAGTGACGATTATCCCACGTGGACAAGCTGGCGGATATAATTTAATGTTACCAAAAGAGGAACAAGCATTCTTACAAACTAAACAAAACTTAATTGAAACCATTATCGGATTACTGGGTGGTCGCGTTGCTGAACAAGTCATGTTCAATGAAATATCAACCGGAGCACACAATGACTTACAACGTTCTACTGCTATTGCCCGTTCAATGATTACAGAATATGGTATGAGCGAAAACTTAGGACCAATTACTTATGAAAAAGATTCTGACAAAGTCTTCTTAGGTAGAGACTATGGAAAATCTAATAATTTCTCAGAAGCCATTGCTACAGAAATTGACAAAGAAGTCCGTGGTATTATTCATGATGCTTATGATAGGGCCAAAGAAATCATTGAAAAGAATCTTGATTTACTTAAAAAAATAGCACATTATCTATTAGAAGTTGAGACATTGACTAAAGAAGATATTGATGAAATTGTTGAAACTGGTCAATTAAAACGTTGGGATGACATCATTGAAGATGATGAAAAAGATATCGTTGATACTGATGATATCAAAAAAGACAAAATTGAAGAACCAGACAAAAAAACAAAAGAAGATAAACCAAAAGAACCAAATAAAGAATAATGAATAATGGGGATACTTAGGTATCCCTTTGTTTAAAAAGAGGTGTATGATGAGACTAGATAAATTTTTAAAAGTCGCTAGGATATTTAAAAGACGGACGGTCGCTAAAGAAGTGAGTAAAAACGGACGTGTTTTAATCAATGGTCGGACGGCTAAACCCGGAACGGAATTAAAGCCGGGCGACATCTTAGAGATTAGCTACGGTCAAAAAACAATTAAAGTCAAGGTTTTAAAACTCACTTCACATATTAAAAAGGAAAACGCAGACTCAATGTATGAAATGATTGAAGAATCATAAATGTTTGATTATTCCACTAAATTTAGATATAATATTAAAGGTGATTTTATGAAGAAAATATTAATTTTAATCATGGTTGGTCTTGGCTTGTTGTTCATAACATCTTGTTCACAAGATGTTGAAGAACATGATGTATATGTCACTGTCTATCCGTTGCAGTTTATTGCAGAAGAATTATTCCAAGGCACTGAATATACCGTCGGTATTGTACCAGGCGCAACGTCACATGAACATTCAGTCGAATGGGCTCCAAAACAAATTATTGCGATGAAGAAAGCAAATTTGCTTTTTTATGTCGGTGCCAATTATGATCAATATATGGATAAAAAACTTGGTGTTTTTGAAGAAGCCGATGTTGAATTGATTAAAATTGAAGATGAAACTGACTATATTGAGTATATTCCTGGCGTGATCCATGATCACGATCATAATCATGATCATGATGAAGATAATATAACCCATGCAGAAGATGATACGTCACTTGGTATTGATCCACATTTTTGGATATCTCCCAAAAGAATGCTTGATGCATTAGAGTTGGTGTATGATTATATCAGTATTGATTTCCCAGAAATTACTGATACTTTAAATATTAATTATTTAAAACTAAAAGCCGAACTTGAAGAACTTCATTTAGATTATGATGAAGTCATCACTGGTATGAGTAAACCGGCCATCACTTCAACCAACTTATATGGTTATTTACATGAAGATTATGATTTTGATTTCATACCAATTGCACCTGGTTACCACGAACAACCAGACAGTATGTTGGCTGATGAAGCGGAAGAAATTCTACACGAAATTGAAATACATGATATCACAAAACTTATTTATGAAGAAAAACGCAGTTCTCCTGCTACAGATAGTATTTTTGCTGAAATGGAAAGACTGGATTTGGAACCTGAAAAACTACAGTTCGATATCTTACAAGCCTTACCGGACAGCGAAGTTGCTGAAGGCAAGGACTACATTACTGAGATGTATGTAAATTTGGATGCATTAAGACAAGCCGGAGAATAATAGAATAGAGGTAATTATGGAAAATAAACTTACAGAACAAGAACAAATAAGAAGAGAAAAAGCTGAACATCTTAAAGAACTAGGAATTGATCCTTTTGGTTCTAGATTTGACCGTACACATAATACGAAACAAATTGTTGAAGAATTTGACCAATACACTAAAGAAGACTTACATGACGCAGAAGATAAACCAATGGTTAGAACTGCTGGTCGTGTGATGACAAGACGTGTCAAAGGTAAGGCTGGATTTGCTCATATTCAAGACCAATGGGGCCAAGTTCAAATTTATGTCAGGGTCGATGAAATCGGCGAAGAAAGTTATGAAGTTTTCAAAAAAGGTGACTTAGGCGATATCATCGGTGTCGAAGGTTATCCGATGAAAACAAGAACTGGAGAATTATCTATACGGGTCAAGAAATTTAAACATCTAACGAAGGCACTTAGACCATTGCCAGAAAAATATCATGGTTTATCTGATAAAGAAGAAATTTACCGTCGCCGTTATGTAGATTTAATAACCAATGAAGAATCAAGAAACACATTCCTTAAACGTTCTAAAATCATCAGTGAGATGAGAAGATACTTAGACAACCTTGGATATGTAGAAGTTGAAACACCTGTCTTACATCCAGTATTAGGTGGTGCCAACGCCAGACCTTTCTCTACACATCACAATGCACTTGACATGCCTTTCTATTTAAGAATTGCAACTGAATTACATCTAAAAAGATTAATTGTTGGTGGGTTTGATTGTGTCTATGAAATTGGACGTTTATTTAGAAATGAAGGTGTTGATAGACTCCATAACCCTGAGTTTACAACCATCGAATTATATTTAGCTTATTCTGACCTCCAAGGTATGATGGATTTAAGTGAAGACTTAATTGCTCACTTGGCCAAAGAAATTACAGGCAAAACCAAAATCACCTACGATGATAAAGAAATTGATTTATCTAAAGGTTGGCGTAAAGTTCATATGGTTGATTTAATCAAACAAAAAACTGGCATAAATTTCTTTGATATTTATGATTTCGATCAAGCAAAAAAACTTGCTAAAGAACACCATTTAGAAGTTGAAGAACATGCTTATGGTGTTGGCCATATTATTAACTTATTCTTTGAAGCTTATTGTGAAGAAGATTTAATACAACCAACCTTTGTTTATGGACACCCAATAGAAATTTCACCATTAACAAAAAAAGATCCCAAAGACGAACGTTTCACCCAACGATTTGAATTGTTCATCAACGGACACGAATATGCCAATGCTTATACTGAGTTGAATGACCCAATCGATCAACAAGAACGTTTTGTTAACCAACTTAAAGAAAAAGACCTTGGTAATGAAGAAGCAAATGAAATGGACAATGATTTTGTTGAAGCATTAGAATATGGAATGCCACCAACAGGCGGTATCGGTATTGGAATTGATCGTTTGGTCATGTTACTAACCAACTCAAAATCAATTCGTGATGTCTTATTGTTCCCACAAATGAAAATGAAAAACCAATAAGTAAAACCCTTTAGATTTAAAATCTAAAGGGCTTTTTTTTATGCGGTATTCTCAATATAATCATGTTTCTTCTCTATATACCTTGCAACTTTAATGATTAAGTAACTCATCATCAGATAAAATATAGCCGCCAATACAAAAGGAGAAATTGTAAAATCTCTTGAAACAACTTCTTTTACATTTCTCATAATGTCTGAAATGGCTATAACAGTCACTAGAGCTGTATCTTTTATCAATGTGATCACTTCATTGGTAATCACGGGAAGTTGTATTCTTATGGCTTGTGGCATAATGATATGCCTGTATATTTTAACGTCTGATGCACCCATCATTTGTGCTGATTCATATTGGTCTTTTGGCAAACTTTCTATACCAGCCCTAATGACTTCTGTAAAGTATGCTGCATAATTAATTACAAAAGCAATATAGGCAACCATCATTCTATCCACTGGCACACCCATTGCAGGTAAACCATACATGAAAAAGAATAATTGTAACATTAGAGGTGTCCCCCTAAAAAGCCAAGTATAAGCTGAGACAATCTTATTCAAGAGTGGACTAAACCTATAAAACATTGATAACAATATCCCAGCAGGAAGAGAAAATAGGAGTGTTATAAAGAATATTCTTAATGAAACACCAGCACCATTAATAAGATAGGATATTGTATCAAATAAGTATTCCATTATGAAATAAAGATATCCTCACCGAACCAAAGTTCTGAAATTTCTCCAGCTGTTCCATCATTAATCATATCTATGAGTGTTGCATTGATTTGATCTCTGATACTACTTGATTCTAACCTAAAACCTACCCCATACTCTTCAGCACCAAAATCTTCACTTGCAACATCATAAACACCTGGTTTTAAACTCATGATATATCTACCCATGATTCCATCAATGACAACTGCATCAATTGAACCATTCTCTAGTTCTAATAAAGCTAAATTATAAGTATCATATTTTAATAATTCTTCTAAGTCACCAGATATATCATTTGCGACAACAACATCTTCTGCTGCACTACTGGCTTGAACACCAACAGTTCTACCTGCCAAATCACTTAACAAATCAATCTCAGAACCGGATTTAATCATTACCATTTGTGTGTTGGCTATATAAGGATTAGAGAATAACATTTCTTCTTTCCTTGAATCTGTAATGGTCAAACCATTCCAAATCATATCAATAGAGCCGCCATTTAATTCCAAAACCTTGGCATCCCAATCTATCGGTTGAAATCTAACTTCAACACCAAGTCGTTCACTCACTTCTTTGGCCAAGTCAACATCAAACCCTACTAACTCTCCAGCATCATCCCTAAAACCCATTGGAGCAAATGTATCGTCTAAACCAACGATAAAATACCCTCTCTCTTCAATTTCGTCCCATGTATTGATCACGTCATTTTGACATCCTACAAATACAAAAGACAATAACATCATTAATGTAAAACCTAATATTTTTTTCATTTTCATCACCTCGAAGTCAATTATACTTCATTACTTCACCGTTGTAAAGTGATAAATCAGTGAAAACGTTATCACCCATAAAAAAAGTTTGCATTTAGCAAACTTAGTCTTGGTCATCATTTAGTTTTTTCATAATCAAGTGGTAGCCTTCAGCCCCGTAAATAAGGGATTTATTGACCCTTGAAATTGTTGCAGTGGATGCTTTTGTTTCATTGGCTATTTCTTGGTAAGAAACTTTATTTTGTAGTAATTTTGCTACCTTTAATCGCTGAGCCATGTCCTGAACTTCCTTGATGGTACATAGGTCCTCAAAAAAACGATAACATTCTTCCTGATTTTCCAGTTTTAAAATGGCTGTAAACAAATCATCAATATCTTTATTAGCAAATCTTGATTTATACATAGAACACCTCACTTTACTCTATTATACCACTATTATACTAAATTAAAGGCAAAAAATAAAACCTCTAAAGTATTTTAGAGGTTTATTTGTTTTATTTACTGTCTTTGTTTTCTAGATTATCAGGTGTTACATCAAAGACATCTAACTCTTTAGATTCTTCTAATTGTTCTTTAGGTGATTTTTCTTCTTCCTTAGGTTCTACCTCAGCTTCGAAGTCATCTTCTGTAAAGATATAGTCGTCAACATCCACAGATTTTTGGAACATGTCTTCTGCTTCTTTTGCAGTGAAATGACCCTTACCATTGGCCAATACTTTAGCCAATTCTATGTCCATTTTTTTAGTATCACCGATGACCTTGTAGTAATGGGCCATCCGGTAATGGTAAACCAATCTTTGAGAAATAAAACCATGATGTTGTGAAAGGTTGGCTTCAATAACAGCACGATAATCTTCTGGGTCTTCCTCAATATTCTTAATGGCTGTTAATAAACGTTCATATGAATTTGCATAACCAATAAATTTACGGTGTATTTTCGGTTTTACATTTTTAATTCTTTCTAAAGCCAACTCAAATTGATCTTCATTACCTAGTTCATAATGTGCATAAGCTTGGTGTGCGAAAATTAAAACATGGTAGACAGTGTTTAATTTGTTTAATTCAATGTTGTTGAAGGTTTCAATTGCACGTTCATATTGGCCATTGTTATAATAGGCCATACCCAAATGAACTTGAAATAGTGCCTTCATGGCTCTTGTTGGCGCTTCTTCAATATGTTCTTGTGCTAGATCAATAGCACCTTCCATGTTTAAATCATAGTCCATGAGCATATTGAATTTATTTGAAAATTTTTGCATAGGTGTTGTTAATCTGTATCTGAAATACATATAACCCACTAAAATAATGGCAAATAACAACAGCCAATCTAAATATTCAAATATGAAATTCGTGATGATTAATGCAGTTGAAATAACAGCGAATACAATAATTGTTGTATAAAACTCTTTTTTCTTCATTTAAATATCCTCTCCGATAACAATATCTTCTTCATTATCAAAATTTATACCTAAAGTATCTCCAATTTCTACAAATATATCAATGATAGAATGAAATTCATAAGAATCCAATTTAATGATGTCTGATATTTTACTGTCAATATAAGCATTCAAGTTATCAGGCACATCTTTTTTTTCTGAAATCATTGATTCAAGATACTCGATAATGTCTTCTAATCCATCTTTGTCATAGTCTATTTTCTTCTCATTTAATTCGTATTTTAAATCATCTAAAAACAATAAATAGTTAATGACTCGATCATATTCTAAAAAAGCATGAAAGTCTTTATTAAAGAATTTCTCATAATACAATTTACATGTAAATAATTGTTGGTGTAGATATTCTAGACCCACTTGAATAATTTTTTCAAGATCTTCATCTAAGCTATCACATTTTTTATTTTCTTCATATAAATAATATAAAACATCATAAATTGGATACAACCTTGTATAGAGTACGGATTCGTGAGATTTCAACCCTTCAAAAAATTCTCTGTTTTCACTGTACCAACTTTGATATTCTTTTAAAAGTTTTACCATACTTTGCCTTAATTAAGTTGCTTGATTAACAGAACCGAAGAGTTCCATTTTTTCTTTAACAGTTGCTTTAATCGCTTCTACACCAGGTGCTAATAATTTTCTTGGATCAAAACCTTTACCAAGTAAGTCTTTTCCATCTTCAATGTATTTTCTTGTTGCTCTAGCAAATGACCATTGACATTCAGTATTAACATTGATTTTAGAAACACCCATAGAAATGGCTTTTTTCACCATATCTTCAGGGATACCAGTTCCACCATGTAATACAAGCGGAGTATCTCCAGTCACATCATTAACCTTGTTAAGCACTTCGAAATCTAAACCTTTCCAATTTTCAGGATATTGTCCGTGAATATTACCGATACCAGCAGCTAAGAAATCAACGCCTAAATCAGCAATCATTTTACACTCATTAGGATCAGCAACTTCTCCTGCACCAACAACACCATCTTCTTCTCCACCAATTGAACCAACTTCTGCTTCAACTGAAATTCCTAGAGAATGTGCAAGTTCTACAATTTCTTTTGTTTTTTCAATATTTTCTTCAATATCGTAATGTGAACCATCAAACATCACTGATGAATAACCAGCTTCTATGGCTTTTTTTGCGCCCTCATAAGAACCATGGTCTAAATGTAATGCAACAGGCACTGTAATGTTTAAAGTCTCTATCATTGCTTTGACCATATCCGCAACGACTTTAAAACCAGTCATATATTTATTAGCGCCTTCAGAAACACCTAGGATAACTGGTGATTTATTCTCCTCGGCAGTTAATAAAATTGCTTTTGTCCATTCTAAATTATTAATATTGAAATGCCCTACAGCATAACCATTTTTGTATGCTTCATCAAGCATTTTTTTTGCAGATACTAAACCCATTTTTAATTCCTCCTATTAAATTGTTTATCACTTTAATTATACCCTTATATCGCGTTTTTGTAAAGTTAATCACTATTTTAATCAATAAACAAAAAGAGACGCCTTGGCGTCTCTTAATAAGTATTAACTACCTGAAACAGGCATGGATTTAATTTTAACTGAAGGTGTTGTTACACCATAATAACTCATCTTTCCGTCATTACCAACCATTGTAATGTCTTTTAACATATCAATGAAATTTCCAGCTACAGTAATCAAGGCCACTGGACGTACTTGTTTACCGCCTTTAATATAATAACCCATTGCTTGTAATGAGAAGTCTCCACTGACTGCGTTTGCACCAGCATGTGCACCTTGTACATCAGTGATGTATATGCCTTCTTCCATTGATTGAATCATATCTCCTAAGATAGATTCCCCAGATTCCATCTTTAAGTTGACTGCTGTAACTGAACCACCAAAACCATTACCAGTTGAAGTGACATCATCTTTTTTTGCAGTCACTAAGTTGTGTAAATAAGTTTTTAAGACACCATCTTTAATCAACTCTTTATAAGATGTTGCAACACCTTCATCATCGAAAGATCTTGAACGAGCACTTTTCTTCATAAATGGATCATCAACGATATTCACTAAATCAGAACCGACTTTTTCATTAAGTTTTCCTTTTAATAAAGACGTATTCTTTTGAACCGCGTCTGCAGAAAAAATATTTTGAAATGCTGATAGTAAAGTCGCTAGGGCACTGTTTGAGAAAACAATTTCATAATCATCTGAAGGGACTGGTTTAGCACCTAAAGCAGCCAAAGCATTATCAGCGATTTCCTTAGCGATTTTTCTAATATCAAAATCATTAAAATCATTGGAAATTAGAACGTCAAAGCCAACACGTTGGTCATTTTCATCTTTTACAATAACACTTCCGCCCATATAGGCTGAGTTTGCAATGTTCTCTAAATCCAAACCTTTAGAGTTTTTAAGGACAACTTTATTGGTGTTTTCAGAATACATTGTTTCAACAACAGACATTCTTTCATCATATTCATGTAAGAATTTATCCATATCTTTTAATGTTTGAATTTTCTTTTTTACATCTAATTTCGCTAAGTCTTCATTAAAGATGTCATCTAACTTTTTATACTCTTTATCGCCTTCATAAATAATTGCATCATCTAATGAGTCAATTTCTTTAGCGCTGGCAATAATGGTATCAATTACTTCATCAATAATGTCATCTTCTAATACTTCAGTCACAAATGTACCCATTTTGTTTTTATAAATACCTCTAATGGTTAATGACTTCGTATCAGAAATTTCATATTTATCGATATCTCCTTCGAAGATTTCAATCGATAAATTCGTTTTATCCGACATATAAACTTGAATATCAGATACACCTTTTTCAGAAGCTCTAGAAAATAATTTTTCAATATTCATCTTATTTGGCTCCTTTCTTTTTTCCACCAACAGTGATTGCTTGTACTCTTATCGACGGTTGTCCAACATCTGCAGGAATTGATCCTGAAGCAGACCCGCACATACCACGTTGTCTTTCTAAGTTATTTGCAATCATGTCAATTTTATGAAGAATGTCTCCGCCGTTTCCAACAAGGGCAGCACCTTTTACTGGTTCAGCAATTTTACCATCTCTAATCATATAACCTTCCATTACAGAGAAGTTAAAGTCACCATTACCAGGATTAACACTACCGCCACCTAGTTTTTTAGCAAACAAACCATAGTCAGTATCTTTAATCATTTCATCTAGGGTAGACTCCCCATTATCAATGAATGTATTAGACATTCTAGAGGTTGGACTGAATTTATAGTTTTGTCTTCGACTTGAACCCGTTGGTACTTCATTCATTCTTCTTGCATTAATTTTATCAATCATATAAGAATTTAAGACACCGTCTTTAATCAAAACACGACGTTGTTGAGGATAACCTTCATCATCATAATTGGCAGATCCCCAAGCATTTTCTATGGTTCCATCGTCAATGGCTGTGACGATATCAGCCGCAATTTTAGTGCCTTTTTTACCAGAAAATACGGATGCATTTTTAGCCACAGAAGTTGCTTCTAGTGAATGTCCACATGCTTCATGGAAGATAACGCCACCAAAAGCATTGTTGATAATGACTGGCATAACCCCACTTGGACAATCATCTGCATAAAGCATTGTTTTTGCAATTCTCGCAGCTTCTTTTCCGTGTCCTTCTATGTCCATTTCATCAAAGAATTCATAACCTTTACCAGAACCATCGCCTGAAGAACCTGTTTGCATCATACCATTATCTGTGGCAATTGCAGAAGTCATCATTCTCACACGCACTCTTTTTTCAGTTACGAATCTACCTTCTGAATTGGCAATCATCACGTCTTGCTCATCGTCAATTAAGTAAACGATGACCTGATTAATCACTTCATCATAAGATGATGCAGCTTCATAAGATCTTTTTATTAACTTGACCTTATCTTTTAAAGCAACATCACTTGGTTTAATCTTTACTTGATGTTTTTTCCCGATTTCAAGTTCCATTAAAGGTGTTCTTTTCGTTTTGGATTCATCACTAAAAGATTTTGATAAATCACTTGCTAATTTAATCAAATCATCAGGGTTTTTGCTATTGGTATAGGCATAAACACTTTGAGTATTTTTGGCCACACGAACACCAACACCAAATGATTTTGAATTATTAGACTTTTCTAGTCTTCCTGATACAGATTGTAAAACAGAAGCATTTCGGTTTTCTATAAAAACCTCAGAAAAATCAGCGCCTGTTTCTAAAGCTGTATCTAGAATTTGTTCAATTAACTTTTTTTCTAATAACATATATTTCCTCCTTGATTTTGCACTCCTTTACCATTTTATCATATCTTTATGACTTTGAAAAGGTTGACAATGCAACTAATTATAAATTTTTGAATATTTTTCCTTTAAGTATCTTACATAATAATCAGGATTAAAGGCTTCGCCACTAATCATTTCCATTAATTCTTTCGGAGTTTTGCTTGATCCATATTGGTGCATTTTCTCTTTCAACCATGAATTAATCGCTTCAATATTATGATTTTTAATCAACTCATCAATATCCATTTCTTTTTCCATGGCATAATATATTTGTGCAGAGTAAGCACTACCAAGGGCATAGGTAGGAAAATACCCCAGCATACCACCACTCCAGTGTACATCTTGTAAGACACCTTCAGTATCGTTCTTAGGTCTGACACCTAAGTATTCTTCAATTAAATCATTCCACACCTTTGGTAAATTATCAACATCTACTTCGCCATTAAACATCTTACGTTCAATATCATACCTAAGCATGATGTGCATAGGATAGGTTAACTCATCAGCTTCGATTCGAATTAGTGATGCTTCAACATGGTTAGAGGCTTTAAACATATCTTCAGCCTTATATCCTTTTGTTTGTTCTGGGAACAATTCTTTAAACTTATCAAAATGTGTTTGCCAAAAGGCTAATGAACGGCCAATATTGTTTTCATAGAACCTTGATTGAGACTCATGAATACCCATTGATGTCCCACCATTTAACAAAGTATCATCTAAATCAGTTGAAATTTGTTGTTCATAAGTGGCATGTCCCAACTCATGAATGGTTGAATAAATACTAGAGAAGATATAGTTCTCCATATATTTCGTTGTTAAGCGAACATCTTCAGGTGAAGTATTCCAGGTAAAAGGATGAACCGATTCTTTTAATAGGCCACTTTTTCTATCGAAAGCAAACTCATCCAATAAGTATTGTGAAAATTCTTTTTGTTTTTCTTTCGGATAACGCTTACTTCTTAAATCTTTATAAACATCATTTGACTTACCAACAATTTCTTTTACAAAAGGTACTAAATCTTTTTTTAAGGTATCAAAGAAAAAATCATATTCTTTGGAAGTCATACCTTCTTCAAAATCATCTAGCATTGTATCATATGGGTTGGCTTGATCATCGTAATATAAAGCGAATTTTTTATTATACTCAATAATCTTTTTTAAATTTGGTTTAAAAGACTCATAATCGTTATTTTCTTTAGCATCTTCCCAAACAATTTGTGAATCATTGACGAGTTTCATATAATCCACGTATTCATCTTCTGGAATGTTCATGATTTTATCCAAATCTTTTTTTGCTTTTTTAATTTCTCTTTGTAATAAATCATCTAAATCATCAATTTGAGCATATAAATCATTTACAGTTTTTTGATATTCTTTAGATGTTCTCAAACCGAACAATTCTCTGCTTAAATATCCAGTCATTTCTGAACGTCTTTTAAAGGTATTTCTTGGTGCTTCAGTGTTTGAGTCCCAACCTATAATGGTTAAGGCATACTGATAAGCTTTCATTTTTTTAATCATTTCTCTAAATTTTTTGACTAATTCCATACAATTTTATCTCCTTATAAGTATTTTGTAACCAATAGTTATTATACAACAATCGTCTTTTTAAATAAATGAAAAAGGAACTTTCAATTGAAAGTTCCTTTAATTTCATTAGTCTTCATACATTTCTTCGTAGTCATCCATGTATTCATTATATTCTTCATCATCAAAGTCTTCAGATTCTTCTTCAAATTCTTCAAATTCATCTTCGTCATCGAAGTCTTCATTTTCAAATTCACTATAAAGTTCTTCTTCCTCTTCAGTCAATTCATCTTCAAAGTCGTCTTCGAATTCATCTTCATCATCTTCGACATCTTCTTCATCATAGTCTTTTTCATATTCACTATCTTCTTCATCTTCTTCGTCTTCTTCATCTTCATCAAGTAATTCATCTTCATATAAAGATAGCTCTTCTTCATAATCAGGATACTCATCATAATAGGCACCATCTTTATCCCATAGGTCTATGGCTTGACGCCCTTTAATATCCCATTCATCATCGCCGATGTAAATGAATTTACCAGAACTAACAAAATCAGCATATGCTTGAGAGATGACTTCAGCTCTCTCTTCATCAGATAAATCTTTTTCGTCAGCGATTGCTGAAAATAAATCAATAAAGGTCATTGATTTCTGATTATTCTTTAAAATTACATAAGCTAATTCCATGATTGACATGTTTTTTCTTTCTGACATTATTACCATCCATTTCTATCAATATATGCTAAAAAACATATTTATTCTAATGCTTTACATATTATATAGCAAAGTATAAAATTTTACAAGTATATTTGTTTAATCTTTTATAAGATTATCTTTGTGATATGCAAAGCTCTCATTTATCGTATTTAAGGCGATATTTTCAAGGTGATCAGCAATTCTTTCTAAGTTAGAAAGTATATCCACATAGTAACCAGAAGCACTACCTTTAACTTTTGGGTCATTAATTCTATTGATGTGATTAATCCTATATTTTTTTACAAGTTGATCCACTTCTTTTTCTCTTTTAATCACTTCACCAGCCAAATCTTTGTTGTCATTGAAATAAGCATTGTATGATTGTTCAAATGAGACACGAATCAATTCAAATAAATGATTCATTTCTTCACACTCATAGTCATTAAATTTAAATTTATTGTCTTTTCTCTCTAAGAATAATTCAAACAGATTATCTATGTGATCGCCAATTCGTTCATAGTCACTTATGGTATCAATGTTTTTCGCCACCATTTGCATTTGGCTAGAACTTAAATCATGTGATCCAATTTTAACCAAATAATTATGAATTTTGTCTTCCATTGAATCGATTAGTTCTTCACATTGCATGCCAATTTCAAATGAATTCTCATCATTCTCCATGGCATAACTATAAATGAATTCATACATTCCAAATGCACAATTCGCCATATTTTTAATGGCAACCATTGAATTCTCGATGGCTAAGTCAGGAGACTCTTTTAATAAGAGTTCATCCAATACAACTTCTTCTATATCAAGTTCGCCTTTGGTAGGAATCAACTTAGTTACTGACCACACAATCTGTTTAATAAAGAAGAATAATACAATAATGGTCATTAAGTTGAACATCACATGGGAAATTGAAATTGTTAATTTATTGGTTAAGTAACCTTCTCCAACGGCACTACTAGCAACCCAAGCAACGAGATTAGCATATGGTCTTAATAATATTAAAAATACAACTGTACCAAATAGGTTAAACAACACATGGACAAGGGCAGTTCTTTTGGCACTGCTTGATCCACCAATAGAAGCAAAAATTGATGTTACCGTTGTTCCTATATTGTCACCAAGAACAATAGCAATCGCACCAACTAATGGCACAGCAGGTACACCGTTAACAGACGTTGAGAATAATTGTTGTAAAATACCAATGGTTGCGGATGATGATTGAATAATCGCTGTTGTTACAGCCCCAACAACCACGCCAATAATAGGTTTATCTGAAACGCTTAACAATACATTTCTAAATGCGTCTAGTTGAGCTAATTCTTTTAAAGCACCACCCATGGTTTCTAAGCCAAAAAATAAAAGACCAAAACCAAGGATGACACGTCCAAGGGTTTGTATCTTTCTTTTCTTAATAAAGAAGATCATAAAAGACCCAACAAATATAATGGGAAAAATGTATTCATCAATATTTAAAGAGATGATAACAGATGTGAAAGTTGTTCCTAAGTTGGCTCCAAAAATGACACCCACAGCTTGTGGTAATGTCATAAGTCCAGCTCTTACAAGTCCAACCACTAAAGCAGAAGTTGCTGAAGAAGATTGAATTAAAGCGGTTAATAAAAGCCCAACAAATATACCCTTAAGTGGTGTATTTGTTGTTTTTTCTAAAAACAACCTAAGTTTATTCCCAGCTAACTTTTTTAGCGAATCACTCATTAGGCTCATCCCATAAAGGAATATACCCAATCCTCCGATTACTGCAAATGTAATATCTACCCAGTCAACAGCCAAAAAAAATAAAACCGACATAGTCTCTCCTCATAGTAAGAAAATTTAAAATCGGTTTTATTATATCAAATGAACTGAAAAAGACAAGGACAAAAATTATTTATTTATCGATGCCTTATATTCTTTAACCAAGTCGTCAGCATCTTTTAGTAATGATTTGGTTTTTTCCCAGGTTCCAAGGTTAGCACCACAGGCTAAGGCATGGCCTCCACCATCGTATTGGTTGGCCAATTTATCAATTGCTGGACCTTTAGAACGCATTCTTGCCCTAACAAATCCTTCTTCATATTCAGCAAACAACATCCACACAGGGCAATCTTCTAATTGTGACAATTCATTGACTAGAGATGTTGCTTCTTCTAATGAAACATCAAACTCTTCAATCAAATCATTGGTCATGTTAATATAAGCAACACCATTCTCTGTTTTCTTAAAGTTTAATAAAACATAACCTTGCAGTTTTAATAAATTTTCTGATTTTACACTTAATTTGTTTAGAACCTCAACAAAATCTAGTCCGTAATCTAACAAATAAGCAACAGACCTAAAGGTATCTGCATTAACAGATCTAAATCTAAATCTACCTGTATCCGTTACAATACCGGTATATAAAGCAATTGCTGCGTCCATATTTAATTTAAGTTCATCTTTGTATCTCAAAAAGAATTCTAAAATGATTTGTGAAGCCGCTGGTCTTGATGTGTCCACAAACATTAAATCACCATAATCATTGACTGGTATATGATGATCGATTTTAATCACATAATCACTTAACTTAAATCTTTGATCAGATACCCTATCTTCTGATGCGGTATCCACAACAATCGATAAAGCACCTTCAAAATCTTTGTCTTCTAATTTATCAGGTGTTCCAATATATGCAACATAGTCAGCTTCTTCACCCACTAAATATACTTCTTTTTCTGGAAATGATTCTTTAATGATATTTTTTAATCCAAAGCCAGATCCATAACAATCCCCATCAGGTCTTTTATGAATATGGATAATGATTTTTTTATACTCTTTAATTTTTTCTAATATTTTATCTTGTATCATTTAATTTTCTCCTCTTCTAATAATAAATCTAAATCTTTTAAAACATAATCAGTTTCTTGCCAACGGCTTAAAGAACATCCACAAGCTCTTAAATGTCCCCCACCGCCATATTTTTTAGCAACACTTAAAACTTCATAATCTCTAGATCTTATTTCACACTTTATATTATTTTCTTCTGGGTCATAAGTAAAATTAACCCAAATTGGTATTTCTTTGATACCAGCCATTTGTCCTACTAAAGCCCGACTCACATAATGACTGTCTAAACCGTATTCTTCTAAGAACTCCTTAGTATTTTTTCTATAAGCCACATTCTTATCGGTTAGTTGAACAGATTCAAAGAAAATTGACTTAATTTTCTTTTCCTTAAATGTTTCTAAATATACCAAATCATGAATTTCTTGTAAGTTGAACCCTGTTTCTAATAACTTTGATGTGATTAAAAAAGTTTTGGGTGTGGTTGAGTTAAATCTAAACCTTCCGGTATCACCGATAATCCCCATATATAATGATTTAGCACTTTGAAGGTTAATACGCATGTTTTCTTTTAAAAGCATATCAGCGACCATCTCAGCTGTCGATGATGCATTTATATCCTTTATGTAATAATCATGTTCGATATCCGGATCATTTCTATGGTGGTCTATTAAAACAAGTTCTTTATAATAAGAATAATCCACTTCCCTTAACATTTGTCTAGCCACAGTATCTAAAATGATGACTAAAGATTCTTTTCTTATTTCATTATCTACTTGGTCAAATTCACCGAAATAATTTAAATTATTGGTATCACCAACAATATAGATGTTTTTATCTTGATATTTATCTTTTAAAGCATAATACAATCCGAATTGAGATCCGTATGCATCTAAATCAGGATTCTTATGTCTGGCGATGACAATTGAATCATACGCATCGATTAAATCAAAAAGTTTTTTCATTGTTTATTCCTCCTTACAATAGTAGAATAGTATACCATATAAGTCATTTATTTTCTATTAATAGACACTTTAACTTGGTATTTTTCTATAGAAAAATATCCATATATGATATAATGATTAAGCAAACTAAATTAAAGGAGCGTTCTCATGCAAAAAAAATTATTAACCATGATAATCATTGTATTGTCACTATTTGTTTTTATAGGTTGTAATGACACCAACTTAATCACAACCCAACCACCAACTACTGAAAGTCCGTCGACAGACATGCCTACTACCGACACACCTACCACTGAAACACCTACAACTGAAACAACTACCACTCACGCCCCAATCACTGAACCTATCGCAACCATTGAGTCTATAGAAATCACTGATTATCAAGTGTTCTATGAATTAAATGAATCGTTTAATTACGATGCCTTAGAAATTACCGTTACTTTTTCCAATGATGAAACTTATTTCGCTGATAAATCAAATGTATCAATTAGAAGTTTTAATACCTCTACACCAGGTCAAAAGACACTATCTATCATTTATGAAGGTGCCTTATTTAATATAGATTATGTTGTTTTAGAGGAATATGCTTTTGAAATTGACATGGAATACTATGAAGAAGCAATCAATTTAAAAGGTGATATGTTACATGTTGCACTTAACAATATTATTTCAGAAGGATTTATCGATTTATTTTACAGAGACGCAATCGGTATCCTTGAAGAATCAGATGTTGATCCAGAAAACCCCGATAATGTAATCGTCGCTTATCCTGGCGAATATGGTGAATCAGTTCCAACAGGTTATTCAGAAGAAATTAGTGGATATTATTGGAACAGAGAACATGTATGGCCACAATCTAGACTTGGTGTCTATGTTAGTTATACTGATGATTTTCCAAGTAAAGCCACTGATGTTCATAACTTAAAACCATCTGATCCTGATGAAAACTCAAGACGATCTAATCATTACTTTGACTACTTCGATACCAATGATACTTTCGAACCAAGAGATGAAGTCAAAGGTGACGTTGCAAGAATCATATTCTACATGGCCACAAGATATTTTGACCTTACTCTTAATAATGATCCATTAACAAGTTCAGGGCTTAAAACAATGGGTATCTTATCTGTTTTACTTGAATGGAACGAATTAGATCCCGTTGATGAGTTTGAAATGAATAGAAACAATGTTATACACGAACATCAAGGTAATAGAAACCCATTTATTGATTACCCTATGTTTGCAGAGTTGATTTGGGGAGAATTAGCCGAATAATTTAAAATCTAAAGTGGTTACATAATAGTAATCACTTTTTTTATTTAAATATTGATAAAAATAATAAAAAGGCACTACTTAAAGTAGCGCCTTTTATTAAACTTTCTCAAGTTAACTTGGAAAAAATATATTGTGAATTTTTATGCAGGTGAGTAAGAAGTCCAAGTTAAATTATCAAGTACCATTTGGCTATCGCCAGAAACTATTTCAATGGTGAACTCGCCTGTAACAGCAATTCCATCAACACTGAATGTTCCATATACTGAACCATCGCCATCATCATCAAATGCGTCAGATGTAGCTATTAAAACACCATTAATCCATAATTCAACTTCTGCAGCACCACTATAAGCGTCATAATAGTCTACGCTAAAGTTGTAAATACCACCTTGAATTGTAGCAGATAAAGATCCGCCACCTTTTAACATAATGGCTTGACCATCTAAATCAAAATCTCCTCTAGCATCAGTATAAGACCAATCATTACTGTTATCTCCTGTGAATGTTCCGTCTGAATAACTATTGCCTGATAAAGCAAAATTAGTGAAGGTTTCAGTATAAGTAGTTTCACTTGATAAATCTACTTCTGCAGGAATAGTAACATTAATAACAACATCAACTGGACTAGCAGATCCTTTTTCCACTTGGATAGTGATTGTTCCAGTAGCATCAGACTCTCCTGAAGCTGGTTGAGTGACTAGTAAAGTTCCTGGTGTAGTAGTTTCATCAATATATGCATCCAACTCACTTGAAACATTAGTAACTGTATAAGTTGTATCATAGACTGGTGCAGGAATGACATAATCATCTGTTAAGGTTAAATCTGTAGGTAATGCATCTGCATCTAATTGAATTGCAATTTCATCTGTCATTTCAATGTCTAATGCTTCAATTTGATTATCCCCATCTCTATAATTGAAATATACAAATGATACTTCAGGCAATGTATCTCCAACAGCAAATGCATCTTCTAACCAATCAGCGTATGTTGAGAAGAATCTTAGTGTAAGTTGAGTGGTTTCAGTTGTTCCTTCTACATTGAATGTTACTGAATAAGGATAACTTCCTGAATCATATGAAGCAACTTCTAAACCTGTGAAAGTAATTAAAGTTCCAGTATCAGAAGCATCCAATGCATTTATTTCATCAGCAGTTAAGTTTTGATATACCAATGCGTTTCCACTAGATACTACCTCAACTTCGCTAGCATTTTGTAATTCTCTAACATCATAATTAAGTTCTAAGGTTCCTGAATAAATCACTTCGTCACCTACTGTTGCATCTAAATCATCTACAAGAATTCCATTTCCATTTTCATCTTGAATAAAGAACCCGTCATAAATGTCTGCAACAACAACACCTTTGACATAAACCATTGTATCAGCAGGTATATCATAATCAGTGCCGTTTGTCATAGCGTGAAGGGTTGAGAGATCAGTGATAACTTCACTAACCCCTTCAGTACCTTCTACATATACAAATGAAGTATCATCGTTGTAATAAATTATATTAACAGCAACTTCTTTGCCTTCCATCGCTTCTAAAGCTGCGATTGAATCATCTGGAGATTGATAATATATTTCAAATGCATCTGTTTCATTAACATAGATATAAACATTGTCGTATTGACCTTCAAGGGCAACAGTACCAAAAACGGTATAAGTTTGACCAGGTTCTAAGGTTGTTGTTCCATGTTCATAATCTAATGGTGTTTGCTCGTAATCATTGCCGGTTGATAAAGCAGGTGCTAAATCAGAATCAGTTAATTGATATGCTCCATTGTATTCAGCAACTGTACCAGTTAATTCTACTTCGTCACCTAAATCATAAGTTGCGTCATAGTCGAAAACGAATAATTTACCTGTTGAATCTTCAATAAAGAATCCATTTCCTATAACTGCATAAACCACACCAGACACTGATACGACATCTCCTAGTGTTTGGCTAGGGAAGTCGACTAAGTCAACCATAACTAGATTTTTAAGTGTGTATGTGAATACTGCTGTATCTGTTACGTCATCTAAAGTTAATGTAGCGGTGATTTCAACAGTTGCTTCATCAGTAACTGCATCTAAAGTCAATACGCCATCAGTTAATGTTGCATTAGTTTCTCCAGCAGTAATTTCCCATGTAATCGTTGAACCATTAGATCCAACTGAAGGTAGTGTTACATCTGTTTCTTCATAAACATTTCCACCAAAATCTAATTCGCCGATATCAGCAGCTACTTTTTGTTCAGTAGTTAATTCTACTTCTTCAATATCAGCTGTTGTTACGATGTAAATAAGTGGACCATCGTTCCAAGCTAATATTGCTTGAATATTAATGATTTCATTAATTGAAACAGACTGTAAAGCAGTATTTAATTCTGTAGGTAAATCAACACGAGAATCCCATTTAACATCAATGGTTGTTCCGTTTACAGGATGAGTTAATGTTAAGTAAACATTACCCCAACTATCTTCTGATCGATCAGTAACAATCATACCAGTTAATTCAATTAATTGTGATTGGTAATCTGCTAAAACAGTTGAAGTTAATTCCATTGAATCTAAATTAGTTGGTTCAGGAATTGATCCTTCTTCAACGTATTCAACAGTTTCAACTCTAATTTGTTCTAAACCATTATAAGCATCTCTAGTTCCGGTAACATAAACAACATTTCCAATATTATCTTCTAATAAAGTCTCAATTGCTGCATTACCATCTGTATAAAGTGCAATGTTTCCTGTTTCATCTTGAATGAAATATGTATTTTGATATTCACCTGAAATAATTGTACCTTCTATTTTAAAAGTACCTGAACTTTCAGCCAATACATCAGTAATTGTTGTAACAGGCATTTCTCCAACACCTATTTCATAAGTTTTGGAATCAGTAACACCGTTTCTTTCAGCATTAACAGTTAAAGTTACCATAACTTGAGAAGTTTGAGCTTCAGCATCAACGATACCAGTTGCTGGATCAATAACTGTGTCATGTGAAGATGTCCAAGTTAAATCCACCCCATATAATTCTGTAGGTAAAGTTAAAACAGTATCTTCAATAATTGTTTCAGGATAAATTAACGCTTCTAAAGCAATGTTAACAGCTTCAGTATCATCTGCTATAACAGCCTCAACATCAACAGCTGTTCCAAAGAAGTTTGCATAGAAAATAGTTTTGTCTGTTCTATAACCTTGCATGATGATATCAATTGTAACTTCTTTACCATGGAACGCTTCTAATACATCCATGTCTGAACGGTAATAAATCATAATTGCATCGCCATTAGGTTGTTCAGCACCACTTGCTAAATCAGCGTCAAAATCATAATCAGTTGGTACTAAGAATAATGAATAGTTACCCCATGATTCTTCATAATAAACTTTTGCAGTTACGTTATATTTAACGTATTCATGTGGGTTTTCAGTTGTAGGAACTGATGTTGCAGAAATAATATCTTCAATTCCAGTTGCATCTATAACCGGAGCACTTGTTACAGCTGCATCTGATTCAACAGCTCTTAATGGATGTGTGTCTGATCCGACTAATTGAGGTGCATTGAAATAGAAACCAATTGAACCTGTGATGTCATATACGCCGCCAATTTCAGCTTCGAATGGAGGTGAATAGATATAAAGAATATCAGTTCCATCTGTAAAGAATACATCACCACTGTCATACATTGCAATAACTGTTACGCCAGGGATTTCAACATAAGAGCCTTCACCCATGTCAATTGCTTCAGCAATGGTAGCTACTTCAGTACCTTCAGCCATTTGAGCGACTGTGAATACTCTTTCTTCTGAGAATTCTGTATCGTCAACTGTAATAGTTGCTGTTAAAGTTACATCAACATCTTCGCCTTCAGGTTGAATAATTTCACCTTCAGTTGTAATGTATTCTGGATGAGATGTTGCCCATGTAACATCATATTCAACACCATCTGTGTCTTCGCCAACAGTAACTAAGTTTAGTTCGTCAGCAGAAGTCCAAAACTCTTGGTTAGGAATTGCAAAGACAAATAAGAATACTTCTTCAGCAATTTCTTCAGCTGTTTTTTCTTCTAATGCTTTGATTGTTACAAAGAAGTCTTGAGTTGTTTCTTCTTCACCGTGAGAGATTGTCACTGTTAAAACAACAGTTTGGTTACCTTCGCTCATTAATGGACGACTAATTGTTCCATCATTTGCTAGGTAGTCAGTATTACTACTGCTCCATGTGAAAGTAAACTCCTCATAAGAATTTACCAACGTAAGATCTTCTGTAGCTTCAAAATTATCATTCAATAAAGTATCTTCATACTCTGTGTCAAGATAATCTAAAGCAGGTTGAAAATCAACAGGCATTGTCGTTGGTTCTTCAGTCGTTGGTTCTTCAGTCGTCGGTTCTTCAGTCGTTGGCGCTTCAGTTGTAGGCGCTTCAGTCGTTGGAACCTCAGTAGTCTCTCCTCCGTTACATCCTACTAATACTAATGCTAGTAGGGCAACAAATAAAAGACTAAATAACTTTTTGTTAAACTTCATTTTATTCCTCCTTTTAGAAATAAATATTATTATATATATTTAAATTAATTTAAATAATTAATTTAATACCGCTTCTGATGCTGATTTGGCTGCAGCGATTGCATTATCAATAATCGATTCTTTATCGCCGTCTGTACCTAATATAATACGTTCAAAGGCAGATTCCACTTCATTTCTTGCTTTTGAAGAGCCCACAAATGCTTGATCGTAGAATAAATAATCAGCTTGTAACATGGCTGCGTTTGCAGCTTTTGATTTCATTAACATTTCTCCACCAAGTGGGTTACCATCTGCGTCTAAACCATTTGTAAATTGAACATAAGTTGGCTCAGAATATACAGAAGTTCTTACTGGTGAATAACCTGTTTCTAATGCGAAATCTAATTGTACATCTTTACTTGTTAAGAATTTTAAGAATAACCATGATGCTAATTTTTCTTGATCAGTACCAGCAGTTGTAATTGACATATTTGTTCCTTGTTGGATTGCTGTTCTGTTTTCTGGCATGTCAGCATTATATGGCATTGGTACAACTTCAAAATCAAATGAATATTCGTCATCAACCACGGTTGGTGTGTTATATCTTGCTCCACCAGTTGAACCGAATGTTACAGCTGTTTGACCAGTTTTAAACGCATCTGAACCATATTCAGTTCCCCATCTGTTTGGAACAGTGAAGGCTCCAGGATTATCGTCTTCATCTCTATTGTCATAGAAATAAGACATTGCTTCTCTTGTTTGAGGGTTGTCAAAAAGAATAACCCCTTGTCTATCTGCATCAATTGTTGTATATTGTCCACCCCATTGTCTCGTTAAGGTAATAAAGGCATTGGCTGGTGAGTCATAGGTAATTGGAACAAAGTTTTCTTTAATGCCTTCTCTTTCTTCAGCATTTTTATGAACTGAACTTGATGAAGATTGATTTAAAACATCAACGATTTGATCAACAATACCACCATCTTCAATGGCAACTCTTCTCATATCATCAGCGATTTCAAATAAACCTTGCCAAGTATTAGGAACTTCATCAATAACGCCTTCTTCAATTAATACGTCCATTAAGTCTTTATTATAAATCATAACTTCTGTTGATTTATTGAAAGGCACTGAATAATATTCACCATCTGATGTGTATTGCGAATTTTCTCTTCTATAACTTAAAATAATATCTAAGAAAGACTCATCTTCAACATCAGGATTGTACCCATGAATATCATCATAAATA
>JBKHBS010000012.1:0-39770 GCA_046542225.1 Candidatus Izemoplasmatales bacterium | reverse complement strand
GTGAAGGTGGACGTACCGTTGGTGCTGGTTCAGTAGTTTCAATTATTGAATAATTTTCACAATCTATAGACACCCTTTTATAAGGGTGTTTTTTTTTATATTTCGTAGATTAAACCGCGTCTTTTCTTTCGTTAATATATGAACTATGATATAATAATATATGAAATTTTATGGATATTAAAATAGAAGATAGAGGTGTAATCATGGAAAAAACGATTCAATCAATGAAATTTTTAGGGCTTGATATGATTAATCAAGCAAACAGTGGACACCCTGGTATTGTGTTGGGTGCTGCGAACACAGTTTATAATTTATACACAAAACATTTAAATGCCAACCCAGATAAACCTTTATGGTTTAATAGAGATCGATTTATATTGTCAGCTGGACATGGTAGTGCTTTATTATACGCTACTTTACATTTGGCGGGCTTTGGTATCTCAATGTCAGATATTAAGGATTTTAGACAAATAAATTCTATCACACCAGGTCATCCTGAATACAGGGATGCACCGGGCGTTGATTCAACAACCGGTCCTTTAGGACAAGGTATGTCAATGGCTGTTGGAAATGCTTTGGCTGAAAGTTATCTAGCCGCAAAATTCAATACAAAAGAATTTGACTTAGTCAATCATTATACCTATGCATTATGTGGCGATGGTGATATGCAAGAAGGTATCACTATGGAATCTATGGCTATTGCTGGTCGTTTCAAATTAAATAAATTAATCGTTTTATTTGATTCAAATGACATCCAATTAGATGGACCTGTTAGAAATGCACATAGTGATGATATTGAACAAAAAGTGAAATCAATGAACTGGGATTATCAAATTGTAAGAGATCCTCATGACTTTGATGCATTAAATAAAGCCATAGATAAAGCAAAAGCTTCTGATAAACCTTCTTTTATTGAAGTTAAAACCATTATTGGTGAAGGTGCATCTTCAGCAGGTACTTCGGAAAGCCATGGAAAACCAATTGGTGTAGAAGAAACCGAAGAAATGAAAAAAGCTGCTGGATATGATAAACCGATGTTTGAAGTCTATGATGAGGCATATGAAGACTTTGCCAACACCTTTGGTTCAAGAGGAAAAACCGCTTATAAAAAATGGATTAAAACCTTAGAAAAAGTAAAAGAAAAAGACATCGATTTATACAAACAATTCATGGAAGTTGTTGAACAAAAATTATCAATTAATTTTAATGAAGTATTAAAGTTTGCTAAAGTTGGTATGAATGAAGCAACAAGAGCGACTATGGGTAAATTGATTCCTAAAGTAAGTGAACATATCCCTCATATGATTGGTGGATCTGCTGATTTAACATCATCAACAAAAGCAAAAGGTATTGATGGAGATTTTGATTTTGATCATCGCACAGGAAGAAACATTAACTTTGGCGTAAGAGAACATGCCATGGCGGGTATTATCAATGGTATGACCTTACATCATCTCAAAGCCTTTAGTGGCGGATTCTTGATATTCTCTGATTATATGAAACCAGCTATGCGTATAGCATCACTAATGGAAGTTCCATCAATTTTCATCTTTACCCACGATTCAGTAGGGGTTGGAGAAGATGGGCCAACACATGAGCCAATCGAACAATTAACCATGTTTAGAGCCATGCCAAATACCACTGTCATTCGTCCAGGGAATGCATTTGAAGTTGAACATGCATTGAGATTTGCTTTAGAAGCAAAAAGAACACCAACTGTGATTGCATTAACCAGACAAAATGTTGTGACCAAGAATAAAGTTGATTACGAAAACTTTACCATGGGTGCTTATATCGTAAAAGATTATGATAAGTTCGAATCTGTTTTAATAGCAAGTGGTTCAGAACTTGAACTCGCCTTAGATGTACAAGAAATTTTAGCCAAAGAACATAACATATATGTTCGAGTTGTATCAATGCCATCTCAAGAGTTGTTCTTAAAACAACCAAAAGAAATACAAGAACGTATTTTGCCTAAAAAATGTAAAAACATCATCGCTATTGAAATGGGTGCTTCATTGTCATGGCATCGATTTGCTCATAAAATTTATGGTATTGATGAGTTCGGTAGAAGCGGAAAAGGCGAAGAAGTGATTGACTTCTTTGGATTCACTGCTGAAAAAATTGTAAAAGATTACTTGAAAGAATAATTGTGTTATTCTGGAGTAGGAGGAAAGATGTTAATTGATTCTCATGTTCACTTAAACGATGAACAATTATTTACTAAAATAGAAAATTTAATTGAAAAAGCAGAAAGCGTAGGTGTCGTTGCTTACATGGTTGTTGGTTATGACATTGAATCTTCAAAACTTGCCATTGAACTTGCTAGTATGTATGATCAAGTATATGCATTAATTGGCATTCATCCGAGCGAAGCATCTTATGTAAGAGAAGGTGATTTAAAATGGATAGAAAAAAACCTAAAACATCCTAAAGTTAAAGGAATTGGCGAAATCGGATTGGATTACCATTGGGATAAAAGTTTTATGGAAAAACAAAAAGATTTGTTTATTAAACAAATCCAATTGGCCAATAAACATAAAGTGCCAATCTCTATTCATATGAGAGATGCGACCAATGATACTTATGAAATTATTAAAGAATATAAAGATAAAGATTTACAAGGTGTTATGCATTGTTATTCAGGTCCCTTAGAATATATGGATAAATTTATTGATTTAAATATGTTTATATCATTGGCCGGGCCTGTGACTTTCAAAAATGCAAACACACCAAAAGAAGTTGCTAAGGCTGTTCCATTGGATAGGTTATTGGTCGAAACAGATGCACCTTACTTATCGCCTGTACCATATCGTGGCAAACAGAACCAACCAAGAAATGTTGAATTCATTGCTAAAGAAATTGCTAAAATTAAGGGCATGACTTTTAAAGAAATTTCTGATGCAACTTATAATAACACAATTGATTTATTTGCTTTAACAGACTTAAAGAAAGAGGCTAATTAATGGGTTTAACCGCAGGTATTGTTGGCTTACCAAATGTTGGTAAGTCAACACTTTTTAACGCAATAACAAAAGCCAATGTATTGGCCGCAAATTATCCTTTTGCAACCATTGAACCAAATGTTGGTGTTGTTGAAGTGCCGGATGCAAGAGTAGAAAAGCTTGCAGAAATTTATCAACCCAAGAAGGTTGTATATACAAATTTTGAATTTAGAGATATCGCAGGACTTGTGAGAGGTGCATCTAAAGGAGAAGGATTGGGAAACCAATTTCTATCTCACATTAGGAGTACAGATGCCATTGTACAAGTTGTGCGTTGTTTTGATGATGATGAAGTGACACATGTGGATGGAAGTATTGATCCTTTAAGGGATATTGAAACCATTTTAATTGAATTGATTTTTGCTGATATAGAGGTCATCGAAAAAAGATTACCTAAATTAAAAAAACAAGCCTCGATTAAAACAGAAAAACTAATCGCCAAAGAATATGAACTGCTACAGAAATTATTAGAACATTTAAAAGATGAAAGACCAATACGTTCTTTCCCTTTAGACAAAGATGAAGAATTGATCATTAAAAACTTTTCTTTTTTAACAGCAAAACCAATGATTTATGTTTGTAATGTTGCAGAAGATGAAATCAATGACTTAGACAATGACTATGTTATCCAAGTCAAAGAATTTGCTGAGACTGAAGGTGCAAAAACCGTTATTATTAGCGCAAAAATAGAACAAGAATTACAAACTTTAGGTGAAGAAGAGAGAAGCGAGTTCATGAACGAGATGGGAATGAAAACATCTGGTTTAGATCAATTGATTAAAGTGAGTTATGAAACACTTGGTTTAAGAACCTTTTTAACAGCGGGTGAAAAAGAGGTTCGAGCTTGGACTTTCAAACAAGGCATGACAGCCCCTGAATGTGCGGGCGTTATTCATACTGATTTTGCAAAAGGCTTTATCCGCGCTGAAACCATACATTATGATGATTTAATTGAAGCCGGTAGTGAAGCAAAAGCAAAAGAAAAAGGGAAATATCGATTAGAAGGAAAGAATTATATTGCTAAAGATGGCGATGTATTTAATTTTAGATTTAGTGTATAAGAGGGCTTATGAAATCACTTGTTGAAAATGTAAATTTATTGGCAAAAGAACTGGTCCATAAATGTATAGAAAAACAATTTACTATTGTTTTTGCAGAATCAATGACTGGTGGGTTACTGGCAAACTTGGTAACCTCTGTTCCTGATGCGTCAAAAGTATTGAGTGAGAGTTTTGTGGTCTATTCAGAAGAGGCAAAAGAAAAAATTCTGCATTGTAAGAAAGAGACGATTAATCAATATTCTGTTTATAGTCAACAAGTCATTATTGAAATGATTGAAGGTTTAAAAACCTTATCAAATGCCCATATCTTGGTGTCTGTATCTGGTATCGCTGGACCTAAAACTTACAAAGATATAGATATTGGTTCAGTTTATATGGGTATTGAAATTTGTGGTAAACAAATGGTCTTCAAAGAAAAATTTCAAGGTAGTCGACAAGAAATCACTTATAAAACCTGTGAATTTATTTTTAAAAAAATAATAAGTAACATATAATTTCTTGGATTATATGTTATTTTTTTTAATAATATGTTAAAATAATTCTCACTAAATGAATGTGAGGATCTTTTAATGAATTATTTAAAAATGACGAAAAATCAAACCGGTGGTTTCTTTATTTTTGCTTACATGATGGCAATAGGGATAGGTATTCTTATCTTTTACTTGCTGGAGCCGATTTTTGAAGATATTATCTTACTCACTTTTATAGCAAACCTAGCTGGGACACTGGTGATTTTTGGCTTTTCTTTATTAACAAAAAACTCATCAATGTATGACCCTTATTGGTCTGTCATACCCCCAGTCATTATTATTGGATGGATTCTTTATTACCAGGTTCAAGTCAATCCTGTGATTATTTTACTCTTGGCCGGAATTGTTATTTGGGCCATTCGTTTAACCTATAATTGGTGGAAAAATTGGGTGGGTTTTAAAGAACAGGATTGGCGGTATGATTTAATTAAAAGACGGACAAAGAATTATTATTTATTGTCTAATTTTGGCGCTATCCATTTAATACCAACTTTGGTTGTTTACATCCAACTGATTAATGCCCATGATGTGATTCTTTTAGGCAAATCAATAGGTGTTTTAACCATTATTGGTTTTGCATTAATGATTTTTGCTTCGACCATACAATTTATTGCAGACAAGCAAATGTATGATTTTAGAAAAAATAGGATAGATATAAATTCTTGTATCGATCAAGGTGTTTGGAGATATTCAAGACACCCAAATTATTTAGGTGAACTCTCTTTATGGGTTGGTGTTTATTTGATGTATCTTGGTGTTGTTCAAAGAATTGATTTTAATATTATTTATCCCATAGCTATGATTACCTTGTTTATATTTGTTAGTATTCCAATGATGGAAAAAAAACTTGCTAATAGACAATGCTTTCAAGAATACAAAAAGCAAGTGTCAATGTTATTTCCCTATAGAAAAAGAAATTAATTTTAGATTTATTAATGGCTAGAGGTCTTCTATCTTCGTATTGACATAAAGGCTTTAATAAGATATAATTTTAAAGACAAGATAGACTTATATAAATATATTTAGGATGGTGGAATAATGAGAAATATTAAAAAGGTATTATTAGCATTTGCATTCGTTTTTACAATCGGTGCCTTAACAGCTTGTTCAGCGGGAACATATGAATCTGTACAAAGTAATTTTGAAGAAGAAGGTTACCATGCATATGAATATAAAAATCCAATTGCTGTTAATTTTAAACCAGAGAGACCTGATACATCTGGTGTAGTTGCTTCGCAAATTTTTGAAGTGGTTGATAACATGACAATTGATTTAATTAATAACTATGAAGATTTAGAAATGTTCACAACTTTTGATTTTGCAGTATATTTAATCGGTTATTATGAAACAGTTCCAAATGAGTCGCAAATTGATAAGAGTGCTATCATCATTGAATTTCCTTCAGAAGAACATCTAGAAGAAGCTTTGGAAATGAGTGAATCTTTAGAAAACTATTATGATGATAAAGACATAGATGATTACCGTAGAGAAAATCTATTATTAATTGTTCGTACTGAAGAGTATGAAGATGAAATCATCGATATTTTTAATAGAACTGAAGAATAAGCAAAGCGAGTTTATCTCGCTTTTTTTAATGGACAAATGATATTCTTTATGATATAATTCATAAAGTGATTTATATAACCTTGCTACGCTTGAGTAGCCACAGACCAGAAGGAGGTATTTTATGAAAAGATATGAAATTATGTACATTGTTCGTCCGAACCTTGAAGAGCAAGCTAGAACAGATTTAATTAATGATATTAATCAAATTTTTGTTAAGTTTGAATCTCAAGAACCAAAAGTCGATGAATGGGGCATGAGAGATCTTGCATATGAAATTGATGACTTTAAAAAAGGTTACTATGTTGTTTTAGACGTTGTAGCTTCTACTGAAGCAATTGCTGAAGTAAACCGTGTCATCAAGATCAAAGAAGATGTTATTCGTCATATTGTCATTGCAAGAGACGAAGTTTAAGGAGAGATTAATTAAATGTTAAATAAAGTTGTATTAATTGGTCGCTTAACAAGAGACCCAGAATTAAGACATACAAATAACAACATTCCCGTTTGTAGTTTTTCCCTTGCGGTTAATCGTCCTTTCGCCTCTAGTAATTCAGACAAAGATGTTGATTTTATCAACTGTACAGCTTGGAGAAAACAAGCTGAGAATGTAGCCCGCTATGTTTCAAAAGGTAGTTTGGTTGCAGTTGAAGGTCGAATTCAAACCGGCGAATACATGGATGAAAAAATTAATGCTAAGAGATATACCACAGATATCGTATGCGATTCTGTCACTTTCTTAGATACTAAATCACAAAGAGAAAACAATAATACTCCAAGTCAGAACTACAAACAAGACGAAGATATTGATACAGGCAACTTCAACGATGTTGAAGATGACCTACCATTTTAAAAAAGGAGGATTATGATGGCAAGACCAGGATTTAAAAGTAACCGTCGTAGAAATCGTAAAAGATGCTATTTCACGGAAAATAAAGTTTCATATATAGATTTTAAAGATTATGAATTATTGAGAAGATTTATTTCTGATAGAGGTAAAATTCTTCCAAAACGTGTTACTGGAACCAAAGCTTACTACCAATCTCATTTGGCAAAAGCAATTAAAAGAGCACGTTTTATGGCATTATTACCATACGTAAAAGAATAGTTTCTAAAGGCTCTTAGGGGCCTTTTTTCTTTGCCATAGTAAAATGGCGCATTCATGGTATAATATGTATTGAAAATATATCATTTTACATTCGTTTATCATTCTCAGGATATATTGATATGGTTTAATTTTTAGATGTTTTATGTTATAATTATTTATTATTTATTAAGGAGATTGCTATGAAAAAATTTTTTAATAAGTTTCATATCTTCCTGACATTGACTTATATATTATTGGTTATTTTTAGTTTTATTTACTTTTTTTCAACCAATTTTGATTATTTCATTATTTTTAATGTTTTTATCGCCATCATTTTTTTGGGGATATTGGCTTTCGAAATAATCACTATTCAGAGAACAAAAAGAATTAAACAATTAGAATCAAAAATTAGAGAAACAAATCTTATTAATAGAAGAAAACTTAACAATGAAGATATTGCTTTAAATTATTTACCTGTCGGCATTGTTATTTATGATGATGATTTAAATGTTGATTTTGCAAATAATGCTGCTAAAGAATATTTTTCAAATGTATTGGTAGATAGGCCTTTGAATGTTTTAAACAAAACCTTGTATGATAATGTTGAAAAACGAATTGGCAAATTTACAATTGAACAATATGACAAAATCTACGATGTCATTCACTATCCTAAAAATAAGACTGTTTATTTATTTGAAGTGACTGAAAGAGAAGAAGTGAAGCAAAAATATCATGATAATCAAAATGTAATTGGTGTCATTAGTTTGGACAACTTTGTTGAAGCGACAGCCAATATGGATTATCAAAACAAATCAACCATTGAAGGTTCTATATTAGGCATTATTAACAATTGGTGCCAAGAAAACGATATTTACTTTATAACCTTACGTGTTGATAAGGCTGTTATGATGACCACAAGAAAAAAACTTGATGAATTTATGGAAGAAGGATTTTCTATTTTAGAACGTGTTTCTGAAAAGGCAGAAGAAAATGATATTAGAGTATCACTTTCGATTGGAATCGCTTCATTTGATACCAATATTGCTGAACTTGGAGAAGCAGCAGAAGATGCACTTCAATTAGCCATTGACCGTGGTGGTGACCAAGTGGTTGTTAATTTAAAAAATCAACCAACCAAGTTCTTTGGTGGAAAAACCAATACTGTTGAAAAACGAAGTAAGATAACAGCTAAAGTGAATTCAAGAGCCTTAGGGGATTATTTTGAATCGGCCAAAGAAATATTTATTATGCCACACAAAACAACTGATATTGATGCCTTAGGTGCAGCAATCGGTCTCTTGGAAATGGCTTTGGCAAAAAAGAAAAAAGTTAAAATCATTATTGACTTTGATGATATTGATCAGACATGTCAAAAAGTTTTAAACATGTTAGAACATGAATATGTAAAATTGTTAGAATATGTAATTGAACCAGAAGAAGCATTGTCAAAGGTTCAAAGTGATACCTTGCTGGTTTTAATTGATCACCATTCAACAAATCAATCAAATACACCAGAAATGGTTGGTAAGACAAAAAACATCATTGTTATTGACCACCATAGGCGTATTGAGGACACCATCCCGGATTTATTACTCAATTATGTAGAACCTTATGCGTCGTCTTCTGTTGAATTGGTGACAGAATTGATAGATTTCTTTAAAGAGGAAGTTTCAATTCATAAGTTTGAAGCCACTATTATGCTTGCCGGTATGATGATTGATACTAATAACTTTTCAAATCGAACTGGCTCTCGTACCTTTGAAGCTGCAGCTTCTTTAAGACAAAAAGGCGCAGATCCTTCACAAGCCCGCTTGATTTTAAGGGAATCGCTTGATGATATTAAAACCAAGTCAAACCTTGTCAATAAAGCAAGAATTATCCATGACCGATTTGCCATCACAGCCTTAGACGAAGTGGACATGACTGACCGCGTTCAGTTGGCTAAAACTGCTGATGAGTTGTTAGAAATTGATAATATCATTGCAGCCTTCGCTGTTGGTAAAATCGATGGTTCAACCATTGGTGTTTCTGCCAGATCAATTAAGGATTTTAATGTGTCAGTGATTATGGAGAAATTTGGTGGGGGCGGTCATTTAAACAATGCAGCTGCCCAATTAAAAAATACAAATACTGAAGAAATTATCGAAAAAATTGAAAAACTTATAGAAAGTTCATATAAGGAGGAATCAACCATGAAAGTTATTTTAATTAAAGATGTTAAAGGTAAGGGTAAAAAAGGTGATGTCATTGAAGTTGCCACTGGTTACGGAAATTACTTACTGACTTCTAAACACGCAATTAAAGCTAATTCTGCTAATATTGAGGCCTTAGAAGAAGAACGTCAAGAACAAAAAGAAAAAGAAAATAAAGCAAAGAAGAAAGCATTGGCTCTAAAAGAAAAAATTGAAGAAAATCCAATTAAACTTTACGTAAAATTAGGGGAATCAGGAAAATTATTTGGTTCAATTAACACCAAACAAATTGCTGATGAACTCAAGAAACAACATGACATTACTGTTGATAAACGTAAAATCAATTTGGATGATAAAATCAATACCTTAGGAAATTATGATATTGATGTAAAATTGCACAAAGATGTTGTTGCGACAATAGATGTTCAAGTATTAGAAAAAGAATAGAGGATTAGTTTATGGAGAACCTTACACCCTATAGTCTTGAAGCAGAAGAATCTGTCTTAGGGGCAATCTTTTTTAGCGAAAGTGAAATTAAAACAATTGCTGATAAGTTACAAGTTGAAGATTTTTATAATCCCAACCACCAGGTCATTTATCAAGCCATTTTAAAGTTATTCAACAATGGCAATTCTATTGATGTGATCACCGTGAGTAACTTTCTCGAAAATATCAATGCATTAGAACAAGCAGGAGGCAGAGAATATATTGCTTACCTTTCTGCAGTCATGCCTTCAACGGCTAATTTAATGGAATACATTAATATTGTTAAAGACAAATCAGTTCTAAGAAAATTACAAGAAAGTTTCACTGCTTTAATCAATGAGTCCCGATCAGTAGAAGATACACCACATTTTATTGACCATGTTGAAAAGGAAATTTTTAACATTACTAAAGACAGACGAAGCACAGATTTTGTTAATATTGCTGAGGCTGCTGAAACAACTTTAGGGAGAATTGCTGAACAGGCTCAACATTCAGATGAGTTGAGTGGTTTGGATACAGGTTATAATGAGTTGAATCGCTTTACATTAGGCCTACAGCCTTCAGATTTATTAATCGTCGCTGCTAGACCTGGTGTTGGTAAAACAGCTTTTGCTTTGAATATGGCGCTTAATATAGGGTTATTACCTAAAAACCCACACATTGCATTTTTCTCTTTAGAGATGGGTGTTGAACAATTGGTCATGCGTTTATTATCAAGCATATCAGGTGTGGATAATACAAGATTAAGAAAAGGTGAATTGAAACAATTAGACTGGGAGAAATTACAAACAGGTGTTCATAATTTAAAGGGTTCAAATATTTATTTTGATGACTCAGGGACCGTACAAGTTCTTGATTTAAGAAGTAAATGTCGTAAACTAAAACAAGATAACAAATTAGATTTAGTGATTGTCGATTACTTACAGTTATTAAGTGGATCACAATATAATAAAGGCAATAGGGTTCAAGAAGTTTCTGAAATATCTCGTGTTTTAAAAGAAATGGCTAGGGAATTAAAAGTACCTGTCGTTGCCCTTTCACAGTTATCTAGAAATCTTGAACAACGGACAAACAAAACACCAATGATGTCTGACTTAAGAGAATCTGGTTCAATTGAGCAAGATGCGGATATCATTATCTTTTTGTATGTTAAAGAAGAAGATACCTTGGATGAAAGTCGACGTAATATCACGCAATTCATCGTTGCGAAAAATAGACATGGTCAACCGGGAGATTTTGAATTGTTGTTTAATAAAAACACATCAACTTTCAGTAACCAAAGAAAATATTAATGAGGGATAATTATGTTACAAGATAGATTAGATCAAATCGAAGAAAAATACATAGAGATTGGCCAAGAGATGTCAAAGCCAGAAATTGCAACAGACATAAAAAAAGTGACTGAACTGGCAAAAGAATACTCTAACCTCGAAAAAATCGTAAAAAAATATAGACATTATAAGAAACTTTTAAATCAATTAGATGGTTTAAAAGATATGGTCAAGGATGATGATCCAGAAATACGTGAAATGGCAGAAATGGAGTTAGAAGAACTCAATGACAAAATTCCCGGACTTGAAGAAGAGTTAGAATTGATGTTAGTTCCCAAAGATCCCAATGATGAGAAAAACGTTATTGTTGAAATTAGGGGTGCTGCAGGTGGAGATGAAGCAAACATCTTTGCTGGTGATTTATTTAGAATGTATAATAAATACGCTGAGCATATGGGTTGGAAAATTGAAGTTTTAACTGCTGAACCAAGAGAGTCTGGCGGTTATTCTCAATTAGAATTTATGATTAAAGGTGACAGTGTTTATTCACATATGAAATATGAATCAGGTGTCCACCGCGTTCAAAGAGTGCCTCAAACAGAATCTAGTGGACGTGTTCATACATCAACCGCCACGGTTGTTGTATTGCCAGAAGCAGAAGAAATTGATTTTGAAATGGACATGAATGAAATTCGTGTGGATACTTATTGTTCAAGTGGGCCTGGCGGGCAATCTGTCAATACCACCAAGTCTGCAGTTAGGGTAACCCATATACCAACAGATACGGTAGCCCAGTGTCAAGATGGTAAGAGTCAACATGAAAATAAAGCATCAGCTTTAAGGATTTTAAGATCAAGATTATATGATAAAATGCTGAGAGAAGCTCAAGAAAAAGAAGCTGGGGAAAGAAAATCTAAAATTGGTACAGGGGATCGTTCTGAAAAAATTAGGACTTATAATTACCCGCAAAACCGAGTCACTGATCACCGTATTAATTTAACCATCCAACAGTTGGATAAAATTGTCGATGGGAAATTAGAACCAGTCATTGAAGCTTTAATCACAGAAGAACAAAAAAGGAAGTTAGAAAAACAATAATATGGCAACTTATAAACAAATATTAGAAAAAGGCAAGAAGCTAACGAGAAAAGCCCATAAAGAAACCAGTGCAACGGAATTACTTTTGTTGCACTTTTCTAAGTTAGAACCGACTGATTTATACCTACAATTTGATGATGAAATGCCTGAACAAGAAGCCAATGCTTTTTTTCAAGGGTTGAGTTTATATTTAGATAAAAACCTACCGGTCCAACAAATCATTGGCTATGTCTATTTTTATGGTCATAAATTCAAGGTTAGCAATCAAGCCTTAATTCCACGGTTTGAAACTGAGGAATTGGTTGCCAATGTTTTATTGCTTTATGATGAGTATTTTGGAAATCAAAAAGTGTCCTTGGTTGATGTTGGAACTGGGTCTGGATGTTTGGCAATTGCTTTGGCTAAAGAAGAAAGCAACTTTAATGTTTCAGCAACTGATATATCTAATGAAGCCTTAGCCCTAGCAAAAGAAAATGCTAAATTACTAGATGTAGATATAGATTTTTATCAAGGAGACATGATTCAACCTATTCTTAATCAAAAGTTTGATATATTAGTTTCCAATCCTCCATACATTCCTATGAATGAACAAGTGGACGCATTGATATTAGACAATGAACCCCATATTGCATTGTTTGGTGGAGAAGATGGTTTATTCTTTTACAGACAAATCATCAAAGACTCTAAAAAGATATTAAATGATCAAGCCATTATTGGTTTTGAACATGCTTATGATAAATTAGAAGCCATACAGGCAATTGCAAAAGAAACCTATCCAGATGCTAAGATTTTCACATTAAAAGATATGCAAGGTTTGGATAGAATGACCTTTATCATTATTGGATTTTAATGAAAAAGAAAATGGTTAGTGAATAAAATATTTATTTTATTCAACAATTGTTTTTCTTTTTTTCTTTGGTTTTTTTCAATAGAAACCATTTGACATTTTAAAAAAAGTCTTTATATTATATAGTAAGTGAGGTAACTTATGGCAAATAAATTAGTAATTGTAGAATCACCAGCTAAATCCAAAACGATTTCACAATACCTTGGTCAAGATTTTGAAGTCTTATCAAGTGTTGGACATATCCGCGATTTAGCTACCAAAGGTAAGGGTGGTTTAGGTATTGATGTCGAAAATGACTTTGAACCAACCTATGAAATTTTAAAAGGAAAGAAAAAAGTAGTTACAGATTTAAATAAAGCATTAAAAAACTCTGATGAACTTTATTTAGCGACTGACCCAGATAGAGAAGGGGAAGCAATTTCTTGGCATTTAAAAGAAACCCTAAAAATTAAAGATCAATTGGTCAGGCGGGTAGAGTTTAACGAGATTACCAAAGATGCCATCTTAAATGCTTTTGATCATACAAGAGATATCAATGAGGATTTAGTAGCGTCTCAAGAAACAAGAAGGATGTTAGACCGTATCATTGGCTTTAAATTATCCAAATTGTTACGGAGCAAAATCAAATCAAGATCTGCAGGCCGTGTTCAATCAGCGGCTTTAAAACTGATAGTGGATAGAGAAAGAGAAATTGAAGGGTTTACACCTGAAGAATACTTTGAAATATATGCTGTATTCAAAGATATTGAAGCACAGTTATTTAAAGTGGATGGAGAAAAACCAAAAATATCAAGTCAAGAAGAATCAACGGCTTTATTGGATCGTATGATTGATGAGTTTACCGTGAGTGAATTGTCTAAAAGAACCATTAAAAATAATCCAAATAAACCAATGACAACATCAAGTCTCCAACAGCAAGCTTCTTCTAGGTACAGTTATTCTTCAAGTAAAACCATGTCTATAGCTCAAAAACTTTATGAAGGTAAAGATATTGGTAATGAAACCGTTGGTTTGATTACCTATATGAGAACGGACTCAACTAGATTATCTGAAGGTTTTGTCAGTCGTGCTAGGGGTTTTATTGCGGACAAATATGGTAAAGAATATTTAGGCTTTTATAAAGAATCAAAGAAAAAGCAAAATGTTCAAGATGCCCATGAAGCGATTAGACCAACAGATATCAATCGCACACCAGAGTCTATAAAGTCAAAATTAACGTCTCAAGAATTCAAACTATACAGTTTGATTTATTATAAAACGGTCGCATCTTTAATGAAGGCTTCTAAAAATGAAGTGACGACTTTAATTTTAGACAATGAAAATTTATTATTTAAAACAACAAGTTCAAAACAAATATTCGATGGTTATTTAAAAGCACTAGAGAACATTGATACCCGTACAGAACAAGCACAATTAGACCTTTCTAAATTTAAAGAAGGGGATAAACTGAAAGCTGACGAGGTATATGATAAACAATTATTTACCAAACCACCGATAAGGTATACCGAATCAAGGCTGATTAAAGAAATGGAAGATTTAGGCATTGGTCGTCCTTCAACATATGCAAGTACCATTTCAACAATCTTAAAAAGAAAATATGTTGAATATAAAGAAAGAAAATTCTTCCCAACCGACCAAGGCATATTAACCATTGATAAGTTACAAAAATTCTTTGATGAGTTTATCAGTGCGGATTATTCTAGGAAAATGGAAGAAGTGTTAGATGAAATTGCTCAAGGCGAGGAAGACCAATTAAATGTTTTAAGAGAATTTTGGGATTATTTTATTCCCTTGGTTGAAAAAGCCCAAGAAAAGATGGAAAAGGTTGAACCAGAAAAAACTGGGGAAATGTGTCCTAAATGTGGGTCACCCATGGTACATAAATTTGGAAAATATGGTAAATTTGAAGCTTGTTCTAATTATCCTGAATGCAAATACATTAAACCAAGTGAGAATTCTAAAGAAAGAGCATTTGATACAGAAGTCGAATGTCCTGAATGTCACAAAGGTACATTGGTCCTAAGAACTGCAAAATCAGGAAAGAATAAGGGCAATCAGTTTTTAGGTTGTTCAAGATTTCCTAAGTGTAAATATATCTCACCTCATAAGGTTGTCAAAGACAAATGTGAGAGTTGTGACAATGTTGTTGTTAAAGATAAAGAGGGTAAAGTTTTCTGTATTAACGGAGAAGATTGTAAGTAATCACAAAATCATCAAATTTAAATGTTAAAATATTTTTAAGCTACTATGAGTAGTTGAATTTCCCTTAAAAAGTGTGAGAACACTTACCCTTCCTAAAAAATCCGTCTTACTTTAATAAGATGGATTTTTTTCTTTTCATTTGAGTTTAAGCTTTAAGGGTTTTATGATATACTATTTAAAGATTACAAGAGAGAGTGAGAGGTATCTTTATGGGCCTTTTTAAAAAATTATTTACAAGTAAAGAAAAGCGTAGAAAAGCTGAAAAATACAAAATCGGTATGATGAAAACAAGGAAAAACACCTTATCATCATTGAAAGATTTACTGAGAAATTCAAAAACCATTGATGAAGATTTATATGGGCAATTAGAAGAAATCTTTATCATGGCAGATGTTGGTGTTGATACAGTTGTTGAATTCATTGAAGCCCTAAGAGAAGAAGTTGAAAAAGAAAAGATCACAGATCCTAAAGATTTAGAAAATATCATTGTTGATAAAATGTTTGAACTATACTTAAAAGGTGAAGTGATTAATACCAATATTAGGTATAACGAAGATGATTTGACTGTGATTTTATTTGTTGGTGTGAATGGAACGGGCAAAACAACAACCATAGGGAAACTTGCCCATAAAATAAAAAATGAAGGCAAATCAGTGATGATGGCTGCAGGGGATACCTTTAGAGCTGGCGCCATTAACCAATTAAAGATATTTGGTGAACGCGTGGGCTGTGAAGTGGTTGCTAAAGAAGCAGGGTCTGACCCAGCCAGTGTTATTTTTGATGCCATTAAAAAAGCCAAAGATGAAAAGATTGATGTCTTATTAATAGATACAGCTGGTCGTTTACAAAACAAAAAGAACCTGATGAATGAACTTGGTAAAATTAATCGTATCATTGAAAGAGAAACTGGTAATAATGTTTATGAAACATATCTGGTTATTGACGCAACGACCGGGCAAAATGGTTTAAGTCAAGCCAAAATATTTTCTGAAGTTGCCAATATTACAGGCGTTGTATTAACAAAATTAGATGGAACTGCCAAGGGCGGTATTGTTTTAGCCATTAGAAACAAATTAAACATTCCTATTTCCTTTGTAGGTATGGGTGAAAAAATCACAGACTTAGAATACTTTGATATTGAAGATTATATCTATGGTTTGTTTTCAGATTTCTTTGAGTAGGGGTGACACATGAGTTATAATATTGAAGATACAGTAAGGTTAAATAATTTATATGATTTGTATCAACCTTTGTTGACTGAAAAACAAAGGCAATATTTCATGTATTACTTTAGAGAAGATTATTCTTTAAGTGAGATTGCGGATATTATGGAAGTAAGTCGTAATGCCGTTCACTTACAAGTCAAAAAGATTACATCTTATTTAGAAACATATGAAGAGAAATTAGAACTATTTAAAAAACAACAAATGAGGCAAGAAATTATTGATGATTTATTAAATCATCATGAACTTACAAAAAATATAAAAGACAAGATAAAAAAAATAGAGAAGGTGTGAAACTATGGCATTTGAAGATTTAACTGGACGCTTTCAAATGGCGCTAAGAAGATTAACTGGGAAAGCTAAGTTAACTGAAAAAGACATTGACGAAATGATGAGAGAAGTACGTCTTTCATTACTAGAAGCAGATGTCAATTATAAAGTCGTTAAAGAATTTACTGAAGAAGTTAAAAAATTAGCTTATGGAGAAAAAATCCTTAAAGGCTTAAAACCAGGAGAACAAGTTGTTAAGATTGTTAATGATGAGTTAACAAAATTAATGGGCGAAGAAGCTGTTGAATTAGACTTAAAGCATGATGGTTTATCAACCATATTAATGGTGGGTTTACAGGGTGCTGGTAAGACCACAACTGCTGGTAAATTAGCCAACTTAATTAGGAAAAAACACAATAAAAAACCAATGTTAATTGCGGCAGACGTTTACCGTCCAGCTGCCATAGAACAGTTACAAACTGTTGGTGAACAATTGGATATAGAGGTTTACCAAGAAGGTTTGATTGAACCAGATACCATTGTAAAAAATGGTTTGGCTTATGCAAAAGACAATGGCTATGACTTAGTCATCATTGATACAGCAGGCCGTTTGCACATTGATGAGTCAATGATGGACGAAATTAAAGGCATTGAAAAACTGGTTAATCCTGACGAAGTTCTTTTAACAGTCGATGCTATGACAGGACAAGATGCAGTCAATGTTGCGGATACATTTAACCAAGCCTTAAATATCACCGGATGTATTTTAACCAAGTTAGATGGTGATACACGTGGTGGTGCAGCTTTATCGATTAGAAAAATTACTGGTGTACCGATTAAATTTGCTGGTACTGGTGAAAAATTAGAAGATATTGAAGTTTTCCATCCTGAACGTATGGCATCAAGAATTTTGGGCATGGGTGATATATTATCGCTTGTAGAAAAAGCAACAGAAGAAATTGATGAAGACGAAGCCTTATCAATGATGGAAAAAATGATGACCGGTAAATTTAACTATAATGACCTTCTAAAACAAATGAAGATGATTAAAAGAATGGGTAAATTTTCTGGAATTATGAAAATGATGCCAGGCATGAAAAATCTTGGAGATATTGATAAAATCGACGACAAGCAATTAGAATATATTGAAGCCATTGTTGGATCGATGACTGAAGAAGAAAGAAAAAAACCAGAATTAATCAATCATTCTTCATCAAGAAGAAATAGGATTGCCAATGGTTCTGGTCGTTCATATTCAGAAATTAATAAATTGGTTCAAATGTTAGAAAAACAACAAACAATGATGAGAAGAATGCAAGGCATGAATCCTGACTCATTACAATCCATGGCTCAAGGTAACTTTGAACCAAAAAAATCACGAAGTGAAAGACGCAATAAGATGAAGAAAAAAGGTGGATTCAGATTCTAAAAAATAAAGGATAACTTTAATAGTTATCCTTTTCATTATCAATGTATTCGTTTAAAAACCTAAAAACAGCATCTTCTTTACTGGTATGGTCTAAAACACGATCAGCCACAGCCAATAATTCTGGATGAGAGTTTTTCATGGCGACACCTAAACCAGCGTATTGCAACATCTCAATATCATTATGGCCATCACCGATGGCAATGATTTGATCAGGTGTAAAACCAAGATATTGACTCACAGCTTTAATGGCACTGCCTTTATTAACTGTTGGGGCAAATATTTCTAAAATCGAATCATATTCTCCTGAAGAATTCCAAATTCTAGCATTTACAACACCTTTATAATTTTCATCAACAAAACCTTTTATTTCTTCACCGGTCCCTTGTTTGCCAATGATAATCATGCCATTAATATCTTCTTTAATGGTGGTTTCAAAGTCACCTATGGTTAAATTCGTGGCGTTATCTGCATGTAACAAGGGTTCAATGGCCTTTTCTTTTCTAAATAAATAGATATCATCATTGAGTTCAGAAAAAGCATTGCGAATAAGGTCCTTGTTGCTATTGAAGATATCAAAGATGATCTTTCTATCAATGCGTGTATCGATGGTTTTAAAGTTTTTATCTGTAGGATGTTGGATTAATGAGCCATTGTAATTAATGATTGGCGTGTCTAATCCAAAAGCGTCATAAACGAATTTAGAACTTCTAAAAGGCCTACCTGTAGCGATTACAATCCGATGACCATCTTTTTGTAATTTTTTTATATAAGAACATAAAGTTTGTGAAATAGAATCAAAATCATACAAGACAGTGCCATCAAGGTCTAGTATAATTAAAAACTGTTTATTATTTGCCATATGTCTATATTTCTCCTTTATTTTTGCTAACAATATTATCTCATATGCTTTTTAATTATGCAAATATTTATATGGATTGATTAAAAATGGCTTTTAAGATATAATTTAAATAGTTAAGAGGTGGAGAATGTTCAATATACATACTTTAATTATTCAATTGGATGCGACAACTATATTAAACTTTTTATTGGGTGTTTTAACTGGCTTTATCTTGTTATTTCTCACCTTTTTGTTATTTGCGACCATCAATGAAAAAAAACGTTTTAGAAAAAGAATTTTAAATAAATTGCCTTTAGAAAATCATGAAGTCTACGAATTGATTGAAATAAAACAAAATCAACTGCTAGAAACAGTTAGGTTAACAGACAATGCTTACTTTAAAGTCGCTTTTGATTTAAGTTATGAATTATTAGAAGAAATCGCCGAACATTATTTCCCTCAATCAAAATATCCAATCTATGAAATCACAGTTGAGGAATTACTAGATTTGAATCGTTATATTACCAATCGTCTTGAAGAAATGGTAAACGGTAAACTCATAAAACATTTTAAAAACTATCGGATTTCATCTTTAATCAATATGTTGCACATGAAAAAAGCGCTAGATGATTCTAAGTTAATGAAATTAAATCGTAAATTTAAGGTGTCAAAGATGTTTAGCATTGGTAGGGCTGTGGTGAATTATGCAAATCCAGTTTATTGGTTTAGACGCCTAGCCATCAAACCAACCACAGAAGTTTTAACCAAGGAAATTTGTAAATATATTATTGCTGTTGTTGGAGAAGAAACCAACAAGATTTATAGTAAAAGTTTTTCTGAAGATAAGCATGAAGAAGATTTAGAAGCAAAATTTGATGAACTTATAGAATCAGAGGAGGACTAAATGTTATTTTTTAAGAAAAAATTTAGGTACGATAAAATTATACCTAAAACATCTAGAAGTAAAGATCATCGTCCTTTTTATATACCGCAAATCACCGCTGTAGAAGACAAAAAACGTATGAGACAAGATTTCATCAGCCCATCGGGAATTGTTAATAAAGACGTGATGACTGTGGACAGTGACCGGAAAGGCACTGGTGATATTGACAAAAAATACGATGTTTTTCGCACCAATAAACGTTTAACAAAAGAAGAAGCCAAAAAGAGATATGGTCATTCTTATTATGAATTTATTTCAGTTAATAAAGACACCTTGCCAAAAATGTATAGTGAAGAAGGCCTAAGCTCAGAAGACATCAGTCAAACCAAAATGAAAAGAGATGAAGATAAGGTTGATACACAATCAATCATTGATGACCATAAACAAGTCAATACTGTCTCAGTCGATGAATTCTTTGAGGGTCAGCAACAATATCAAGAAGAAAACTCTAAAGAGATTGAAGAAGACGATGTCTTAAAAGACTTAGTTGAAAACGACGATGACCAAGAAGAAACAACGGTTCATTTTGAAGAAGACGAAGAAGAAGCTATGGATGATGTCTTATTCGAGAAAAAAGAACCTGAGAAAATGGATGTTGATGACATCGAATTTGAACAAGATATTAATTATGAAGAATATCATCCCGAAGAAGTATTAGAAGCAGAGAGCCATAATTTAGATGATTATACTTTACCACCGTTAACATTGTTTAAAAAGACCAAAGAAACAGAAAAAATTGAACCGAGTTGGGTTAAAGAAAATACCGAAGTTATTAATGAGACGCTATTTGCCTTCAGTATTGATGGTAAGGTAACCAATTATACAGTTGGCCCAACTGTTACGCGTTATGAGATATCTCTTGGTTCAGGTGTGCCCACTAAAAAAATAACTGGGATCACTGATAACTTACAAATGAATTTATCAGCGGTATCTCTAAGAATAGAAGCGCCAATACCTGGTAAAAACACTGTTGGTGTTGAAGTGCCTAATAAGACAAGAAAACCTGTCTTTTTCGGAGACGTTATCGATCATCCTAAATATAAAGAATCAAAAGATCCATTGTTACTAGCTGTTGGTTTAGACATTGATGCCTTACCTGTCTATACGTCCATAGAATCAATGCCACATGGCTTGGTTGCTGGTTCAACTCAATCAGGGAAATCTGTAAGTATTTCAGCCACGATTGTGTCTTTAATCGTCAGAAATAAACCTGACGAATTAAAATTATTGTTAATTGACCCTAAAAAAGTTGATTTACAACAATTTGGTGACTTACCACATTTAATCACACCAATTATTGATGATACCAGAGTTGCGATTGAATCATTAAAATGGATGGTCCATGAAATGGAAAGACGTTATGATGTTTTAAAGAAATTTAAAGCCATTAATGTCAGTGATTATTACGAAAGACGGTCAAACAATCCTAATTTTGAGAAAATGCCTAGAATTGTAGTCGTCATTGAAGAAGCATCAGATTTACTATTAAGTGGTGGTTCAGAAATCGAAGAAAGCATTTTAAAATTAACTCAAAAATCAAGAGCCGTTGGTATTCATATTATTTTAGCGACACAAAGACCATCTGCAGATATTTTAAAAGGAACCATTAAAGCCAATATCTCAACAAGATTTGCCTTTAGAGTGCCTTCATCAACTGATTCAAGTGTTGTACTAGATAAAACGGGTGCTGAAAAACTACTTGGTAAAGGGGATATGTTGTTGTCTGAAAATGGTTTAATTAGGCGGATACAAGGCGCTTATTTATCACCAGAAGAAATTGAAAAAATAACTGATTTCATTAAGAAACAGGCAGAACCAGATTATTTATTTACCCATCAAAAATTAACCTTAGAAGCAAAAACAGAAGCGGATACAGAAGAAATTGACGAGTTGTTTAAAGACGTGGCTGTCTATGTTGTTGAAGAAGGCAAATGCTCTTTAAATAAAATTACCCAAGAGTTCGCAATTGGATTTAATCGTGCAACGAATATCGTGAACAGTTTGGAAAAATTTGGTATTGTTTCTGAAAATGTAGGAACTAAACCAAGAGAAGTATTGATTGATTTTGAAGATTTAAACAAAATATTTGAAGGACTTAACTAGTGGAAGAAAATTTAATGGTTGAACAATTAAATCAAGAAGTTAAACTGATGAAAAAAATAAAAATCCTACTCATCAGTTTTTTCTTCATTACTATGATTGATATCATCTTATTTTTTGCTTTTCAAAGTCACCCCTTATTTATATTTAAACTGAATCGGACCTCTGAGAATATTTCGGCCTATGGTAGTTATCACTTAATATCTTATATCCTTTACACCTTGATTATTTTATTTTTTCTTGCTTATATACTTTTATCTATCACTTATTTCAAACAAAGAAAAAAAACAGAAATTGATTATGAAGTCGTCAGAAAAAGATATGGATTTTTTGATTTTTTCACTGTGATACCGACATTTTTTCTTGCGATGATGATTGTTAATGGCTTGTTTTTTTCCTTAGCCGTGGTGGATGGTCAGTCTATGGCACCAGCTTATTGTTCTTCCGATGTGGTTTTAATCGCTTATCAAGCAAATGTTGAACGAGATGATGTGGTTGTTTTTAAGAAAGATGAAGTTTTGTATATCAAAAGAGTGATTGGCATGCCAGGTGATAGCCTTATGGTCAATAATCTCGGTGTCTATGTAAATGGTGAGTTTATTGAAGACTCATATGGTAATTTTGTCTATGACGGTGTGATTGATGAAAATCATTACTTTGTTTTGGGCGATAATAGGGACAATTCACTTGATTCAAGAAACAAACAAGTTGGTTTAGTTGAAGAAGATGAGTTGATAGGCGGAGTGATTTTGGATTTAACCAATCGAACATGCCAAGCCGATTAAGGATGTGAATTTATGAAACAAATACAATGGTTTCCAGGCCATATGGCCAAAGCCAGAAGATTAATAGAAGAAAAACTAAAAATTATTGATGTCGTTTACGAAGTTGTTGATGCAAGAATTCCTGAATCATCAAGGAACCCGATGATGGGAGAAATCTTGAAAAATAAAGACATCATTTTAATTTTAAATAAATCTGATTTAGCAGATTCTAAAGTTACTAAGCAATGGATAGAATATTACAAAGAGCAAAAAATACCTTTTGTTGTCAGTAATGCTTTGAATGAAAATATTTTGGATAAGGTTTATCATAAGACCATTGAGGTTTTAAAACATTTGCATGACAAAGATCTTTCAAAAGGCATGGAAAAACGAAACTTTAAAGCAATGGTTATAGGCGTTCCTAATGTCGGAAAATCTCAATTCATAAATAATTTGGCCGGTAAAAATAAAGTAAGGACCGGTAACCTACCCGGTATTACTAAAAGCCAAAGTTTCATTAAAGCCAAAAATGATTTACTCTTATTTGATAATCCTGGTGTCTTATGGCCTAAGTTTGAGACTAAAGACCAAGCCTTTCGTTTGGCTCTAATGGGTACCATTAAAGACGATATTTTACCCTTGGACGAAGTCACGATTTTTGGTGTAGAGTACTTAAGAAAACATTATCCAAAAGCCTTAGAGGATAAATATAATTTAGACCTATCTTCTTTAGAAACAACCATTGATATTATTGATGAGATTGGTCGTAGAAGAGGCGCGTTGATGGCCGGAAATGAAATAGATTATGAACGCGTATTTAACTTATTTCTATATGATTTAAGAAATGGAGCCTTAGGAGCGTTGAGTTTTGAAAAGCCAGAACAATTTGTATGAATTTGAAAAAAGATTAATCAAACAGGGGTATAAGTATATCGCTGGTGTTGATGAAGTTGGCAGAGGGCCTTTGGCTGCCGGTGTTTTGGCGTGCGCCTGTATTTTGAATTTAGATAAACACATCGATGGGATTGACGATTCGAAAAAATTGACTGAGCAAAAAAGATTAGAACTCACACCTTTAATCCAAGAAAATGCCATAGCATTTGCTTATGGTTATGTGAATGAGAGCGAAATTGACGATATTAATATTTATCAAGCTTCTAAATTAGCCATGACAAGAGCGGTTAATAATCTAAAAATTAAACCTGATTACTTATTGGTGGATGCAATGACACTTGATATAGATATTTTGCAAGAGTCAATTATTAAGGGTGACACAAAATCGATCGGAATCGCCGCAGCATCAATACTTGCCAAGGTAAAAAGGGATGAAATCATGGAAAAGTTTGATCTCATATACCCTGGTTATGGCTTTAAAAGCCATAAGGGATATCCTACCAAACAACACATTGAACAATTGAATAAACTTAAACCTTGTAAAATCCATCGTTTAAGTTATAAACCTGTGCAAGTTGCCAGATTGATCCAACAAAAATTAGACTTAGGAGGCCAAGAATGATAAAAGCTGTGATATTTGATTTAGATGGAACTTTATTGGATAGCTTAAAAGATATTGCTAATACCTGTAACATTATTTTGGAAAAAAGAGGTTATAAAACTTTGTCGCTTGATGACTACCGCCGTTTTGTCGGTAAAGGTGTAGACCATTTAATTAAAAGAATTATGGAAGCCAGTCAAGTAGAAAAATATTTGTTTGATGACTTCATGGCAGACTATTATGAAGTCTATAAAAAAGAGTCTATCAAAGAAACTGAAATTTATCCCGGTATTGAAGACTTATTAAAAGAACTCATTGATATGGGTATATCAATCAATGTTTTGTCTAATAAACCCCATAAGCAAGTTGTTGATTTAATGCCTATATATTTTGATGAATCAATCTTTGATATCATTTATGGTAAACACAATGATTTGCCAGCAAAACCAGATCCGACTTTGTTAAGAAGAATGGTTAAGGAATTAAAACTTAAAAAAAATGAAATATTATATGTTGGTGATACCAAGACTGATATGGAAACAGCTTTGAATGCTGGTGTAGCAAGTGTTGGTGTTTTGTGGGGCTTTAGAGATGAGCCTGAGTTGGTTCAAGCAAAGGCATCATATATTGTGTCTTCACCCAATGAGATTGTAAAAATAATCAAAGAAAAAAATCGATAATGTTTTAAAGTATTTTTTTAATTGTCACAAAATCCGTAAATATATTTGAATAGTTAATAAGTGTTAACGATTATTCTCTATAGTGATTGATTATTTAAACCGATTTAGGAGATATGGAAAATTAACTGTCTAAGGTCAATGTTTTTCGTTGTCAAAAGGGATGGTTTTTGCTATAATTATAATGTTTAAGTTTTCGAGGAAATATTACATAGATAAATATATATTGAAAGGGGATAATATGAGTAAAGTTGTCGTGTTTGATCATCCTTTGATTCAACACAAATTAACCATTATTAGAGACAAAACTACAAACACCAAAACCTTTCGTGAAAATGTTAATGAAATAGGATCTTTGGTAACTTATGAAATCACTCGAGATTTACAGACCAAAGAAATTGAGGTTGAAACTCCAATCACCACGACTAAGGCAAGAATTCTTGCCAAAGATGTTGTGATTGTGCCCATTTTAAGAGCAGGTTTAGGAATGGTTGATGGTATTCAAAATGTGATCCCAACAGCTAAAATAGGACATATTGGTTTGTATAGAGATGAAAAAACTTTAAGACCTACCAAATATTATTCTAAATTCCCTATTGAAATTAAAGAAGCAACGGTTTTAATTGTTGATCCCATGCTTGCGACCGGTCATTCGGCCATTGCGGCCATTGATGAAGTAAAAGCAAATGGTGCAAAAGACATTCGTTTTGTGGGTATTGTCGGTTGTCCAGAAGGTGTTGAAGCCCTTCAAGGTGCACACCCTGATGTAGATATTTATGTTGTGAGTATAGATGAAAAGTTAAACGAGGTCGGATATATCGTCCCTGGTTTAGGAGATTGTGGCGATAGACTGTTTGGCACTAAATAATGTCGAGTAAAGACCATAAAACAGCCTTTTATATTTTTAATATGATTGTGCAGTTTTTTTATGAAACCATATTTGCCATGGCTTTAGGTTATTTTCTAGGCAAATGGTTGGATAAACTTTTATTTGATGAAAGGGTTGTTTTAACCTATATCTTAGTGCTTATTGGTGTTTTTGCTGGTTTAAGAAATTTGATTATTAGAGCTTTAAAATACGTAGAGGGAGAAGACAATGAGAAATAAAGACGTGATTGAAAGAACATTTATCTTTGCTTGGCCATACGCAATTGTTTTTTCTGCAATACTGTATTTAGTGACCCGTGATGTTGACCTTGTGATTAGTTTTATATTAGGGGCCGCAACATCTTTATTTGTGAATTCATTGAATTACAAAATTATGAAGTCAACTTATAAGCATCGCCAAGATAAAATCATGCCAACGCAAATCCTTATGTTTGTTTTAAAATATGGATTTATGGCCTTGATTTTATATATAGCATTTACCAGCGATGATTATAACGAAATATATACCTTTGTAGGCTTGTTTACATTCGTTATTGTAACGGTTCCTACAGCAATTATTTATAGTAAAAGAGGTGATGAAGAGGATGAATGATTTTACTTTATTTGATCCCATGTCTTCAGCAGTTCGCTCCACATTAATAATTACCCTTGCATTATCAATATTTTTTATTATTGTTGGAATGAAAATTAAAAAATTAGATCCAAAGAAAACACCGAAAGGTTTTTTGTTTGGATGCATCATGCTTGTTGATGGTTTTAATAAATTTATTGCTGAGTATATGGATAAAGACAAATTCAAATTCTTTGGTGCTTACTTATTTACAATCATTGTCTTTCTAGCCACAGCCAATACAATTTCTTTAATTGGTTTAACGCCGCCTTTATCTAATTTAGGTGTCGCACTTGCTTTTACGGTGATGACTTTCTTTGCCATTAAGATTGCTGAATTTAGATTTATTAGTGTGAAAAGAAAGATGAATAATCTAATTGGTGAAGTTAAGTTTATGGCGCCAATTTTGTTTCCAATCAATTTAATTGGTGAAGTTTCAACGCCATTTACAATGGGTCTTCGTTTGTTTGTAAATCTATTGAGTGGTGTTGTTATCGCGACAATGGTTTATTCAGTTTTACACTGGACACTTGGTATCGTTGCCGGGTTGTTCTTACATGCTGTATTTGATATCTTCTTTGGATTAATACAAGCATTCGTATTTTTAATGTTAACCACAATCAATATTTCTTTAGCAACAGATGCTTAAGATGTTGAAATATATAGGAGGAAAAAATAATGTTTGAGACAGTTTTTAGTACAATGTTTAGATTTGCAGAAATTACAAACGCAGGATTGGCATGGTTAGGTGCTGGATTCGCTGTTATTGCTGGTCTTGGGACTGGTATTGGGCAAGGTTACGCTGCTGGTAAAGCTGCTGAAGCCGTTGGTAGACAACCAGACGCACAAGGTAAAATTCTTGTAACAACATTAGTGACACAAGCCGTTGCTGAAACCACTGGTCTTTACGGATTACTTGTAGCGCTTATATTAATCGGAAAATCATAAAAGACCTTTATCAAAATATTAACAGCAAGGAGGCGGACGCCTAATGAGTTTTATAGATAGATTGGTCTCGGGTGTAGAAGCAGCAGTCGAGCAAGCTTTGGGTATTAATTTGCTCGATATGATTGTACAAATTCTAGCAACAATCCTGTTAATGATTATTGTTAAGAAATTCTTTTGGGGGCGTATTACAGAGTTCCTAGAAAAAAGAAGAAAATTCATGGAGACTGAATTAACTGAAGCTGAACAGGCTAATCAAGAAGCGCTTCAATTGAAAGAATCACGTGATGCAGAACTCAAAGAAATTCGTATGAAATCAAAAGAATACTATGAAAATGCAAAAAGTCGTGGTGAAGATGAGAAGAATCGCATTATTAATCAAGCTAAGAAAGAAGCAGATACGATTGTAAATAATGGCCATAAAGAAGTTGAACAAGAAGTCAAAAAGGCCAAAGAAGAATTAGAAAAAGAAATCGTATCCATCGCAAGCTTAATGGCTGAAAAAGTGATTAATAAAAAAGTCGATGAAAAAGATTTTCTTGATGTAACCATCAAAAATATAGAAAGCAGTGAAGAGCTATGACAGAGACTTCGAAACAATATGCCTTAGCTCTTTTTTCGCTTGCTACAGATGATAAACAAAAAGATGAAATTTATAAGGAATTTCATCAATTTGTTAAGGGACTAGAAGTTGACACGAAGAAATTCTTTTTGCATCCTAAAATCGAAAACAAAGATAAACAACAAGTTGTAGAAAAAGTAACGAAAAATTCATTACTAACCAATTTTCTAAAAACCGTTGTCGATAATAATCGTTTCGATTTAATAGAAGAAATGCTTAGGGCTTATAAAGATTTGTTGAATGACAGTAAAAATATTGCAGAAATTACAATATATACTCAAAAAGCTTTGAGTGACGAAAATAAAAATAAACTAATTAATAAATTTACAAAAGTATTAGACAAAAAAATTATTATTAATGAAGTCATTAATCCATCAATTGTTGGTGGTGTTCGGATAGAGTATCAAGGTCGCGTTTTAGATCAAACCATCAATGCAAGCCTTGAACAATTAAAAGCTTCATTAATAGGATGACGAGGTAAACAAGTGAAAATAAATCCGTTAGAAATTAGTTCTTTATTAAAAGAACAAATCAAAAAGTATGAAAAAGATATAAAAACAGAGAATATCGGAAGTGTTATTTCGGTAGGGGACGGAATTGCCCTTGTTTATGGTATCGATAAAGCAATGAGTGGTGAGTTGCTTGTCTTTCCTCATGGTGTTTATGGAATGGTATTAAACTTAGAGAAAAATCATGTTGGTGCAATTCTTTTAAATGATACAAACTTAATTAAAGAAGGCGACGAAGTTAAAGCGAGTGGTCGTATTCTTGAAATTAATGTTGGGGATGAGATGATTGGGAGAATTATTAATCCGTTGGGACAAGCCATTGATGGGCTTGGTTCTATTAAAACGGATAAAACCAGACCAGTCGAAAGTAAAGCAACAGGTGTTATCGATCGCCAATCTGTTAATGAACCTTTAGAAACTGGGATCAAAGTATTAGATGCTTTGGTGCCGATTGGACGTGGACAAAGAGAGTTAATTATTGGAGATAGACAAACTGGTAAAACTGCAATCGCTGTGGATACAATCATTAACCAAAAAGGTAAAGATGTGATTTGTATTTATGTAGCCATTGGCCAAAAGCAAACAACCGTATTAGATATATATGAAACGCTTAAAAAACATGATGCAATGGAGTATTCATTAATTGTTGCATCTGGTGCATCAGATCCAGCCCCACTTTCTTATCTAGCACCATATGCTGGTGTATCGATTGCTGAAGAATTTATGTTCCAAGGCAAACATGTTTTAATTATTTATGATGATTTAACAAAACATGCCATTGCTTATAGAGAACTGTCTTTATTATTAAGACGTCCACCAGGCCGTGAGGCATTCCCTGGAGATGTATTCTACTTACATTCACGTTTGTTAGAAAGAGCAGCAAAACTTTCTGATAAATTAGGTGGCGGTTCAATTACTGCTTTACCAATTATTGAAACCCAAGAAGGGGATATCTCAGCTTATATTCCAACCAATGTTATCTCCATCACTGATGGACAAATATTCTTACAAGCTCAACTATTCTACTCAGGAATTAGACCAGCCATTAATGCTGGATTATCAGTTTCTCGTGTAGGGGGCGCGGCTCAACATAAGGCCATTAAAAAAGTTTCGGGAACATTAAGACTTGACCTAGCGAGTTATCGTGAGTTAGAAGCATTTACACAATTTGGTTCTGATTTAGACGATTCTACAAAAGCCAAGTTAAACCGTGGTGAAAAAACTGTTGAGATTCTTAAACAAGGATTACACAGTCCATTACCATTTGAATTACAAACCATTAGTATTTACGCCTTAACCAATGGATTCTTAGACAATATTAAAACGTCAAGAATTAAGCAATTTGAATCTGATTTACATAGTTATTTCTTAAATGATACTCAAGCAAATAAATTACTCGTAGAGATACGTGAAACAAAAGACTTGGTTGATAAGGAAAAATTGAACAAAGCGATTGAAAAATTCGTTGATCAATATTAATAGGAGGCTAAAATATGGCTTCACTTCGTGATATAAAAAAACGTATAGAAGCAACCAGAAAAACATCACAGATTACCAAGGCGATGAATATGGTTTCGGCTTCGAAATTAAGGAAAGTTGAAAAGAAGTATCGTGCTTTTCAGCCTATTAAAGATGAGGTTAAAAGAATATTAGAAGATGTTTTGTCTTCTAATCCTGAAACATCATTTCCTTTATTAGAAAATCGAGAGATTAATAAAGTCGGGTTTATTCTAGTTGCGAGTGACCGTGGCTTAGCAGGTCCTTATAACAATAATGTCTTTAAATATTTTGAAGATCTTTTAAAAGAGAATGATAAAGAGTTTATTGTTGGAACCATCGGCTATAAAGCTTATAGTTATTGTAAGAGAAAAAAATATCCGCTTTTGAACAATGAGTCAATCAGTTCAAGAGATGAGATTAAATTCATTGATTTTCAAGCCATGTCGAGAGCTTTTATAAAATTATATTTAGAAAAAGGTGTCGATAAGATTGTAATGGTTTATACAGATTACATTAATACTTTGACACAAAAAGTAACTGATAAAGTACTTTTACCAATTACTGATTTGGTAAAAAGTAAAGTCCATGTATCTGATTATGTATTTGAACCTGATACTGAAGATGTCATTAATCAATTACTACCGATTTATTTAGAAAATACTTTATATGGTATTATCTTAGATTCAAAAACCAGCGAACATGCTTCAAGAATGACAGCGATGAAAAACGCAACTGATAATGCCAAAGATATTATACAAAAACAAAATTTGATCTACAACCGCGCTAGACAAGCGCAAATAACCATTGAACTTACCGATATTATCGGTGGGGCAAATGCAGTTAATTAGTAGGAGGAAAAGATGCCTAACCTAGGAAAAATAGTACAAGTTATGGGACCAGTTGTTGATGTAATGTTTGAAAGCGGAATGCCTTCAATTAATAATGCATTAACAATAAATATCCCAGCCGATAAAAATAACGGTATAGAAATTAAATTAACCTTAGAAGTTTCATTGTTTTTAGGTGATGATATTGTTCGTACAATTGCCATGGATTCAACCGATGGATTGGTCAGGGGTATGGAAGTCAAGGATACTGGAAAAGCAATTTCAGTACCTGTTGGTGATGTAACCTTAGGAAGAATGTTTAACGTTTTAGGGGAAACCATTGATGGAAAAGAATTAGAAGGTGATTATGACTTATCACCCATTCATAGACCTGCGCCTAAATTAGATGATTTGAGTGCTAAAACTGAAATTCTTGAGACCGGAATAAAAGTTGTTGATTTATTAGCACCTTATATCAAAGGTGGTAAAATTGGACTTTTCGGTGGTGCCGGTGTTGGTAAAACCGTTTTAATTCAAGAGTTAATCAATAATGTTGCTCAAGAGCATGGTGGTATTTCTGTATTCGCTGGTGTTGGTGAAAGAACCAGAGAAGGAAATGACCTATATTTTGAAATGAAAGAATCAGGCGTTATTAATAAAACAGCCATGGTCTTTGGACAGATGAATGAACCACCTGGCGCAAGAATGCGTGTTGGTTTATCAGGATTAACAATGGCTGAGCATTTTAGAGATGAGAAAAAACAAGATGTATTATTGTTTATTGATAATATTTTTAGATTTACTCAAGCGGGTTCTGAAGTATCTGCTTTACTTGGTAGAATGCCATCAGCTGTTGGTTACCAACCAACTTTAGCAACTGATATGGGTCTTTTGCAAGAACGTATTACATCAACAAAATCTGGATCGATTACTTCAATTCAAGCAGTCTATGTCCCAGCTGATGATTATACCGATCCTGCACCAGCAACAACCTTTACCCATTTAGATGCGACAACCAATCTTTCAAGGAAGATTTCTGAAGAAGGTATTTATCCAGCTGTGGATCCTTTAGCATCAACATCAAGAGCATTAACACCAGAAATTGTTGGAGAAGAACATTATAATATTGCTAGAGAAGTCCAACAAACCTTACAAAGATATAATGATTTATTAGATATTATTGCTATTCTTGGGATGGATGAATTAAGTGAAGAAGATAAATTAATTGTCCACCGGGCAAGAAGGATTCGTCTTTTCTTATCACAAAACTTCCATGTTGCTGAACAGTTTACTGGTCAGAAAGGTTCTTTTGTGAAGGTTGAAGATACAATCAAAGGGTTTAAAGAATTATTAGCGGGTAAATATGATGATTTACCTGAAGATGCTTTTAGACTTGTTGGTAGTATTGAAGATGTTATTGAAAAAGCGAAAAAAATGAAAGCGTAGGGAATTATGGATATTTCAATTGTGACACCAGATGGAGAATTATATAAAGAAACCGTAAACTCAATCATTGTATCAAGTTCTAACAATGGTGATTATGAGATTTTACCAAATCACGTTCCCATTGTCTCAACAATTGATACTGGGTACATTAAACTAAGCCATGATGACTTGGTCTACTTTGTTGTGGTGATAAATGGACTTGTGGAACAACATGATAATAAAATTAGAGTGATAGCCCAAGACGCTTATATTGGTGAATCTAGAGATAAAGCCATGGAAAATTTACATCAACTGAGAGAAGACCGTTTAAAAGAAAATAGAGAACGAAATATTGAACTTGCAAAGGCCGAAAAAGAATTACAAAGGCAAATCAAACAAACCGGTGCTGGACAGTTATGATGAAAAGACGCGGATTTGAAATTTGTAAAGCTTATATCAATGACGGATTAACATTGCCTGAAAGAAAAACCAAAGGTAGCGCAGGTTATGATATATCATCAAGAATAAGTGTGACCATAGAACCAAAACAAGTTGCTTTTGTTCCAACAGGAATAAAGGCATATATGCAAGAAGATGAAGTTTTGCAAGTATATCCGAGAAGTTCCTTAGGCTTTAAAAAGCACTTATCAAAAGTGAATAGTGTGGGTATCATCGATTCAGATTATTATAACAATCCTGACAATGAAGGAGAGATTTCTTTAATCTTTTATAATTTTGGAGATGAGCCTGTTAAAATTGAGAAGAATGAACGCATTGCTCAAGGGATTTTTATAAAGTACTTGAAAGCGGATAAAGACAATACTTTGGCCAAAAGATTGGGTGGATTTGGATCGACAGATAAATAAGGTTCAATAATAAATATTACTTGATTTATTGGTCAAAATTTGATAGAATAGTTTAGCCATTTAAATACACACACCTATGAGTGAAACGCCTTGAGCCAATAATGGTGGCGCAAATGTTGATTAGGTGGAGGTATACAAATCAAAAGGAGGAATTAAGAAAATGGGAATTGTTACAATGAAAAGCCTGTTAGAAGCAGGGGTACACTTTGGACATCAAACTAGAAGATGGAATCCAAAAATGGATCGTTATATTTTTACTTCTAGAAATGGTATCCATATCATCGACTTACAACAAACAACAAAATTCATCGATACAGCTTATAAAGCGTTATTTGATATCGTTGCTGATGGTGGAAACGTATTGTTCGTAGGGACGAAAAAACAAGCACAAGAACCAATCCAAGAAGCTGCAGAGCGTTCTGGTCAGTTCTATGTGAACCAAAGATGGTTAGGGGGAACGTTAACTAACTTTAAAACAATCAAACGTTCAATAAAAAAACTTCATGACTTATACAAAATGGAACAAGATGGAACATTCGATCGTTTACCTAAAAAAGAGGTTGTTCAACTTAGAAAAGACATCGCTCGTTTAGAAAAATTCTTTAGTGGTATCAAAGATATGAGAAAAGTGCCTCAAGCATTATTCATCATTGATCCTAAAAAAGAAAGAAATGCGATTTTAGAAGCTAGAGCTTTAGACATTCCAGTATTTGGTATGATTGATACCAACTGTGATCCTGATGATTTAGATTATATTATCCCAGCCAACGATGATGCTTTAAGATCAATTAACTTAATCACTAGCGTTATGGCAGATGCAGTTGTGGAAGCACAAAATGCACAAAAATCTAAACAAGAAGAAAAAGAAGAAGTTAAACCTGAACCTAAAAAAGAGGTTAAAAAGGAAACTAAAAAAGCTGAACCTAAAAAAGAAGAAGCTAAGAAAGAAGAAGCTAAAAAAGAAGAACCTGTAATTGTTAAGGTTTCTAATGCACCTAAAAAGGCAGAGAAGAAGGCTGAACCTAAAAAAGCTGAGAAAAAAGCCGAACCTAAACAAGAAACTAAAAAAGAAGAACCTAAAAAAGAAACTGTAAAAAAACAAGCCAAAGAACAAGTTAAAGACAGCGATCAAGATTTACAAGAAAAATTAGAATCTCATACAGTTGTCGAACTAAGAGAGATGGCAAAAGAACATGATTTACACAATTACTCAAAATTAAGAAAAGCTGAATTAATTGAATTAATTAAAACAGCACTTTAATAACAATTAGGGGGCTACGGCTCCCTTTTTATAGAAAATTAGAATATCGGAGGGATAATGATGGCAATTAGTGCAAAATTAGTAAAAGAGTTACGCGATAAAACTGGTGCTGGTTTAATGGATTGTAAGAAAGCGTTGGTTGAAAATAACGGAGATGTTGAAAAAGCAATTGACTGGTTAAGAGAAAAAGGCATTTCTAAAGCTGAGAAAAAAGCTTCTAGAATTGCAGCTGAAGGTGTTGCTGAAGTTAAGGTTGATGGCAATAATGCTATAATCTTTGAATTAAACTGTGAAACAGATTTCGTTGCTAAAAATGATAAATTTAAAAATTTAGTTTCAAAAATTGGCGATGCTTTAATCGATGCAGCCAAAGAAACTGAAGAAGAAGCTTTAGAAGTTGAAGTTGATGGAAAACCATTAAAAGATCTTTTATTATCTGAGACAGCAACCATTGGTGAAAAGATCACTTTAAGACGTTATGAGTTAGTTACAAAGGAAGATGACCAAGTATTTGGTTCATATATTCACTTTGGTGGAAGCATTGCTGCTTTGGTCGTATTAGAAGGTGCTGATGAAGAAACAGCAAGAAATATTGCAATGCATGTTGCAGCAAGCAACCCAAAATATGTTTCAAGAGATGAAATTTCAGATGACTTTATTAAGCATGAAACAGAAGTATTAAAAGCTCAAGCTTTAAATGAAAATGCTGAATCAGACAAACCAAAACCTGAAAACATCATTGAAAAAATGGTTATTGGACGTTTGAATAAAAACTTCCAAGAAATTTGTTTGTTAAGCCAACCTTATGTTAAAAACCCAGATGAAACAGTGAAAAGTTACCTTAAATCACAGGGCGCTTCAGTCGCTTCATTTAGACGTTTAGCAGTTGGTGAAGGCATTGAGAAAAAAGAAGAAAATTTTGCTGAAGAAGTAATGAGTCAATCAAGATAATTTAAAGGACATTTTTTGTCCTTTTTTTGCAACTTTTTAAGGAGGTTATTATGTCAAAAAGACGAATCATGATTAAACTTAGTGGTGAAGCAATGGCTGGTGAAACAGGTATTGGTATTGATCCTAAAAAAGTAAAAGAAATCGCTAATGAAGTCAAAGAGGCTTATAAAATTGGTGATAGTCAAATTGGAATCATCGTTGGTGGCGGAAATATTTTCCGTGGTAAATTGGCTGATGAGATGGGTATTGAAAGATCAAGCGCAGATTACATGGGTATGATCGGTACCATTGTGAATGCTTTGGCCTTACAAAATTCTCTTGAAGCACTTGGTGTTCAAACAAGAGTGATGACTTCAATCAATATTCCTGAAGTTGCTGAACCTTACATAAGAAGAAAAGCATTGTCACATTTAAGCAAGGATAGGGTTGTTATTTTTGGAGGAGGCACTGGTAATCCATATTTCTCAACTGATACAACTGCAGCTTTAAGAGCTGCTGAACTTGGCGCTTCAATCATTTATATGGCTAAGAATGGAACCGATGGCGTTTATGACAAAGACCCAAGAAAATTTGAAAATTCAGTAAAATATGATAATATAACACATAAGGAGATATTGAGCAAAAATTTAGATGTTATGGACTCAACAGCAGCAGCTTTGTGTTATGATAATAATATAGATATTTATGTTTTTGATATGAATCAACCAGGGAATATTAAAAAAGCAATTCTCGGTGAGCATATTGGTACTTTGATTAAAAATAAATAAGGAGTGAATTAAAATGCCAGAAAAAATTTTAAAAGAAACTGAAAACAAAATGAAACAAACCGTTGATGCTTTAATCAAAGAGTTTGCTGCGGTAAGAAGTGGTAGAGCCAATCCAAAAATGTTGGAAAAAGTAACAGTTGATTACTATGGTGTGGATACACCGATTTCTCAAATTGCTTCAATTTCAGTTCCTGAAGCGACACAGATTTATATTAAACCTTATGACAAATCACAAGTTTCTGATATCGAAAAAGCGATATTTGGGGCAAACTTGGGAGTGACACCTTCTAATGATGGTGTTGGTGTGCGTTTATCATTACCGCCGATGACAGAAGAAAACAGAAAAAATTCTGCCAAACAAATTCATAAGATGGCCGAAGATGATAAAGTATCGATAAGAAACATTAGAAGAGATGCAATATCTCAGTTAAAGAAAATGGAAAAAGCTTCTGAGATGAGTGAAGATGACTTGAGATATTATGAAGATGAAGTGCAAAAATTAACCGATAAATATACAGCAAAAATAGACGAAATTGCAAAAGAGAAAGAAAAAGACATATTGCATGTGTAACAATCAATGCAAGGCAAAATGCCTTGCATTTTTTTTTTAAATGATTAAAGTTTAGTAAATAAAATTCATAGAATATTCACATGATTTATAGTATAATCAATATGAAAGTCAGGGTGTTTAATATGTTTAAAAGAAAGAATAAGGAATTGAATATTCCAGATCATATAGCGATTATTTTAGATGGTAATGGCAGGTGGGCTAAAAAAAGAGCAATGCCTAGAACTTATGGCCACCAAAAGGGTGTGGAAAACATTAGGAAAATTGCTTTAGCTGCATCTGATTTTGGTGTAAAAGCTTTATCGGTTTATGCCTTTTCAACTGAAAATTGGAAAAGACCACAGGCTGAAGTTGACTTTTTAATGAAATTACCTGGAGAGTTTGAGAAAAAGTTTAAGGATGATTTTAAAAAATATGATATCAAAGTCATGTTTTCTGGACGGAAGACACATTTAAGTAAGGAAAATCTCGAAATATTAGAACGAATTACTAAAAACACAGAAGATAGACAAGGTCTTGTATTAAACATATGTTTTGACTATGGATCTCAAACAGAGATTACTGAAGCTGTGAAGATGATTGCCAAAGATGTGAAAGCAAATAAAATTAATCCAGAAGACATCAGTAAAGAGATGATTTCTGAACGATTGTATACAAAAGACTTACCAGACTTAGATTTACTCATTAGACCGAGTGGTGAAGTGAGATTATCAAATTTCTTATTATGGCAAGCAGCGTATGCCGAACTTTATTTCTGTGATACCTATTGGCCAGCTTTTTCAAAAAAATCTTTAGAAAAAGCGCTTGTTGAATACACGAAAAGGAATAGAAGATTTGGAGGGCTTAAAACATGAAAACCAGAATCATAACTGCTTCAATATTAGTCGCCGTTTTTGGGTCTTTTTTGTATTTTTCAGAAGGACCTTTATCATTTATGTTTTCTGGGCTAGTGATTTTATTAGCGATGATGGCTTCTTATGAGTTTATGATAAAATTACATCGACAAGACCAACTTAAACATTGGTTCCATTACTTTCCGATTTTAATAACCGGTATCTTTGTATTGTTAAACATTTTGTTTTTTGACAATGACCAATACAATTATATTTTATATTTGTTTTTATTGGCTTTAGCATTTGTTTATTTAATTATTTATTTAATTGAACAGAGAATGGATCGCCAGGAATTAGGTGTTTCTATCCTTGCGATTTTCTATACAAGTATTGGTTTTATAGCCTTAGCGTATTTAAGAAAAATAGGTTTAGAAATTGTCTTGTATTTATTTGTGATTACTTTATTAACGGATTCTTTTGCATATTTCTTTGGTATTAAGTTTGGTAGGCATAAACTTCTGCCAACCATATCTCCTAAGAAGAGTGTCGAAGGGGCAATTGCTGGTCTTATTTTTGGTGGGGCATTTGGGACACTTTTTGCGGTGGTCTTTAATGTGTTTGATTTTCATTTGATAGTCATCATTTTATTATCAATGGCAATTTCAATTATATCTCAAATGGGTGATTTGGTTGCTTCTAAATTTAAAAGAGAAAAGGGTATAAAAGATTATTCTAATCTTTTTCCTGGACATGGTGGTGTATTGGATAGGTTTGATTCAACCATGTTTGCGGCCGCTTTCTTGATGTTGATATTACAGGTGATTTGATGAAAAAAATATATTTGTTAGGGGCAACAGGTTCTATAGGTGAACAAACATTAAACATTATTGAAAAACAACCCAATGATTTCAAATTGATTGGGGTTTCAGGTTATTCAAATTTTAATAAATTACTGGAGATAAGCAAAAAGTTTTCACCTGAATTTGTTGTGGTTAAGGATAAGGAAGATCAAAGAAAATTTAAGGAATCATTTCCTAATATAAAAGTAGATTATGGCAGACAAGGGTTAAAAGCTTTAGCAACTTTCAAACCAAACGATAAGGATGTTTATTTAATCAATGCCCTTGTTGGGATGGTTGGATTAGAGCCAACCATAGAAGCCATTAAAATTGAAAGAGATATATTGCTTGCCAATAAGGAAACATTGGTTGTGGGTGGTCATTTGGTATCAGCCTTAAGAAATGAGTATGATTTTAAACTTTATCCAATCGATTCTGAACATAATGCCTTATGGCAAATGTTAAATCATGAAGAAGAAAAGGCTATTAAAAGATTAATCATTACCGCAAGTGGTGGTTCTTTTAGAGGTTTAAGGCGCCAAGAATTAAAAGATGTGACGGTAAAAGATGCACTTAATCATCCAAATTGGTCAATGGGTGATAAAATAACAATAGATTCAGCGACCATGATGAATAAGGGCTTCGAAGTGATTGAAGCGTGTTTTTTGTTTGATTTGGATATAGACAAGATCGAGACCATTATTCATAAACAAAGTTTAATTCATTCCATGGTTGAATTTGTGGATGGATCTATACTGGCTCATATCTCCAATCCAGACATGCATTTACCCATTTCATATGCTATGAATTATCCGGTGAGAAAACCAACAGATATAAAGGCATTTGATTTGATGCAATTGAATGATTTGAATTTTGAACCCATGAACCTTGACCGATACCCATGTTTAAGTTATGCTATAGAGGCATTTAAAATGGGTGGTTCAATGAGAACCGTATTAAATGCCGCTAATGAAGCAGCGGTTGATTTATTTTTATCAAGTAAAATTAAGTTTTTAGAAATCGAAGATGTCATTAGAGAAGCGATGGATTCACATCAAATAATCAAGTTTCCTTCCTTAGAAGAGATTTATGATATTGATGCATCTATTAAAAAAGAGATATACAACAAGTACAGTGAGGAGTAAGGATTATGTTTGTTATGCTAAATGTTTTTGCATCAGCCTTTGATGTTTTTATTAATATTATTATATTTTTATTGGTTTTAAGTTTGGTGATTTGTATTCATGAACTTGGGCATTTATTCTTTGCAAAAAGAGC
>JBKHBS010000011.1:0-40604 GCA_046542225.1 Candidatus Izemoplasmatales bacterium | reverse complement strand
CATCAGGTCCAACATTTGGAATTTCACGTGTGATTTCTTCTTTTCCTAATTTTGTGTCTCTTGCTTCAACTTCATATTTTTCAATATGGATTGATGTATAAACATCTTCTTTAACAAGACGTTCATTCATAATAACAGCATCCTCGTAATTGTATCCATCCCAAGTCATGAAAGCAACAGTAACATTTTGTCCAATTGCCAACTCACCTTGTTGCATAGATGGTCCATCAGCAATAATATCATCTGCCTTGACTTCCTCACCCAGTCCAACAATCGGTGTTTGGTTAATACAAGTCCCTTGATTAGATCTCATAAATTTTTGTAATTTATAAACATCTAATTCACCAGATTCTGTTCTAATTTTAATTGATTTACCATCCACTTCTTCAACAGTTCCACCCCTTGTAGCAACAATAGCTGAACCAGAGTCATGAGCAACTTTATACTCAATACCTGTACCTACAAATGGCGCTCTTGGTTTTAATAGTGGAATGGCTTGACGTTGCATGTTGGCACCCATTAATGCACGTGATGAGTCATCATGCTCTAAGAATGGAATTGATGCTGTTGAAACAGATACAATCTGTTTTGGAGAAACATCCATGAAATCAACATCCGTACGGTTGAACATTTTAGTTTCACCATTTTTTCTAGCAACAACTCTTTCATCAAGAATATTACCGTCATCATCTAGATTAATATTTGCCTGAGCAATAATAAAATCTTTTTCATCATCAGCTGATAAATAATGAACTTCATCAGTGATTCTTAATTTATCTTTATCGACTCTTAAATATGGTGTTTCCATAAAACCATATTTATTGACTTTAACATAAGTGGCTAAAGAGTTAATCAAACCAATATTTTGACCCTCTGGCGTTTCAATTGGACAAATACGTCCATAATGTGATTGATGAACGTCACGAACATCAAAACCAGCTCTATCTCTGGTTAAACCACCAGGTCCTAAGGCAGAAATTCTACGTTTATGAGTCACTTCATCCAAAGGATTGGTTTGTTGCATAAACTGTGACAACTGACTTGAGCCAAAGAATTCTTTTAAAGAAGACGTTAATGGACGAATATTCACAAGGTTTTGTGGGGTAATCTCTCTTGGGTCTTTTGTTGACATTCTGTCTTTAACATTTTTTTCTATTTTTGCTAAACCAATTCTAAATTGATTTTTCAATAACTCGCCAATTAATCTTAGTCTTCTGTTTCCTAAATGGTCAATATCATCCATATCACCTAAACCTTTATAAATGTTTAAATAATAATTGATGCTTGCCAATATATCTGAAGTTGTGATGTGTAAACGTGTTTCATAAGAATTATTACCAATAATTTTAATTTTATTCGTATTGCCTTCTTCGTCTTTAATTTTAACTTCAACTTCTTCAACGAAGACATCTCTTATAACACTTTGAATAAACTCTTCATTTGGATCATCTGTTGCCAGTTCATTTCTATTTTCGCGATCAATTAATAATTTCAATTCTTTTTCTAATTCATTATCAAAAGTCACTTTCTTGGTAATTGACTCTCTATGTTTTCCAAATAACTCATAATTGTCATATGTTAATAGTGTATTTCTTTTTAAGATAACTTCGCCCGTGTTCACATCGACTAAATCTTTTGAAGTGCGCACATCAACATCCTTATCTAATAATGTTTTAAGCATATGAAGAACATCAAGTTTTTGGTTGACCTTGAAACGACCAACATCCGCTAAATCATATCTTTTTTCATCGAATAAACGAGATACAAAAAACTGTCTCGCACCTTCAAAAGTAGCTGTTTCTCCTTGACGTATTTTAGCGTATACTTCTTTGATTGCATCTTTAGAATTTTGTGTTAAATCTTTATCAAATGAATTATCAAGTAATTCATTTTCGCCAAAAATATCAGTGATTTGTTTTTTTGTTGAAAAACCAAGTGCTTTAATCATTGTTGTTAATAAAATCTTTTTTGAACGATCGACTTTTGCATAAGGAATACTTTTAGAACCCATTTCGAATTCTAACCAAGCACCTCTTGTAGGAATAACTTGTCCCAAGAATTTCGTTTCTTGAGTTTTTTTGTCTTTCTGTTCCGAATAAAATACACCGGCAGAACGAACAATTTGCGAAACGATAACACGTTCAGAACCATTAAAAATGAATGTTCCATTTGGTGTCATCATCGGAATATCACCCATGAATAAACGATGTTCTAAGACATTGTTATCATCGATTAATTCGCCAGTTTTTGGATCAATTAATTCTTTATTTTTCAAACGCACTTGAACCCGTAAAGCGCGAGAAAAGGTCATATCCTTCTCTTTGCACTCGTCAATATTATACTTAGGTTCATCAAATTTAAAATCACCAAAATAAAGTTCAACGCTTTCATTGAAATTTGTAATTGGAGATATGTCTTCAAACAATTCTCTTAAACCTTTTTCTATAAACCACTTAAAAGAATCTGTTTGAACTTCGATTAAATTTGGAAGATCTATATTCGATTTTACTCTCGAATAATTTCTTCTTTCTTTGGCTTTACCATACTGTATAGTACTATAATTCACACAATCACCTCATAAATAAATTTGGTGTGTTTTTTATGCTTGCAAAAACACAAAAGCAAACGCAAAAATGCGCATTATACGCATTTTAATATTTTATCATAATATTTCAAATCAGTCAATTATAAACAACATTTAATAATCATATATCCTGACTTCTTTTTAACAACATGAACATCTTTATAGATGGTTTGACAAAATTTGATGGCAGACATGGCCCCTTGTTTTTTTTGGATTACTATATAAAGCGATCCGTCTTCACTCAGATGATGTCTCGCATCTTCAAACATCTTGTATATAACTTTCTTTCCTGTACGTATGGGAGGATTGGTTACAATCAAATCATATTTGTCTGTAATATTATCAAATCCATCACTTTCAAAGACATTCACACTGACATGGTTATTTCTTGCATTTTCTTTGGCCAGTTCAATGGCCCTTAAATTGACATCAACCATATCAATCTGTGCCTTAAAATTAAATGATTTTAAAACAATACCAATGGGTCCATAACCACACCCAAGATCTAAAGCCTTATTGAAAGATAAATCGATTGTTGATTCAATTAATAATCTCGAACCAAAATCTAATCCTTTTTTCGAAAATACACCATGATCAGTTATAAAAGAAAACTTCTTATCTTTAATAACTACATCATGTTCTTTTTTGTCTGTATTCAAATCTTCTTGATTCATAAAATAATGTCCCATAATCATATCCTCATACATGAATAAAAACCTGAGGCATCCTCAGGTTTATGTTCATCGCAAAGTTGAATTATTATTTTAATTCTACTGTAGCTCCAGCTTCAGTTAATTTTTCAGAGATTTCTTTACCTTCATCTTCACTAACTTTTTCTTTAATCGCTACAGGTGCAGAGTCAACTAATTTTTTAGCTTCGATTAAGCCCATACCAGTTAATTCTCTTACAACTTTAATAACTTTAACTTTTGATCCACCAACTGATGTTAACATAACGTCAACTTGTTTTGGACCTTCATCTTCTACTTCAGCTGCTGCTGCAGGTGCTGCTGCTACTGCTGATGGGTCGATACCGAATTCTTCTTTCATAGCGTCGACTAATTCTTTAATTTCTAAAATATTCATTTCTTTTAATGATTCAATAAAATCTTTAACAATAATTTTTGCCATTATAATATCCTCCTATTAATTACTTTCGTTTTCTTCTTCAGAATTTTCTTCTGTTAATAAATTCAAACCTAGAGCTAACTCTCTTAGCGGTGCTAACATTTGACCAGCTAACATTGTTAATAGGCCTTCTCTGTTTGGTAATTGTGAAATCTCTTTGATTTTGTCGATTTCATAATAATTACCATCAACGATTCCTGATTTAATCTTTAACTTCTTGTTCTTTTTAGCAAACTCGTATAGCACTTTTGCTGCTGATACTTGATCTTCATAACTGAAGACAACTGTATTTGGTCCATTCAAATCTTCTTTTAATGCATCATACCCTTGTACTTCAGCTGCTCTTCTTGAAATGTTATTTTTGATAACAAACATTTCACATCCAGCTTCACGTAATTTATTACGTAAATCTTGAGTTTTTTCAACTGTAAGTCCTTGGTATTCTGCAATAACAACAGATTTTGAATTAGACATTCTTTCAGCAACTTCATTAACTAATTGTTGTTTAGTGTCAATAACTTTTTGATTAGCCATTCATAGACCTCCTTCTTGTCTAATAAATACGAAAACCTCTTTTAACGAGAAAAAGAGGTTTAAATAGTGAATTTAAAAATCTTAATCTCGGTAGGCTTATTAAGCGCTAGCCCCTACTGTCTTCGATTATTATATTGTTTTCTTAACTTCTAATTTTACGCCAGGTCCCATTGTTGATGAGATGCTAACGTTTTTAAGATAGATACCTTTTACTGTTGATGGTCTAAGTTTTCTTACAACATCGATAACTGTTTTAATGTTTTCAACAAGTTTATCAGTTGCAAATGATACTTTTCCAACTAAGACTAAAATGTTTCCAAATTTATCTACTCGATAAGTAATTTTTCCACCTTTAGAATCGCTAACAGCTTTTTCTACATCCATGGTAACTGTTCCTGTTTTAGGGTTAGGCATTAAACCTTTTGGTCCTAATACACGTCCAAGTTTACCAACAGTAGCCATCATATCTGGTGTTGCAATAACCACGTCAAATTCAGTCCATCCATCGTTGATTTTTTTAACTAAATCTTCGTCGCCAACATAATCAGCGCCAGCTTCTTCAGCTTCTTTAGCTTTTTCACCTTTAGCAAAAACTAATACAGTTTTTGTTTTCCCTGTTCCGTGTGGTAAAACGACAGCACCTCTTAGGTTTTGTTCTGCTTTACGAGGATTAAGGTTTAGGTTAAATGCTAATTCAACAGATGCATCAAAATTTTCAAAAGAAATTGATTTCACCAACTCAATAGCTTCTTCAATTGGATAAGTCTTTGTTCTATCAACTTTACTGAAAGCTTCAGTATATTTCTTTCCTCTTTTTGCCATTGTTGTTTCCTCCTATATTTGGTTTTAGCGGAATGTCCTCCCAATTATATAGTTGTATTAAAATCTATATTAACAACTTATAAACTTAGTCTTTTACGACAATTCCCATGTTTCGAGCCGTACCTTCAATAATGCGAGCTGCTGCTTCTACATCATTTGCGTTAAGGTCTGGCATTTTTTGTTCAGCGATTTCTCTTAATTGATCCCAAGTAATCGTTGCAACAGTTTCTTCTTTAGAGTTTCCAGCTCCTTTTTGAATTTTACATGCTTTTTTCAATAAATCACTAGCAGGTGGAGTTTTTGTAATGAATGAGAATGAACGATCATCATAAACAGTCAATACAACAGGAATAATGTTTCCTACCTGATCTTTAGTTTTATCATTGAATTGCACACAAAATTGTTGGATGTTAACTCCTGCTTGTCCTAAAATTGGTCCGATTGGTGGTGCTGGTGTTGCTTTTCCACCAGGAACTTGCAGTTTAACTACATTTTTTACTTCTTTAGCCACGAAAGACACCTCCTTATTTTCGTGATGTGGTGAATGGAATTTCTTCCTCCCACTCAATATACATATTGCACGCTATGACATTATATAATAATAATTATAAATAGTCAAGATTTTTATCCATCTATTTAATGGATTTTAAATATCATATTTGGCTAAAATTTCAGCCGGTGTTTTCCTTAATAAATTAAAGACTGGCAATAAACCAAAAACAATGTTTACCGTGTATATACCTATGAGTCCTAACATCAATAACCAGAATGGCAAATAGAATACTGAGAAGAATGTATTGACTTGCCTTTCTATGCCCATCAATATATAACTTGCTAGTAAATAACCTGATGCTGAAGCAATGGTTGTATAGACAAGAATCTCAGATAAGAAAATTTTATACACATCTTTTTTTGAAGCGCCAATTGCTCTATAAATACCTATTTCTTTGACGCGATTAATCATACTTGTTCTCATCACAAAGAATATGAATAAGACAATACCACCAAGGATAACAAGCAATGTAACGAGTTGTCCAGATACAGCGGCAGCCCTATTTTCAACATAATTGGCTCTGTCATTTTCATAAATATCAATGGCATCATAGCCCATTTCGTCGAGTTCTTGGATAGCGGCCTCTTTATCTTCAGCATAAAATTGATATTTCGCCTTTTGTCCAAAGGCAGTTGATACCCTCTTATTTTTTAACATAGCATCATCAAATGCTGAACTCGTCACTAAAGAGTCTGGTTTTGCTAAAGTTGTTTCATTGTCATATTCAAAAATTCCAACAACTTCAAATTGGCTAGCAACTGTTGAGTTGCTCGCATATATATTTAGAGTATCACCAAGTTCATAACCATTATTTGCTTGTACAATCACTTCATCATCAGCACTCACATTTACTCCTTCAATGATTTGGATGTAATCTTCATATAAATCAACATTAGAATAATTAACCCTATTCGCTAAAAACATTGAATAGCTTACATCGTCGGCAATAATTAATGGTTCATTAGATTCGATGATGCCCACAACATTCAATTCATGATCAAATAAATTCTCCATCACTATGGTAAAGTCCATCAAATCTACACTTGAATTATAACCCATTTGAGAGACTGAATAATTCGTTAATACTCTTTTCGCCACACTAGATGTTATCACTATTTCCTGATCATTTTCAGGCATTCTACCAACCATTAATTCATCAGAATCAACCCAGGAAGCTTTTACAGTAAAGCCAGCAGCTTGGGCTTCAACTTCTGTTTGGTAAAATGTTTGATCGGTGAATCTTAAATATATTTCATTCATATAAGGTATCTCAATACCCTCAAGATTTGCGATCTCTCTTAGCTCTTCATAGGGCAACTCTTCACTAGACTCAACACTAATAAAGCTTTTTGGTGCGTTTAAGAACTTGTTTTCATCAATCTTAATCAAATTTCCTAAAGACGCCAATTGCACTGCGACAACTGCAGAAATAACAAAATAAACAAAAATTGTTATTTTTTTCGTGAATTTCTTTCTAGAAAACAACTTCTTTAAACCATTCATCAATGTATCTTGCCATCTAAATAAAGACTTTTTATTATGTTGGTCAATTGGGTCAAAGGAATCAAAATCCAATGGTTCCATTTCTTCAACTTTAACTTCTTTTTTATGGTCATCAATTAAATGTATTTCTGATTCATCATCAATAAAGGTTATTTTTTTATCTGAATTTGCTTTGATATAGATGGTGTTATTCATCTCAACAACTTTGAAATCAAAATGTTTTTTGTTTTCTGATTCATAATAATAATCGATAAACTTAGATTCTAAATCTTCGTTTTTTAAATCCTTTAGGTAAATATATCGATCATCTTTATGCTGATAAGTTGTATCTTTAAAATTTTGATAATCATTAATCACAAAACCATCTTTTAATTCGATAATTCTGTCCGCATATAAATCTACTAAATTCTTTTCATGTGTAACTAAAATAACAAGTTTATTCCTTGAAATATTCTTAATCAAGCTCATCACTTCAAATGTATTATTACTGTCTAAATTACCTGTTGGTTCATCTGCTAAAATAACATCAGGATTTTTAGCAATGGCTCTAGCGATACCAACACGTTGTTGTTGGCCGCCTGATAAAGCTAAAACACTTCTTTTTCGGTAGTTATACATACCAACTTGTTCTAAACTATAATTAATTCTCTCATCAAGTTTATCTTTATCATAAAGACCCGCAATGTTTAATGAGGTTTTTATATTTTCGTAGACTGTTTGATGGGGAATTAAATTATAATTTTGAAATATAAAACCAATTTTATTATTTCTAATACGATCGATTTTTGAAGATTTATATTTATGGATGGTTTCTTCTTCGTAAGTTATCTCTCCGCTGTGAAAACTATCCAAACCAGCAATGACATTTAAAAGGGTGGTTTTACCACAGCCAGATGGACCCGTGATTGCGACCAAACCTGTTTCAGGAAATTCAATAGACGTACCATTAATAACATGAATTTCGTTGTTTCTATTTTTATTAAAATACTTATGGATATTTTTTAATTTAATCATGTTATTCCATCTCCCTTCTTAAAGTTTCCGCAACACTATCATGGTAGACTCTTGATAAATACCTTCTAGAGATAAGAACTGAGAATAAGACAATGAAAATGAATAAGTATAAAGTATATTTAAAGTTATAGAATTTCAAGACATAAAGAAAACCTTCTTCATGAATATGAGGTGTTCCAAATATAATAACCAATACAAATACAAGGTAAGCAAACATGGCCACAAATATATTCTCTAAATAAATAAAACTCCTAATGGTTGATTTGTTTGCGCCAATTGTTCTAAAAATAGCATAGTCACTTAATTTAGAATTAATAATGTTCTTAATGATGACATATGAAATAAAGAATATACCAATAAATAAGATGCCAAACATTAAAATAAGACCAAAGTTCATGACTAAGAAAATCAAGCCTTCAAGTTGGTCGCCTGAACTGGCACTTGAAGGATGATAAACCATATATATTTGTTGACCATCAGCTTTTTGTCTATTCAATTCATCAACATAATTTCTAGCCTCAATACCGTCATTCGCGAAAATAGATATTTGATATTGTTCGTCAAGAGAGAATAATTCATTGTAATATTTAGAATTTAATTCAATACCGTTAAATTCTGTATCAACCCCTTGAGAATCTGTATATTTTAGAGTTTTGACATTTGCAGTGACACCTTCTTCTTCAAAACTCTCATAGAAGGCATCTATTTTTAAATCTATTTCAATTTCTCCTAAGGCAGATCCAAAGAAATTACGTGATACATTAATTTCATCATCTGCTAAAGATTCATTTTCTAAAATCAACTCGTATTGTAAAGTATATGCTAACTCTTCATTAGCAGTGTTTACATAGGCAAAACTTGTTTCAGCTATATTTGAAAACCCAGTTTTTTGACTAAATTCTTGCCATAAATTTTCATGGACAAAAACAACAGAAGAATAGCGTCCACCCATAATATTTTGAATTTCAGAAGACCTTAAGTAATCATTAATGGTAAATGTTTTAGGTGATCCAATGGCTTCATATAAAGTAATGCTTTGTCCAGTTATATCGTAAGGTTCTGTCATAAAATTATGTTCAGGAAAAGCAAGAACAACTTCATCTTCAGTTAAATCCTCATATCCACTACCTAAAAAAGAGACTGGTAGAATCATGGGCCCCCATAATTGAACATCATTATTTCCTAGTTCCCATTCTCTTTCTGCAAAATATGAATAATCCAACATAAAATCATTTTTAACAATAGTTCTAACCTTAGAATTTGATTGTATTTCATTAAGTTCAGCTTCTGTAAAAGTACTTCCATCTCTTTTATTCACAACAATCCTAGATTCTGGTGCAAAATCAAAATTATTGTTATAGGATGATTGTTCTGTCTGAGCATATAAAAAACCACCATAAATAAAGGCAAAGAAAAATGTTATAAATATAAAAATAACAAACAATAAAATGCTTTTCTTTGGTGTTGCCAATAAATTTCTAAGAACCATTTTGATGGTTTCTTTGAAATTCATTTGATAATCTTTGTCTTCTAAACTTGGTAATTTTTTTGCTTGGACTTTTTCAATCTTTTTATCTTCAACAATTTCACCATCATAAATTCTAATACGTCTTGTGGCTTGATCTTTGACTTGTGCAAAATCATGTGTCACCACAATCACTAATTTATCTTTTGAAATTTCTTGGAGTAATTCAACAATATTTTTTGCAGATTCGCTGTCTAGATTACCGGTTGGTTCATCCGCAACAATAATCGGTGCATCTTTAGCAATGGCTCTTGCGATAACCACACGTTGTTTTTGACCACCTGAAAGTTTTGTTGCCTTATGTTTCTTATGGTCAGTTAGACCAACGCGTTCAATAATAGCCTCTGCTCTATCCCTTAATTCTTCTTTAGGATAACCCGATAATATTAATGCAGCTTCAACATTTTGTAAAACTGTATAGGATTCGATTAAGTTATAACTTTGAAAAATAAAAGCGATGTATTTTTTTCGATAATTCTCCCAATCTTCTTTAGAAAAATATGAGGTTTCTTCATCGTTTATATAAAGTTCTCCTTCTTCATATGTATCAATACCAGATAGCACATTTAAAAGCGTGGTTTTACCAGACCCACTTTCACCAACTATTGCTACAAACTCATTGATTCCTAACTCTAAATTAACTTTTCTTAAACCCAAACTAACTGTTTGGTTTTTACTATAAAATTTAGAAACATTCTTTAATTTAATCATAGTGCCTCCTTCATGCATAAACGTCCACGATTATTATATCATAATACCTAATAAATATTGATGAAATCTTCATTAAATTAATTTTTTTAGTCAAAAAAAAGACATCAAATTTTCTTATTTGATGTCTTATACTTTTATTTTATAACTTCGACTTCTGCAAAATCAAGTTCCATGGTTGTTTGTCTTTCAAACATTTCAATGAGCACATGAATTTTACCTTGATCTTCATCAATGCTTTCAACCACAACTTCTTGTCCTTTAAAGTTTCCATTGGCAATTCTTACTTTATCGCCAACTTCAACATTCAAGCGTTGGACTGCAAGCATACCACATTTTTTCAAGATCGGATTGATTTCTTCTGGTTTTAATGGCACTGGTTTTGTTCCGCCACCACTAGATCCTAAGAAGCCAGTCACACCTGGAGTGTTTCTTACAACAAACCAAGAGTCATCTGTTACAATCATTTCAATAAAAACATATCCGGGATATATTTTTATTCTTTTTTCTTTTTTTGACTTATCTGGTTTTTCTTCGATTTCTATTGTCTCAGGAATCATGACTTGAAAAATTAAATCTTCCATATTCATTGATTCAATACGTCTTTCAAGACTTGACTTAACAGAATCCTCTAGACCTGAATAAGTTTGAACGATATACCATAATCGTCTCGCTTCACTCATGAATCATCACTACCCGTAAATTAATGTAAATATAGGATTTAAGATCAAATCATAAACAACAAAAACAAGCATTAAGAATAGTAAGAATGAAAATACTCTTCCTGCACTTTCAGCTAATTTTTTCCCGCTTGGCCAGTTCACTTTTTTCATTTCAGATATACTTGGTTTCACAAATGGAACTGCTAAATAAACAATCACAAGTGTTCCTACTAAGATTAAGAATCCGCCTGTTAACATTCTCTTTAAAGTTGTGTTAAAGAAAAAGTCAATAACGCCGATACCTGAACGACCTAAGATTGCTTCTAAATTTACATTTCCAAATTGACCAGTCATGATATAAACACCATATAATATTAATACAGGTGCTAAAATTGCCAATAACCAATTTTCAAATTTATATTCTTTTTTAAGAATGCTCATGACTCTACTTTCATCAGAATTCTTTTTTGGTTTCATTTCTTTATTATTTGCCATAATATCCTCCTATTTACCTTCTTTGTGAATGGTGTGTTTTTTGCATTTCTTACAATATTTTTTTGCTTCAAATCTTGTCGGTCCAGTAGATTTTTTGACCTCATAATTTCTAGATAAACACTCTTCACATATTAAAACTGCTTTATTTTTCATAATATACCCTCTCGCTCGCGTATTAAATGTATCAAAATTTGGAGAAAAAGTCAAGAAAATCATTGTATTAAATAGATTTTAATCTTATTTTTAATTCGGTCCAATGCGTTATAGATTCTTTTTTCATCAGAAGACATAATCTTTGCGACTTCTCTCACGCTTCTCTTTTCAACTATTTTTATCTGAAAGACCTGTTTTTCAAAACTCGAAAGCTTGTCTAATGCATCAACAATTTCTTCTTCTAAAAAATCATGTCTTCTTGGTTCCTCAATGGTCTTATGTTCATAGATTGGTAACTTCTCGTAAATAAAAGAAAAGTAATTATTCTTTTTCTTTTTATATGAAATTAAGTAATTGATTAAATTTAATTCAAAGAATCTTGTGAATGTCTTACCAAAAGATTCATCAAACTTAATGATTGATTTATGAAGCAAGATTAATGCTTCTTGAAAACAATCATCATAATCATAAACGAGGTTGAATTGTTTGATTTTTTTCGCAATAAGGAATTTGTATTTATTAACCATCAATTCAAAGGCTTCATCATTACCTTCTTTAATCAGATTAATAATTTCAAAATCATTATAATTGCGAAAAATCATTTATCCATTTAACTTCTTTCTGAGAATATCAAATATTAAAATGCCTGCACTTACTGAAGCATTTAAACTGTTTATTTGGCCGACCATATCAATCTTAACATTGTAATCTACATGGTCTTTAACAATTCTAGAAATACCTTTACCTTCACTACCAATCACCAAGCACAATGGCGTATCCACGAATATGTCTTGATAAGATTTCTTGGCTTTTAAATCAGTTCCCACACTCCAAAACCCTTTATCTTTTAAAGTTTTTAAAGTGTTTGTAAGGTTTGCGACCTCTACAATTTTTACATATTCAATTGCGCCTGAACTTGTTTTTGCGACAGTTCCTGTTATTTTAGCGGAACGGTTTTTAGGAATGATGACTCCATCAACCCCTCCGGCCTCACAAGTTCTGATAATTGCGCCCAAATTATGTTCATCTGTAATTTGGTCTAACATGACTAGAAAAGGATTTTTACTTAAATCAAGACTTTCTAAAAAAGGCTTTAGGTCATAGGTTTTATAATCTTCAACTTCTAAGACAGCCCCTTGGTGATTGCCTAAAAATTTCTTTTTAAAGTCATGCTTGTTTAGAATTTGATAATCAAGTTTATGTCTTTTTAAATAATCGATAATATCTTGATTGGTCTTATCCATTATATATCCTTGATAGATTTTTCGATCTGTTTTTAATACTTCTAAACAAGTGTTTCTTCCATAGATTAAAGTGCTCATACAAAAACCCCTTCTTGGTTTATCATACCATATAAAATTCTCTTGGTCATTTGAAAAATATTTATCTTTTTAAAACCAATTCATTGATAATCTCAATGGTTTTAGCAATTACTTCATCTACCCTATCATATGATTCTTCAAGATAAAGATAACCAATAACAGCTTCAAAGCCAGTCGACTGATTATAGGTTTGAATGTCTGCGTTTTTTGGTTTATGAGATGCGGATTGGTTTCTACCTCTTTTAAAGATATTGATTTCTTTTTCAGTAAAAAAATCAGTGGTCATCTTTAAAGCAGCTAAAGCTTGTGAATTGGCTTGGGTGTATTGAATGGCATTTTGGTGCAAGTCACCAACTTTGGTTAAACCTTTATCAATGAGATATTCTCTAATTTTCATTTCAAAAACAGCATCACCAACATAGGCCAATGTTAATCCATTTAGTTGTATCACAAAATACCTCTTTCAGTTAACTTAGCTCTCAATTGATCCGCCAAATCAAAATTTTTGTTCTTTCTGGCTTCTTCCCATTGATGATACATATTTTTATCTTCTTGGCTCATGGCCTTTAATTCAACTTTCAAACCAAGGATATTGACCATATATTGAACGGCTTGATTTAATTCATTATAATAATGAGCAGACTTCTTTTTTCTTATACTGACATTCATTATTTTTAATAGTGATTGTAATGCTGTAATGGCATTGGCAGTATTAAAATCATCTTCCATTGCCTCATCAAAGGCTTTGATAATATCTAAAATTTCTTTGTCTTCAATCTCAACAATTTCCAATTGTTCTTGTAAATCAAGCAATCTAAAAAGTTGTTTCATAGAAGATTCTAGTTTTTCAAATTCTTTAACATACATTTGAAAGCCTTCATCATCATAATTCAATGGAGAACGGTAATGCGTACTCAATAAAAAGTACCTTAAAGGCATCTTATCCTCTACGTCTTTAACCAAAACAACATTGCCTACACTCTTACTCATCTTTGAGTCTTTAATGCTTAAGCGTCCATTGTGCATCCAATAGTTTGCCAATCGGTGATTATGCAATGCCAGCGATTGAGCAATTTCATTTTCATGGTGAGGGAATTTTAAGTCTGAACCACCACCATGAATATCAATTTTTTCACCAAAAATATCATCAATCATCGCAACACATTCAGTATGCCAACCAGGTCTTCCTTTTGAAAATGGAGAATCAAAATTTAAACCTTCTGTGGTTTTCTTCCAAAGGGTAAAATCCAAAGGACTTTCTTTATCAGGATTTATATCGATACGGGCACCACTTTTTAAATCATCAATTTGACGATTACTTAAATGTCCGTATTCAGGTAGTTTTTCAACCCTAAAATACACATCACCATTGACTTCATATGCATAATCTTTTTCAACCAATTCTTGAATAAAATCTTTGATATGAGACATGTAAAATGTAACCCTTGGCTTGATGTAATCTGTTAAACAATTTAATCCTTCTATGTCATTAAGAAAAGCATCAATATAATGGTTGGCGACAACCATTTCATCAAGCTTTTCTTCTATGGCTTTTTGTATTATCTTATCATCAACATCCGTAAAATTAGAAACATACTTAACTTGGTAATTCTTTGCTTCAAAAAATCTTCTAACTGTATCAAAGAAGACAACGGGTCTAGCGTTTCCAATGTGAATATAATTGTAAACAGTTGGTCCACAAACATACATATTCACTTGATTTTCATGGATGGTTTTAAATTCTTCAATTTGATCTTTATATGAATTATAAATGCGCATTATTTTCACCTCTTCGCTACCTTTAATTATAGTTTATAAAGTCTCATTTTTCAAGCAATCTATGAAAGCATATTCAAAATAAAAAAACCACTTGATGTGGTTTTTTTAATTTTTCTACTTTTCGTTTAACTTACAGTTTAATTTATAATTTCACTATATTTGCAGCTTGAGGTCCTCTGTCTCCATCAACGACGTCGAATGTAACTTCTTGACCGTTTTCTAAAGACTTGTACCCGTCACCTTGGATAGCTGAGTAATGTGCGAAAATGTCATTTCCTTCTTCATCTGTGATGAAACCATAACCTTTTTCTGCGTTAAACCATTTAACAGTACCTTTCATTTGAATCTCCTTTTCCTTTTTATACTTACATATTATATCGTTTATTCAGTCATTTTGCAAGTTTTTTAACTGAACAAAGGTTCATGCTTTATCATTATTGTTTATTTATGTCTTCTTCAATACCCACATTTTTAATGGATCCAAACTTTATATTTATTTTTTCAACGCGACTATCGAATTTATCTGTATCATTTTTAACAGTTTGAATAGAACGACTTAATTTTTCCCATTCCTTGCTGAAGATATTAAAATCCTTACTCAGTTTAATCAACTCTCTATTAATTTTCTCCATATTTTGTGATCGTTCGTAATCAATCATAAAGGTTTTAAAGGATGACAGTAAAGGGACAATGGTTGTTGGTGAGACAATCGTGATAAATTTCTCTCTGGCATATTCAATTACATTTTGTAGTTTCGAATGTAATAAAGCTAAAACACCATCACTTGGTACAAACATCAATGCATAATCTGTTGTCAGTGGTGGCATGATATATTTATTGGCAATATCCGTAATATGTTTTTTGACGTCTCTACCAAATTCAGAAATGATTCTCTTTTCTTCTTCTTTAGGCAAACCTTTATCATCAAAGAGTTTACTATATGACGCGTAAGGAAATTTAGAATCGATGACAATCATGCCATTGGGTTCAGGCATAAAAATCACAGCATCTACTCTAACAGATTTATCATTATCTCTAATTGTGTATTGGGTTTGATAAAGTTTTTGGTTATTGCCATAGATTGAATATAGCAATTGATTGAGTTGATACTCACCATAAGCACCCCTTGATTGATTGTGGGACAGAATGTTTTGCAAAGAAACCATTTCTTCAGATAGTTCTTTAATATTCTTTTGGGCTTGATCAATCACTTCAACTCTTTTGGCAATATCCACGAAAGTGATTTGTGCATCCTTGAAGCCTTTCGATAATCTTTCTTCAACTTTTTCATTTATTTCACCCATACGCTTTTCAACAGTGGTTGATAGAGCCTTAAATTCTAGGTTAAATTTATCAGAAATTTTTTCCTGAAATTGAGACATTTGTGTATTCACATTCAATCTAAAATCCGCTATGTTTTTATTAGATAATTCTGAGGCATGCATCAACTGTCTGTTGACCTCATTATTGAATTTCAATAAGGAATCATTCAACTCAATTTTGATGTATTTTTCTAACTCATCAATTTCTTTATCAATATTTATAGAGCTAACTTGCTTCTTAAAGAATACCATATAAACAATCAAAATTAAGATAAGCAATAATAATGATAATATGATAATTCCTATAATTTCAATTGTATCCATACACTTTACCTTTCCTTTTAAAACATTGGGCTAAATAGGTTGAACCATCCTTGAGCCATACGTGTGAAAATCCCTCTTTTACGCCATTCTTCTTTTTTGATTTGAATTGATTTTTCTATGTCATCATTAAAAGATTTAACCAAATCTTTGACTGTACTATTCTCAAAAATAGCGGTTACCTCAAAATTTAAATTCAAACTTCTAGGATCCATATTCACTGTACCAACAGAAGCCAATTTATCATCGATGATTAATACCTTAGAATGAATGAATCTTTGCTTATATTCGAAAATAGAAACTCCAACCTTCAGCAATTGTTCATAGTAAGATTTAGTCGCAAATCCAACGGTAAAATAATCATGTAGACCAGGGACCATGAGTTGAATTTTCACACCTGAATTACTGGCGATTTTTATGGCAGCCATTAATTCAGGTTCAATGATTAAATAGGGGGTTGTAATCTTAATGGATTCTTTTGCTTCTGTAAACATTTTTAAGTACGTATCTTTGATTAAGCCTTGTTCATAATCAGGACCAGATTCCAAAATACTAACCAAGCCTTTTTGTTTTGAAACTTTTGGGACCCGATATAAATCCAAAACATGATTGTTGACATAATACCAGTCTTTAATAAAGACATTATACAATCCCACAACACCTTTACCTTTAACCATGATTTGTGTGTCACGCCAAAAACCAAATCTTTTTGATTGATGATTATACTCATCGCCTAGATTCATACCGCCAATAAAACCAACTTCCCCATCAATAATGGTCACTTTTCTATGGTTTCTAAAGTTTAAATTTGAGTTAAATACTGACAAAGTTTGAGGATCAAAAGCTGAAATATTCATGCCAGAATCTTCTAGTTCTTTCATATAACGATAGTCTAAGAATTTGTTTGAACCAAAATGGTCATATAATAAATAGACCTTGACACCTTCCTTAACTTTTTTATGTAAAAGATCTAATATTCTCTTTCCTATATAATCATTTTTTACAATATAAAATTCCATCATAATATAGGATTTGGCTTTTTGAATCTCTAACTCTAATCGAGGGAAAAACTGGTCACCATTGTTTAAGAGTTCGACTGATGTATTGTCTTGGTAAACGGTTCTTTTTGTATTGTTTTGAATATATGAAAAAACGTCGCCATACTGATAATTTTTATAATCAACCTTATTTTTCTTTTCATAACCTTCAAAAGCCTTAGAAGAAATCAAAGGTCTGGTTTTAGGAAATTTTCTTAATTGGAAATCTCTAGCGAAAATCCCATATAGAATAATCCCAAGTATTGGATTTAGGATAATAATCAAAAGCCAATAACTTTTATTGTATGCATAGTCTTCTTTTAACAATACCCTAACAACAATGGCTATAGCAACGATGCCTAAAATACCAGAAACGATAAAGCCAAAAATGTTTCCAGAAAATAATTGCATGACATTATTTATATAGTTGTATTGCATGGCCGAAATGGTGTAAACAAATGCGCCAAACACCATTAAGGCAAAAATCATAAATCCTCTTTTCATGTTTTTGCTTCCTTATTTCAAATTATTCCATGAGAAAAAAACAAGCCACCTTCCAGTGGCTTTTTTTTTACAGCTCAACTATTGGTGCTTTTAATCCGAATTTTACAACAGAATGAGCAGCTGATACACAAGTACTTTTAACTGGATATGATTCTCCTGTTAAAATCATTTGCCCGTTTGCTGAATGTAGATTAAATTGAAAACGATCTTGCTTGTCTTTTTCAATTGTGAAATTCTTTTCTTTAATTGCATTTTGAATTGTGTTTAATCCATTTTTGGCTGATGCTTTTGATGCATAACCTTGTGATACAAATAAAACTTGTGAATTTGAAGCTTTTAATCTAACAAAATATAGATCATCTTCTTTGTAAATCTCATACTTACCTTTGTCTGATTGATCAACTGAATCAAATTCAATATTTTCTTCTCTGATTTCAGATTTTGGCAACTCATCCAAAACCTCAATTTTATCTGTCTGATAAAAATGCTTTACTGATTCTATTGCAGATTCAACATTAGCAACCGTTTGATAAACTTCTCCTGCGATAATCACTCTTGCACCACTTGCATTGAATAATCTAAATTGTGAAAATCCACTTTTGTCAGTCACAATATTAAATTGTCCTTCTTCGACATTCTTTTTAAAAGTATCGATGCCAGATATGGCACCTTTTTCGGTTGAGTATCTAAAAGAAGCCGCTAAGACTTCACCATTAGAAGCTTTTAATCTGAATTTGTAAGCATCTGCTTCTGGATAAATTTCATATTTTCCAGTATATTTCTTTGTTGACGTATTTTTACTCGTTACTTTTATTGGTTTTTTTTTTGACTTTTCGTCAACTGTTTTTGTTTCTTTTGGCCAATCTGGCTCTTGATGGGTAACTTTTGGTTTAGCATAGTTCCTAATTTTTAACTTTTCTACAGTTTCATCTTCTCGATCATGGCTGCCTATTTCTTCTTCTTTTACTTCATTAATTTTCTCTCTTAAATCTTTTTTGGAATCAGCTGCTGTATATTTATCTTTGACATCAGCTTCCTTATTCGTAGATTCTTTTGCTATCTTTTTAGCTTTTCTTCTTTCGCGCCATTTTTTAAAAAAACCCATATTTATCACCTCTTAAATTTATTATACCAAATATAAGTTTATTTTTAAATATTTACGCAAAAAAAACACAGGTTGTGGGTTCCTGTGTTTTTTATATTTGGCATTTTCTTAACGTTTACTGAATTGTGGTGAACGACGTGCTTTTTTAAGTCCGTATTTATAACGTTCTTTAACACGAGGGTCTCTTGTAATTAATCCAGCTGGTTTTAGGATTTTTCTATAATCAGGGTTTACTTCAAGTAAAGCTCTAGTGATTCCTAAACGGATTGCACCTGCTTGACCGATGATTCCCCCACCATTGACATTGACTGTGATATCAAATGTATTTTCGTTTGCAGTTAAAACTAAAGGTTGTGATACGTCTAATCTAGCTAAAGCAGAAGGAATATATTCTTCAAAATCACGGTTATTAACAACGATTTTACCTTCGCCTGGTCTTAATATTACTCTCGCTACAGATGATTTTCTTCTACCTGTACCGCGATACATTACATTGTCTGCCATTTTATCCTCTCACTTCCATCATTTCTGGTTTTTGAGCTTGTTTATTATGCTCTTCGCCTGCAAAAACGAATAATTTTTTGTACATTTGTCTACCAAGTCTTCCTTTTGGTAACATACCTTTAACAGCCAATTCAACCATTTTAGTTGGTTTTTGTGCCATTAATGTTTCAGCCGATTTGGTTTTTAAACCACCATTGTATGTTGAGTGAGTGTAATACATTTTATCACTCCATTTTTTACCAGTTAAAACAATTTTACTTGCGTTAATGATAATCACATAATCACCAGTATCTACATGTGGTGTAAATGTTGGTTTATGTTTTCCTCTCAATACAGTAGCAACTTCAGTTGCCAAACGACCTAATGTTTTTCCAGCTGCATCTACAACAAACCATTTGCGTTCGATTGTATTAGCATTTGCCATATAAGTTTTCATTTTATACCTCCTTAAGATATTAAAGAGCTAGTGGGTTATAAAATAAAAATGTACCTGTAATATAATATCACTTAGGCGTGATTAAGTCAACAGATATATTCGTGCATTGTTAACTAATTTTATCGCCAGGTTCTAATTCTTTATTTAACTCAATAACCTTCAAATTTCCATCTTTATCTTCAGCACTTAAGATCATTCCTTCACTTAAAACGCCTCTTAATTTAACCGGTTTTAAATTCGCAACAACCATTACATTCTTAGCTTTTAAATCTTCAGGCTTATAGAATTTTGCAATGCCTGAAACGATGGTTCTTACTTTATCACCCGTATCCACATCAAAGACCAACAATTTATCTGCATTTGGATGTTCTCTTGCATCAATGATATGTCCAACAACTAAATCCAATTTAGAAAAATCATCATATTCGATTTCTGCTTTCATTTCAAAGTCTCTTTTTTCTTCTTCTTTAGGTTTATTTGCTTCCATCATTTCTTTAATGTTTTCGCTTTCCTTTTCAACATCTAACCTTGGAAATAAATGCGGCAATTTTTCAACCACTTGATAAAGAGGTTTCTCACCAAATTTAAAACTTGGAAAAACCCTTAACCCTTCTCCTACATTCAAGCCATCAAAAACCTTCGGTGATGTTTCAAGTAAAAACGGTTGGTAAAGAATTGTAATGAGACGAATGCTTTCTAATAAATGATACATGACTGATTCTAAAACATCTTTTTTAGAATCATCTTTGGCTAAATCCCAAGGGAAAGTATCATCAATTAATTTGTTGGTTCTTTTAACCAAGGCTGATACTTCTGATAAGGCTTCAGCAATTTTAAGAGAATCCATTGATTCTTGATATTGTTTAAAGACATTATCTGCGGTTTCTTCGAGTTCTAACTCGAATTTCTTATATTCATGATTATGGTTTTTTTGGCTGACCGTTCCATCGAAATATTTATTGACCATAGATATGGTTCTTGATACTAAATTGGCGTAATCATTCACCAAGTCAGTATTGATTCTTTTCACATAATCTTCAGGTGTAAATTCACCATCATGTCCATAGGTTAATTCTCTAACAATGTAATAGCGAAAAGCATCTAACCCATACGCTTCAACCAATTGTTCAGGATAAATGACATTGCCTTTGGATTTAGACATTTTACCTTCTTTCATCATGTACCAACCATGGGCAAATAATTTAAATTTAATGGGCAAATCAAGTGCCATTAACATTATTGGCCAATATATGGCATGAAACCTTAAAATATCCTTACCGACAACATGAACAACTTCATCGCCATTGGCCCAGTATTTTTGATATAAGGTATCATCTTTAGAACCATATCCTAAAGCGGTAATATAATTACTCAGTGCATCAATCCATACATAGACAACGTGCTTGGGATTGGATTTAACCTTAACGCCCCAATCAAAGGCCGTTCTAGAAACACTTAGGTCATTAAGGCCTGATTTAACAAATTGAACCACTTCATTTTTCCTGGTTTCTGGAACGATGAATTCTGGATTATCTTCAATGTATTTTAATAGACGGTCTGCATATTTAGACAATCTCAAAAAGTAAGTTTCTTCTTTGAGAATTTTTGTCTCTAGACCACAATCCGGACAAACATTGCCTTCTAGCAACTGGGTTTCTGTAAAATATGCCTCGCAAGACACACAATAATGTCCTGTATATTCTCCTAAATAAATATCATCATTGGCCAATAGTTTTTCAAAAATATCTTGAACAACTTTTTCATGACGATCTTCAGTGGTTCTAATAAAATCATCATAATCAATTTTTAAGGTTGACCATAGTTCTTTAGAAAGTTTTGCCATATAATCAACATGTTCTTGTGGTGTACGATTATTTTTAGCGGCTGTTTCAGCCATTTTTTGACCATGCTCGTCATTACCTGTTAAAAATCGGGTATCATAATTTTGTAATTGTTTGTATTTTTTGACACTATCACATAAACAAGTCGTATAAGCTGAACCTATATGATACTTACCACTTGGATAATAGATCGGTGTTGTAATATAAAATGTCTTCAATCTTTCCACCTCTTTAATATACTATATTTTCTTTAAATTCCTTCAAAGCCTCTTCACCTTGAATTGCCTTAATGATTTCAAAAACAAAATCATAAATGGTTCCAGCACTTCTGGCTGTAATATATCTGCCGTCCCTAATGGCTTTTTCATCAACTCTTATGGCATCACCCATATTTTTTTCAGTACCTGGATATGAAATATATTTTTTCCCATCCAATAAGCCAAGCATACCATAGACAGTCGGCGCAGCACATATAGCCAACATCCATTTTTCTTTCTCATCAAATGCTTTCGCCACAGCTTGAACAGATTGTTCATCTCTTATTTTAAATGCAGCTTTCCCTCCAGGAATAAACAAGCCATCATAGTTATCTACATTTAATTTCTTCATTGGTGTAATATCAGTCACAACTGTTTTATAGGCACCAGTCACTTTTTTATGGTTGTATACAGAATAAAAATCAACTGTAAAACCAGCTCTCCTTAATAAAGCACTAGATGCTAAGGCTTCGACATCTTCAAAACCATCCGCTAATAAACATGCAAATTTCATGATATTAATCCTCCTTGATTTTATTTTGTAAATACTCTTGATATATCTTATTCTTAGGTATTTGAGTCATCTGTGAAACTTTTTTCATTGCTTCAGTTTTCTTTAAACCTTGGTTAATGAAATAATCAACTTGTTCAACAATGGTTAACTCATCATTTAATAATTCTTGAGAATAACCTTCAACAATCAATACGAGTTCACCTTTGAGAATGCTTAAATCTTGATATTCTGATAGTTTACCCCTGATGATTTCCTCATAAGATTTGGATATCTCTCTAGCAATTATAAAGGGTCTGTCTCCTAAAACACTGTATAAATCTTTAAGTGAATCTTTTACCCTGTGAATAGATTCATAAAATATCAAGGTTTCAGGATAATATTTGACCCTTTCAATCATTTCGATTTTTTTCTTACTTTTATGGTCTAAAAAGCCCAAAAACACAAAAGGTTGTGTTTTGAAACCAGACATGACTAAGGCTGGTAATAATGCATTGGCCCCAGGCAAAGCAACCACATTATAATTCTTTTCAATTGCTTTTTGAACCAAATGGTATCCAGGATCACTGATGAGTGGCATGCCCGCATCGCTGACCAAGGCAATGTTTTTCCCATCAGATAATTTTCCAATCAAAACATCCATTTTTTCTTTTTCATTATGATCATGATATGAATCCATTTTTGTTTTAATATCAAAATGGGTCATTAACTTTCTTGTGGTTCTTGTATCTTCCGCAAAAATGATATCCACACTTTTTAAAATGCTTATTGCACGAAATGTCATGTCTTCTAAATTACCAATAGGTGTTGGTACTAAATATAAACTTGGTAAATCATTTTGATAATGCTTAGTGACTTTCATAATTTTCATCCCCTAGATGAAAAATATCTAAAATTTCTTTTGTATATTCAGTATTCTCATCATAAATATATAATGGTTCTTCTATTTCTAAAGATCCCATTGCCCCATTAAATCTTGCTTCTACAAGCAACATCTTTGCTGGCCTATTGGGTTTGGTGTAAACAAAACGTAATCTTTTAACAACAAAATTTTGTTTAGATAATTCTAAGATTATCTCATCCATTCTTTCTACTCTATGTATAAAATAAAACATACCACCATTTGATAATAGTTTTTTTGTTGCAGAAAAGAGTTCTTCTAAATTTAACAAGACTTCATGTCTGGCTACTTGCAAGGAAGCAAGGTCATTTTGATGGGTTCTTCCCTTTGTCTTATAAAAGGGCGGATTACAAACAACAAGATCAAATTGATTGGTTTGAAAGTGCTGGTGAATCTTTTTAATATCTTCATGTATAAAAGTAATTTGATCATCAAGTTGATTCAACTTGGCTGATTGTTTTGCCAATTCAATCACATCTTTTTGAATATCGACACCCGTTATGTGTGCCTTCGTTTTTAAGGATAAATAAAAACTCACCGGTCCCAAGCCACAACCTAAATCCATAATTTTTTTAGTTCTGGGATTGATTTTTACAAAATCGCCCAGCAATAAAGAATCAATGGAAAATTTAAACAAATCATTAGATTGTTTTATTTTTAACCCATCATAGGCCAATAGATCATGCGTATAAACCTTAGACATGATTAATCCTCTAAACTTGATAATTCTTCTTCGATATCTAAGTCTTCTTTATTCATTGAAACTTCACTCATATGATATGATTTTTTATCATCTGGTGTAAACATAACCGTCACACTTTGTTCACTATAATTTATTTTGATAACTTTTCCTTGTCCATCTTTGGTCCATACCAAAGAATCAACATTTGGTGTTTCTGCTTTAAAGTTTTTATAGTTTTCATTTTCATAGCGGATACAGCATAAAAGTTTACCACACAAACCAGAAATATTGGCTGGATTTAATGATAAGTTTTGTATTTTGGCCATTTTTATCGTGACTGGTTCAAACTCCCTTAAAAACCTTACACAACAAGTTTGCATACCACATGGTCCAATACCGCCGATAATCTTTGCGCCGTCTCTTGCGCCAACCTGACGTAACTCAATACGGACATGAAACTCATTGGCTAAGTCTTTAACCAATTCTCTAAAATCAACTCGGCCATCAGATGTAAAATAGATAATCAGTTTAGAACGGTCTAAAGTATATTCAGAATTTAATAACTTCATATCTAATTTGTGTTTTTTTACAAGACCTTCTGTCACTTCAAGAATATAGGTTTGGTCAATCATGTTTTGTTTAAATGTTTCTATATCTTCAGCAGTTGCTATACGTAATACAGGCTTAAGTGGTGACACCAAATCTTTTTCATTAATCTCAATAATGTCTGATATGACTTCACCAAGTTCTAAACCTCTTACTGTTTCAACAACCACATAATCATTTTTATTTAAATCCAAATCATTTGTTGAAAAATAATATTTTTTTCCAAGATAATTAAATTGGATTGCGACGACTTTGTGTTGCATTTTTATAACCTCTTTCCAAAACCATTAATAATTGATTAAACGCCAATGGCATATTGATATTGTATTTTATCCTCATCGAGAGTCCTAACAATGCTTCTAAATGGTTTTTACATGTATTTAAATCTGTTTTTTTTGCCAAATTCTCAATTAAAAAATGATGGCTATAAAAACATAAATTTTCATTTTTTAATTTTGATTGGATAATGTCTTTTTGAAAAATAATCATTAAATCAAGAAAAAATTCAGCCCTTGATTGTTCGGAGATGACTTTCCCACCATTTTCTAAAAATGTGATGATGACTGATTTTTTAGTGTCTAACATGGCTTCGTAAGTATCTATCACTAAATCAATTAATTCAATCATTAAATCATCATTGGCTATTTCTACAGCCGCTGATATATCCGATGTATATTGACTGATTGGATTTGCATAAGACGCATTAATGTCTAATGACTGTAATTTTTCTCTAATAATTTTTCTGTCCAATTCTTTAAAATGTATGGTTTCTCCCCTTGACTTAATGGTTGGTAAAAGTGCTTGGACGTTTTCTGTAATCATAATTTGATAAATGTCTTCACCAGGTTCTTCCATTGTTTTTAACAAGGCATTGGCCGAAGACAAATTGAATTTATCTGCTTCATGGATGATGTTAATCCTTGGCCCTGACTCTAATGAAGTTTTTGAAAATTCTTCAATCAAACTCTTGATTTGTTCTTTTTTAATCATTTGGCCATCTGGTTTGACTATAAACATATTTGGATGTGTTCCCGAGTCAATTCTTTTACAATCATCACATTCATGACAAGGATTCATAGATTCATCTTTATTGTTACACATAATTGCTTTTGAGAAAAATTCTGCAATCTCAACTTTTCTTGTTCCTTTAACACCTTCAAAGATATAAGCATGGTTTAATCTATTTAATTGGATATGGTTTTTCAATAATCGCGCTGCGACTTTTTGTTCAAGCGCAATATCATCCCATGACTTATAACTCATATCTGCCTCCTACAAAATTTGATCAATCAAGGCAATGGTATCATTCACAACTTGACTGAGTTGATTTTCACCATTAACCTTCTTTATTCTATCATATTTTTCGACCAAACCTAAATATCCTTTATAGATTTTTTTGTGAAATGCTAAACTTTCAAGGTCTAATCGGTTGACTTCTCTATTGGGCGTGGAAAAAACTCTTTCTAAACCGACCTCAGGTCTAACGTCAACAAAAATTGTTAAATCTGGTAAGGCTTCTTCAATAGCAAAATAATTAATATCAAAAACTTTATCAACACCGATGCCTCTGGCATGGCCTTGATAAATTAATGAAGAATCAACAAACCGATCGCAAATCACAATATAGCCTGCTTCTAAAGCCGGTAAAATCTTTTCAACGACGTGTTGTCGTCTTGCTGCTGCAAAAAGCAAAGCTTCAGTTCTTGGATCCATTTCTTGATTATCTTTATCTAAAAGGATGGTACGAATCTGTTCAGCAATTCTTATACCGCCAGGTTCTCTTGTTGTTAAAATCTTATATCCTAAGTTTTCATAATGTGTTTTAATCTCTTTGATGACAGAAGTTTTTCCTGAACCTTCCGTGCCTTCAAATGTAATAAATTTTCCTTTCATTTCATCACCTGCTTATTGTTATATTATCTCATAAATGACGCATTTTTTAAACATAATTATTTAATAAGATGGTCGAATATGATACAATAAATTTTAAGGACGGTTCGATATGCAAATATACATTAACAAATTAACATTCGCCTATGGCATCAAAACAGTAATTAAAAATTTAAGTCTCACCTTGAATCAAGGTGATTATTTAGTGATTAGAGGTAAAAACGGGTCAGGTAAATCAACATTTGTCAAATGCTTACTTGGTATTAACGAAGTGAAACCTGGCAGTATTTTTTTTGATGATACTGACATAACGGTTTTTAATAAATGGACAAAATTTGGCTATGTCAGCCAAAACTTTGATGGATTCAATTATGAATTTCCAATCACGGTCTCTGAACTACTCAATGTCTCTAGCGCTAAAGGTGTCGATACTCAAGAACGGTTAAAATTACTTGATCAAATGAAAATATTTAACATTCAAAATCAAAACATCAATTCCTTATCAGGCGGGCAATTACAACGTGTTTTTATCGTTAGAGCCATGTTAAACAAACCTGAAGTTTTGATACTAGATGAACCCACTGCTTCAATCGACCAACAAAACAAGGCGTTCTTCTATGAAACCATCCAAAACTTGAACGAGCAAGGCATTACAATTATTTTAATTACCCATAGTGATAGTATGGAACACCTACATTATACCCATGTATTGGATATGCATAGCGACTTAAGCAATCATTTTTCAACAAGACAACATTCTACAGAAGGAGGGGATGAATAAATATGTTTTTATCATTTATCACAGACCTCTTCCAACAAGACTTTATGCTTAGGGCTTTGGCCGCAGGTATTATGCTGGGAATTTTAGCCCCACTTCTGGGCTCAATTATTGTTGTGAGAAGATTGTCTTTTATCGCAGATACCTTAGGCCATTTTTCATTGGTTGGTATCTCAGTCAGTTTGTTTTTAAGCTCAGTCGGAATTACTTTTTTCTTTGACAAACCGCTCTATTTAGGGATTGTCTTCTCTATTATCGGTGGATTATTAATTGAATTTTTCCGGCGTTCCTATAAGAATTATAAAGAAATATCCATGGTCATCGTAATTAGTTTAGGTGCTGCATTAAGTGCAATTTTCTTTGCCCTAGCAAGCAAGACCGGTTCTTTGTATGAATATTTGTTTGGGTCAATTTTAACAGTGACCAATTACTATATATATTTAATCCTTGCGACATTATTCACAGTTTCCATGTTATTCATTTTATACGGAAAAAAAATCATTGCGGTTAGTTTTGATGAAATGAATGCTAAATTTTTAGGGGTTAATGTCAGCATCTTCCAAATCATATTTATGATTATGTTATCGATTGTTGTTTCTGTTTTATTAGAAGCTGCTGGGGTTTTATTGATTTCTTCAATGATGGTCATTCCTGTCGCTGCTGGAATGAGAATCGGATGGTCATACAAGTCAACAGTTATTATTTCGATTATCTTTTCTGAATTATCTGTACTCGTGGGATTATGGGGGGCATATTCATTCACCATACCGAGTGGGGCGGCCATCGTTTCTGTTAACATCATGATACTATTGATTGTAGCATTGACTAAAAAAATCATCAGCACTAGACGCATTAAAAATTTATCAAAGAAAACATAACAGAGAAATCACTTATACAACTTCATATTTTAAAAAGAGACAATCAAATAGATTATCTCTTTTTTAATATATAATTTCTTCCAAATACAAACCTTCGGCTTTAGCCATAGAATTCGTATGGGTTCGGTCTTTTAACTTTAAGACATCACTGATAGACATATTGACTTGGTTCTTTCCTAATTTAAGTAAATATTCAACAATGATTCTGACCATATATCTTAAAAAACCATTGCCTTCAATCTCAATGTATAAAACATCATCTATAATCTTCATATCTGCTTTATAAATGGTTCTATATGGATCATCAACAGGGGATTTAGAAAAACTTGTAAAATCATGTCTACCTATTAATTGCTTTAAATTTTCTTCCATTTTATCAATATTTAAAGCTTGCTCAAAATGATAATAATGGATTAAAAATGGGTTTCTTTCACCTAAAAATATTTTATAAACATATTGTTTTTTAAAAACATCATATCTTGAATGAAATAATGGATGAACATCTTCTACATTTCTCACCATGATATCGTCAGGTAATTGATGATTTAGAATTTCAATCCATTTTTCATTGGTAATATCCACTTGAGTATCAAAATGTAATACTTGCTTATAGGCATGAACATGGGTATCCGTTCTTGAAGCCCCTTGGACAAGTCCTTCACTTTGATTAACCTCATTAATGAGTTTTGATATTTCACCTTGTACGGTCCTATGTTTGCTTTGGTGCTGAAAGCCATAAAAGTTTGTACCATCATAAGTCACAGTCATCTTTTTTCTTAATTGGTTGGGTTTGTCTTTTACCAAAACTATTTTTTCAACCAAGTCATCATTGTAAGAGATTTTTATCAAATGACCCATTTTGTTATAACCATAAGCAGTGTGTCTTGACGGAGAATAGTCTAAAACCAAGTCTTGGAATAAGGCTTGGTTTTTACGGATGGTTTCATTGATTTTATCATGGTCAAAAATCAATAAATCATTTATTTTTATTGCTGCTTTATCGCTAAAATTAAACATTTAATACCCCAATACATTGACTCTAAATAATAAGGCAATTGTAAAGAAAGCAAATGTAAACACTGACACTAAAACATCCCTGTAAGAATATTCTAAGACATGGAGTCTTGTTCTTGGTTTTCCAGGAACAAAGTTTCTTGAACCCATGGCATCTGCTAATTCTTCACTTCGCATAAATGCAATGATAAACATTGGTATCAGCAAGGAAATGACTTGCTTCAACTTGTCTTTTAACTTGCCTTCTGAAAAATCAGCACCTCTTGATGCTTGTGCTTGCATAATCTTATTGGCTTCATCAAAAATGGTTGGTATGTATCTTAAACTAATTGAGATGATTAAAGCAAAATCATCAGAATTAAAACCAATTTTTTTAAGCGGTCTCATTAGACTTTCTAGTCCTTGTGTCAAATCCGTTGGTTTGGTCGTTAAGGTTAGGATGGTTGATAAGGTAATGATGATTAACAATCTAAGAACGACAAAGACTGACATTTCAATACCTTTTTCATAAATCTCTAGGTTGAAAGATGTTAAAGGATAGTCACCACTGATATTTACATTGGCCAATAAAAATACTGATCCCACAATAAAACCAACAAATAAAAGAAAATTAAATTTTTTAAGTTTTGCCAATATTCGCCAAACAATAAATAATCCAATCACTAAAGCAATATTAATCAAAGAAATATTTAAAGTTGAATCAAGAACCAAGCGACCTTCTTTATTCAAAAGAATCTGAAAAATAAAGGTGAATATTAACAATATTAGTATTGGCTTTAACCCTCTCATCACCTTGATAAAAGATATTCTCCCAATGATTAATAAGATAAATGTCAAAAATAAGGCTGCGATGACTTGATATATATCATCCAAAAGAAAGGTTCCAATCATTAAAAATAATACAGCAACAATCTTAGTTCTAGGATCAACTCTATAGAAAAAGCCTTTTCCAGGGACATATTGTCCAATCACTATACCCTTCATTATTTCACCACCCTCTTGATTTCAGCAAGAACTTCTTCGGTGGTTTTTTTATATTCATCCAAATCAAGATTTAATGTTTTATTTAAATGTTTTAAGACTTTTATAGAATTTGGATAATCTAGATATTGTTCAATTAAGGCCGAATCCCTAAACAAAGTATCAGGATTACCATCATATATCTTTTCTCCATCATTCATTACAATAACTCTATTAAAATACTCATAAACCAAATCCATGTCATGGGTAATAATGATGATTGATCTATTGGTGTTTTGGTGTATGCTTAAAAATAATTCCATTAAAACTCTTTTACCAGCTGGATCTAAACCAGACGTAGGTTCATCCAATACAAGAATTTTGGGTTCCATTGCAAGTATACCAGCAATTGAAACTCTTTTTTTCTCACCACCTGATAAATTATAAGGATTGCGATCAAAATAACTTTCATCTAAACCAACCAAGCGGATTGCATTCATGGCCAATTCTTTAGCCTCTTCCTTATCAATATGAAAATTTTGAGGTCCAAACATCACATCTTTCAAAACCGTTTCTTCAAACAATTGGTATTCTGGAAATTGAAAAACCAAACCAACATCTTGTCTAATATCATTGTATCTGATTTTTTTGTTTCGCTTTTGTTCAATCTTTTTTCCAAAAATCTCCATACTTCCAGATGTGGGAAAGATCAATGCGTTCATATGTTTTGCTAGGGTTGTTTTCCCTGAACCTGTATGGCCAACCAAAGCAATAAATTCATCTTTTTCTTTAATATCTAAGCTGACTTTATAAATAGCAGATGCACCCATATCGGAGAAAGAGCTATAAGTATAACTTACTTCATTGAAACGTATGCCCATAATGTCTCCTTTACTGAATCAAATTTTTTATCTTTTAGTTCATTGGCCACATCTAAAGCAACCGGTAGTTCTAAGTAACTCTCAATAAATAAATCTTTATGTTTCATTAATTCTTTGCTGTCATCTTGTGCAAAGACTTCCCCATCTTTTAATATCAATAGCTTATCTGCAAGCAAAGCTTCATTAATATCATGGGTAATCATAATAATGGTTAATCCTTCTTTATGTAAAGTTTTTATATATGACATCAATTCTTCTCTTGCAGAAGGATCTAGCATTGATGTTGCTTCATCAAAAATAATAATATCTGTTTGCATGGCTAAAATACCTGCAATAGCAACCCTTTGCTTTTGACCACCAGATAATTGAGATGGTTCTTTATCTAAAAACTCTTCCATTTGTACTTTATTAGCGTAAAAATCAATATTTTCAATCATCTTCTCTCTTGGCACTTGAAGATTTTCCATACCAAAAGCGATGTCATCTCTTACAGTGACACCAACAAATTGATTGTCTGGATTTTGAAATACAATACCGATCTTTTTTCGAATATCATAGGCTGTTTCTTCATTTAATTCTAAGCCATCAATCGTGATGGTACCTGATTGAGGTTCTACCAAACCAACCAAAGATTTAGCCAGGGTGGATTTGCCTGAACCATTATGTCCAAGAACAGCAATCCAATCACCTTTGTCAATTTCGATATTGATATTGTTTAATACTTTCTTCTTATGACTATAAGAAAAATTTAAGTCTTTTACCCTTATATAGCCCATTTACATCACCTTAAGTATTATATCAAAATTAAAATAAAAATGCTATGATTGTGGCAATGATTTTAATACAATTCATTCTTTAAATCTCTCAAGGCAACTACACCTAACAACTTCTCATTCACCTTACCATTTTCCGTGACCAAGAGCAAAATCAAATGTCTTTTTTCTTTAAAGTCATTGATGAAAATTTCATAAGCTGTATCAACACTCATGTCCTTAGGAACCATTTTAAAATAAGCCTTGGGATCATGGTCTAAGTCAATAACTTCATGAAATTCTTTGATTTTCATATCTTGATCGATGATTCGATTAGAGATGGTTAAGTAATCAAAAACTGTCCGCTCAGTAAACATTCCCAGCAATTGATTGTCCCTTAATATAGGAATGGATGCATAGCCTGATCTTTTCATAAGATTGATAACTTCAGATAATCTATTATTTTCTGTCAATGTTTGTAAATTGCTAAATCTAGTCATTATCTGAGAAACATTTTTGGGTTCTGTTATCCTTTCAACTAGGTCTTTGAAAGCATTTAAAAAATCATCACTCGGTACAACAATATCATTGTTATGAGCCAAGATATTTCTAATTTCACCTGCAGTTCTTAAGGTGTCGAAATAAAGGTCTCTACTGATTATGGGTTCTAAATGATGTTTTTTAATGTAAAATAATTTTCGAACATAAGACATATAAGATGGGTTATTGTTAAAATGCTTAACCCTTAAATAAGTATCAAGTTTATTAAATAGTTCTAAAAAATATGTTTCTTTATTCATGTATATCCTCCAGACTAAAAGCAAAAAAAGTATCGATTTCTCGATACTTTATTTAACTTATACTAATTCAATAATAGCCATTGGACTAGAATCACCTAAACGTGGTCCAGTCTTGTAGATACGTGTATATCCACCATTTCTATCTTTGTATTTAGGTCCTAATTCTTTAATTAGTTTAACGATAGCATATTGATCATCTATTTTTAATTCTCTAACTGTTTTTTCAGCGATTCTTGTTGAATTCAAGTCACCTTTTTTTGCAAGAGTAATTAATTTCTCAACAGTTCTTCTGATCTCTTTAGCCTTTGTTAATGTTGTTTCAATTCTCTCGTGCATAATAAGTTGAGTAGCTAAATCACGAATTAGAGCTCTACGATTAGCGCTATTACGATTAAGTTTAGTGTATCCTCTACTTGCCATAATTTCCTCCTATCGATTAGTGTTTAGCTAAGCTTAAATTCAATTCTTCAAGCTTTTGCTTAACTTCTTTCAATGATTTTTTACCAAGATTTCTAACTTTCATCATGTCTTCTTCAGTTTTTTCGATTAGTTCTGAAAGTGTATTGATGCCTGCGCGTTTCAAACAGTTATATGAACGTACAGATAAGTCTAAGTCCTCTATTGGTTTTTCTAAGTTTTTATTTGTCTCTTCAACTTCACGTTCTACCATAAAATCTTCATCGGCAGCTTTTTCTGATAAATCTACGAATTCATTTAAGTGATCAATTAGCATCTTAGATGCCAAACCAATCGCGTCTTTTGGATTGATAGATTTGTCTGTCCAAACTTCCATAATTAATTTATCATAGTCGGCAGAGTCTTCAACTCTAGTTTTTTCAACATCATATTTTGCGCGAGTAATTGGTGTATAAATGCTATCAATTGCGATGTCATTTACATCGTCTTTGTATTTTGCATTTTCAACTGCACTGACATAACCATTACCTTTTTTAGCCTTAAGAGTCATTCTTAATACGCCTTTATTTACGCGACAAATGAAATGATCTGGATTCTTAATTTCAACTTCTTCATCAGCTATAATATCTGATGCATATACATCTCTTGGGCCTTCAACTGATATATCCAAACGTTTTTCAACAAGTGGATCTTCATTATCGATTGAAAGAATAACACCCTTGAGATTTAGGATGATGGTTGTTACATCTTCAATCACACCATCAATTGGTGTAAATTCATGAACAACCCCAGCGATATTAACATTAACGATTGCTGCGCCAGGTAAAGAAGACAATAAAACTCGTCTTAAAGAGTTACCTAGTGTAATACCATAACCTCTTTCTAGAGGTGAGATAGTGAACTTTCCGTAATTATCCTCTAGCTCTGATATTTCTGTTTTAGGTTTTTCGAATTTCAAGTCCTTCATCATTACCTCCTAACCACGAGGTCGTTTTGGTGGACGACATCCGTTATGAGGAACTGGTGTAACATCTTTAATTGCTGTAATCTCTAATCCTGCTACTTGTAAACTTCTAATTGCAGCTTCACGTCCAGGTCCTGGACCTTTGACTTCTACTTCAACTTTTAAAACCCCATGATCCATAGCTGATTTTGCTGCTGCTTCAGAAGCTAAACCTGCTGCAAAAGGAGTAGATTTACGGCTACCTTTATACCCGATTGCTCCAGCTGAACTCCAAGCAATTGCATTACCACTTGCATCAGTGATTGTAATAATAGTATTATTGAAAGTCGAATGAATATGTGCTATTCCTGAAGGAATATTTTTTTTCACACGACGTTTGGTTCTTACTTTTTTACGTGCCATTTTATTCAGTCTCCCTTCTTATTTTTTCTTATTTGCTACAGTTCTTCTTGGACCTTTACGCGTTCTTGCATTGTTACGGGTATTTTGTCCACGTACAGGTAAACCTCTACGATGTCTTAATCCTCGGTAACTGCCAATTTCACTTAAACGTTTAATGTTTAAAGCTACTTCACGTCTTAAGTCACCTTCAACTGTATACTTTTCAACTTCTTGACGAATTTTTACTACATCTGAGTCTGATAAATCTTTTACTCTTGTGCTTTCATCAATACCAGCAGCTGCTAAAATCTTCTCAGATCTAGTTCTACCAATACCATATACATATGTTAAAGCAACAACGACTCTTTTTTCTTTAGGAATATCAACTCCTGAAATTCTTGCCATAGTTTCCTCCTATTTCCCTTGTCTTTGTTTATGCTTTGGATTATCACAAATTACATAAACTTTACCTTTTCTTTTTACGATCTTACATTTATCACAGATTTTTTTTACAGATGGTCTTACTTTCATACCATTACCTCCTTAAAATCTTTCCTTATATATTTATTAATTTTTCATTCTATATGTGATACGTCCACGTGTTAGGTCGTATGTTGATAATTCAACTTTTACTTTATCACCTGGTAAAATGCGTATGTAGTGCATGCGGATTTTACCAGAAACGTGGCCGATGATACGGTGCTTGTTTTCTAGCTCAATTAAAAATTTTGCATTTGGTAAAACTTCTATAACTGTTCCTACCATTTCAATTACTTCTTCTTTATTCGGCAAATTAATCACTCCTTATAATTTGGTTAATATCTCGTAACCGGTTTTCGTTATCAATATTGAATGCTCAAAATGAGCGGATATCGATCTGTCTCTGGTTACTGCCGTCCAACCGTCAGTTAAAACTCTGACATCTTTATTCCCTAAATTAATCATTGGTTCTATTGCTAAAGTCATGCCGGCTTTTAGTTTAGGACCTCTTCCTGGTAATCCAAAATTTGGTATTTGAGGATCTTCATGAAGTTCTCTTCCCAACCCATGGCCAACAAACTCTCTAACAACACTAAACCCTAGACTTTCCGCATGTTTTTGTATCGCATGAGAAATATCTGACAAACGATTACCAGCTTTAGCAAGTTCTAGTCCTTTGAAAAGACTTTCTTCTGTACCTTCTAATAATCTCTTTGCATCATTAGATATTTCCCCGCATGCATAAGTCCAAGCAGAGTCACCATGATATCCTTTGTATATAGCACCAATATCTACAGAGACGACATCGCCATCTTTAAGAATGCGCTTTTTACTTGGTATACCATGGACAACTTCTTCATTGACCGATATGCATGCTGATGCGGGAAAACCATTGTAGTTTTTAAAAGATGGAATTGCATCGTTTTCACGAATGACATTTTCTATTAAATCGTCTAGATCCTTTGTGCTAATGCCAGGCTTAATAAAGTCTCTCGTAGCTTGATGCGCTAGAGCAACAATACGTCCAGCTTCTCGCATTAATTCAACTTCTCTATTTGATTTAAGTTTTATCATTACAACTCACCTAGTTTTTTTAATATATCATCAAATACTTGATCACTTGGTTTTTCACCATCAATTACTAGTAATAAATCTTTCTTTTCGTAGTAATCTAATAATGGTTGTGTTTTGTTTTTGTAGATTTTCAATCGATTTAAGACTGATTCTTTTAAATCATCAGGTCTTTGAATCAATTGATGTCCACAGGCATCACATATACCATCAATTTTTGGTGGGTGATATTCTAAGTGGTAAGTTTGTCCACAATTAGAACACACTCTTCTACCTGACATTCTGTCTGAGATGATGTCATCGTCCACGTCAACATTGATAACAGCAGTTAATCGAAGGTTACGTTTACTTAGCATCTCGTCTAAGGCTCTTGCTTGAGCAATTGTTCTTGGATAGCCATCCAACATAAATCCGTTGTCGAACTCAGTTGTTGAAAGTACTGCACGAACAATATCATTTGTCATTTTATCAGGTACTAAATTTCCTTGATCTAGATATTTTTTTGCTTCTTGTCCAATATAAGAACCTTTTTTTATTTCTTCCCGATAAATCTCGCCAGTGGAAATATGTGTTAATTCAAAGTGGTCAAGAATTTTTTTTGCTTGGGTACCCTTACCTGCTCCAGGTTTGCCCATAATTAACAAGTTAATCATGGCTTTATCTCATAAAGCCAGCGTAAGCTTTTTCTTGAGTATCAGCTTCAATTTGTTTCGCTGTTTCAAGTGCTACACCAACAATAATCAATAGAGATGTCCCTCCAATTTGAGCATAATTATGACCAAGAATAATCGATGTGATAATCGGTAAACTCGCCACAACAACTAAGTAGAATGCACCAACAACTGTCACTCTAAATAATACTTTAGTAATATGAGCTTCAGTTTCTTTTCCTGGTCTTACCCCAGGAACATAAGCATTTTGTTTGTTTAGGTTTTCTGCTATTTGTTCAGGTTTAATTAAAATGAACGAATAGAAGAATGTGAAAATAAAGATTAATAGAACATACAGTACAAAACCAATTGGTTCAGTGTATGTAAATATTTGTTGGAGCCAATTCATCCATCCGCCTGCTTCTGTATTATTACCAGATACATAGCCAATGACTGTTAATGGTAAAGACAAAATAATTGATGCAAAGATTACCGGAATAACACCTGCCGTATTTAATTTAATAGGAATATTTGATTCCGATTTGCCTTTGAATTTTGTTGAGCCAGGTCTGTTTGCATATTGAATAGGGACTTTTCTGACTGCGATTTGCATATAAGTCACACCCACCAATACGATAACAAACATCATCATGCTGACACCAAATAGTAAATAGCCAGTAAATTGTCCTTGGTTTGCAAAGACAGATTCTAAAGCATTACTTGGGTCTGCAATATAGTATTGAACCAACGATACAATCGTTCCTGGGAATGAAATAATAATACCCGCGACGATTAGCATTGATGTTCCATTACCAATACCTTTTAGTGAAATTTGATCCGACAACCAAATCATTAATGCAGTACCTGCAGTTAAAACAACTGCAATATAGAAATACACAATGAACCATAGGTTTCTACCACCTAAGGTTGCCCAATCAGAGGCTTGTGAAGTAAAAAGTCCAGCGCCAACATTATTGAATGCAAATGTCATTGCAATTGCTTGAACAAAAGCAAGAGCTATTGCTAAATAACGTGTTAATCTAGCGATTTTCTTCTTACCAACTTCGCCTTCTTCGCCCCATTCTTTTAAGAAAGGAACAATGTCCATTTGTAATAACTGCACCACGATTGAAGCAGTAATGTATGGACTAATACCAAGAGCAACAACAGAATAATTCCTTAATGCGCCCCCAGATATTGAGTTAGCGATTCCTAAGAATCCACCTTCAAACGAATCAGCAAATGCGGCTTGATCAACCAAGGGAATGGTCACTTTGGTTAATAGTTTAAAGATTAAAAAGATCATTAATGTGAAAGCAATTTTTTTCAAGACTTCTTTGTTAGTGAAAATCTTTTTAATTGTTTCCATTATATCACCTCTACCGTGCCACCAGCTGCTTCGATTGCTTCTTTTGCAGAAGCAGAAAATTTATGAGCTTTAACAGTTAGTTTAACTTCTAATTTTCCTCTACCTAATATTTTAATACCGCTTAATTGTTTACTCACAACGCGATCTTTAAGTAATAATTCAGGTGTTATTTCTGTATCTGCTTCGTAATTATTAAGGTCAGATAAATTAACGATAGCGAATTCCTTTCTGAAAGGATTCGTAAATCCTTTTTTAGGAAGACGTTTGAATAATGGAGTTTGCCCACCTTCAAAACCTAGTCTTACGCCACCACCTGAACGAGAATTTTGTCCATTATGACCACGTCCAGCTGTTTTACCTAAACCACTACCATTTCCACGACCCACTCTTTTTTTGTAATGAGTAGCCCCTGCATTCGGTTTTAATTCGTGTAATTTCATATCAACACCCCCTACTTACTTACTTCTTCAACTGAAACTAAATGACTAATGGTATTGATCATACCTCTAATCATATCTGTGTCTTCAACGACAACAGATGATGTTCTTTTGTTCAGTCCTAAAGCTTTTACTGTTTTTACTTGATTTGGTTTTCTACCTGATAAACCTTTTGTTAAGGTCACTTTTAATTTAGCCATTAGTGTAAAACCTCCTCGACAGTTAAGCCTCTCATTTCGGCAACTTCTTCAACAGTTCTTAATTCGCTTAAGGCTTTGACAGTTGCACTAACGATATTTACTGGAGCATCTGAACCTAAAGATTTAGACAATACATCTTTAATTCCTGCCAACTCTATAACCGCACGTACTGCACCACCAGCGATAACACCAGTACCTTCAACGGCTGGTCTTAAGAATACTTTTCCACCACCAAATTTTCCGGTGATTGTATGAGGTATTGTTGTTCCATTTCTTGGAACTTCAACAATATTTTTCTTAGCGGTCTCAATTGCTTTTTTAATTGCATCTGGAACCTCACTAGCTTTACCGATTCCGAATCCTACTTTACCGTTTTGATCGCCAACAACAACTAAAGCTGAGAATTTAAAACGTCTACCACCTTTAACAACTTTGGTAACACGTCCAATATTAACGACTCTTTCTTCATAAAGTTTTGGCTCTCTTTTAGAACGAGGCTTTCTTCCTCTTTTACTACGTTTATTGTTTTCCATTTAGATTACCTCCTTCATTAGAATTCTAGTCCTGCTTCTCTAGCAGCATCTGCTAAAGCTTTTACTCTACCATGATATAAATAACCACCACGGTCGAATACGACTTTTTTAACACCTTGTTTAACTGCTTTTTCAGCAACTAATTTACCGACGGTTTTTGCGCCTTCTATATTTGCTCCATTTTCTAAATCTAGTGATGAAGCTGATGCCAATGTTACAGAATTTGTATCGTCTATGACTTGTGCATATATTTGTTTATTAGAACGGAAAACATTTAGACGTGGTCTTTCAGGCGTTCCTTGTATGTAAAATCTCATACGACGATGTCTAACTTTTCTATTTTTGTTTTTTATAACTGGTTTAAACATAATATCACCTCTCAACTGCTATTAAGCAGCTGTTTTCCCTTCTTTACGACGTACATATTCATCTTTGTAACGAATACCTTTTCCAAGATATGGTTCAGGTAAACGAACTTTACGAATAACTGCGGCAAATTGACCGACTTCTTGTTTATTAGCACCTTTTACTTGTATTTCTGTGTTTTTTGGAACTTCCACGGTAATTCCTTCAGGAATTTCCATTTCAACTGGGTTAGAATATCCAACATTTAGAACTAATGTATCTGAACCTTTTAATTGCGCACGGTATCCGACACCTTTAATTTCAAGGGTTTTTAAATATCCTTCACTTACTCCAATAACCATATTATTCAATAACGCTCTTGTCGTACCATGTAAAGCACGATTACGTAATGAATCATTTGGTCGGGTTACAGAAATTTCGTCTTCATTTATAATAATTGTCATATTTTTATCGAATCCAAAGCTTAATTCACCCTTAGGCCCTTTAACAACAACGAAGTTTTCATCGTTGACGTTAATGTCTACGCCCTTAGGAAGCTGGATTGCTTGTTTACCAACTCGACTCATAGTTTTCTTGCACCTCCATTAATTTTTCTTACCATACATATGCTAAGACTTCGCCGCCAACTTTTTCTTTTCTCGCAGCTCTATCTGTTAATAGACCTTTTGATGTAGAAATAATTGCGATTCCTAGTCCATTAAGAACTTTAGGAAGGTCGTCTGTTTTAGCATACACACGTAAACCAGGTTTGGAAATCTTTTTCAAACCTCTAATAACTCTTTCTTCATTATCTAAATATTTTAATTGTATACGTAAAGTACCTTGCACTCCGCCATCATTTACACTTTCAAAATCAGTGATATACCCTTCTTGTTTTAAAACGTTAAGGATTTCTGATTTTAACTTAGATGCTGGTAACTCAACTTTTTTATGTTTCATTTGATTTGCGTTGCGAATTCTTGTTAACATATCCG
>JBKHBS010000041.1:0-10526 GCA_046542225.1 Candidatus Izemoplasmatales bacterium | reverse complement strand
AACAGGCAAAGTTTTGCCTGTTTTTTTTCTCTATATTAAGCGATGTTATTGAATGATTAACTAATTTTTGGTAGAATAGTCCTATACAAAAAAAGGAGGTGGCTGTGTGAAAGTGAATGAAAAATTAACATTAAAGCAAATAAGAAAGCAAAGAATGTTCATCATTAGTTTGCTACTTTTTGCACTTGTTCTAACCATCGCCTTTGGAACTTTACAAGATCCCTTTAGGTATACCCTCAGCAATATTGGGAATCGATTTGGCTGGGGCCCGAGAATTATGTTTATTATCTGGGCGTTTGTTTCAGGGCTTGCCATAGAAATATCATTCATTTATATCATGAAATTAATCAATTACAATGATAAAAAATGTACTGTTTTTATTGGTCTTTCTTCTTTTTCAATCATCCTGACAGGATTTATACCTGCTTTAAAGAACGAACTACCTTTTTGGCATACCTTACATGTTATTTCCTCATTATTAATTGCTGTGTTTTTTCTTTTAGCCTTGGTGCCGCTTAATCAATATATCATCACTATTATTCCAGAATATAGAAAATTGATATACATTTGGATGGGTGTGATTTGGGCTGGTTCCATAACTTTATTAATTCTCTATAACATCACTGCCATGTTTGAAATCTGGTTTTTTGTTACCATTATTTTGTTTTTAATTTACTTGACTTTTATTCTATATGAAAAGGCAATCTTGCAGTTATATGAAAAAGAAATAAAATTCAAATAATGTTTTCTAATAATTTTACTTAGATTTTTACTTGTGTTATAATAAAATAGATTAAATAATTAAAGGAGGAATTATAATGGATCAATATCATGAACCCTATGAGTTGTTAAGTAAGGAAACGAGAGATTTTACAAGAGCTTTTAGATCTTTAATTGAAGAAATTGAAGCTGTAGATTGGTACAATCAGAGAATGGATGTCACTTCAGACCCTGAATTAAAAGAAATACTTAAACACAATCGTGATGAAGAGCTAGAACACGCTGCCATGGCTTTAGAATGGTTGAGAAGAAGAATTCCTGAATTAGACCAAGAGTTAAGAGACAATTTGTTTAAAGAAGGAGAAATCGCTGGACATCATGGTGATGAAGGTGATGAAGGCTCTACAAAAAGTAAAAGTTTAAAAATTAAATAATAGAAGTTAAATATTTTAATATTAACAGAAAAAAATTAATTAAAAGGAGGCTTTTATGGATATTTTTAAAAGAAATTTAGCACCAATTTCAGATGAAGCTTGGTCTGAAATCGATGAAAGAGCAGAACAAGTCATCAATACACAACTTACAACAAGAAAATCATTAAAGGTAAATGGTCCATTGGGACTGTCTTATACATCTGTGCCTACTGGACGATTGGATTTAGTCGAAAATAAATCTTCAAATGTTAACATAGGCTTATATAACAACAAAAGTTTAATGGAAACAAGGATTTCATTTGAATTATCTAAATGGGAACTTGATAATCTATTAAGAGGTGCAAAAGATATTGAACTTGATGCTTTAGAAGAAGCTTCAATGGAAATTGCTCGTTTTGAAGACGATGTCATTTACAATGGTAATAAGAAAGCTGATATCAAAGGTTTAATGAATGAAGCAGGATATCAAAAAGATGTTCAACTAAATTCTCAAGATATTTTATCAAAAGTATCAGAAGCCATATTAGACCTAAGAAATGCTTTTGTTGAACCACCATTTAACTTTATCGTCAGCAAAGATTTTTATGACGCTTTAAATCAAGTCCATGGTTCTAAATTATTAAAAATGATTATAGAAGACATGATTGGTGGACAAGTTGTTGTTTCAGAGATGATTAAAGGCGGCTTATTATTGCCAGTAAAACATGAAGATTTAGAGTTTACCTTGGGTCAAGAATTTACCATAGGTTATGAATCACATAGTGATGAAATGGTAAGGTTATTCTTAATGAACTCATTTACTTTAAGAGTCTTAGACGAAAATATACTTGTAAGATTTAACATAAAATAAAGCTTTATCTAGAGAACTGATGATTTCAATCAGTTCTTTTTTTTAATGCGTTGTTATTAAAGATTATTTTTGATAAAATAGAGTTAATTCATTAAGGGAGCGAAAAAGATGCCTTATCAAAATAAATATTTACAACTCTTAGCCAAAGATTTTCCAACGGTTCAAGCCGTGAGCACAGAATTCATTAATTTATCAGCGATTTTAAATTTGCCAAAAGGTACAGAAGTTTTTGTAACTGATATTCACGGTGAATACGATGCCTTTAATCATTACTTAAAGAATGCCTCTGGTATCATCAAGGAAAAAATAGAACTTTTATTTAAAAACCTAAGTCAAGAAAAGAAAAACCAAATTGCTTTCTTTATCTATTATCCAACAGATATGTTGAATAAATATCAGAAGAAGTTAGATGCAGATGCTTATAAACAATTGTTAGAAGCCCAACTTTTCTACATGGTTCAACTTGCAAAGAATATTGTTAGTAAATATACAAAAAGTAAAGTCGGAAAAACTTTGCCTAAAGAATTTTCCTATATTATTCAAGAATTAATTTATGAATCTAGGAGCCATGAAGATAAGGATAAATATTATCAAGCCATTATCAATGCCATCTTTAAAACCAAGAGAGAAAATAAATTTATTTTAGAATTATCGAGGTTTATTCGCACCATGGCCATCGATCAATTACATATCGTTGGGGATATTTTTGATCGCGGACCCAAACCCCATATGGTTATGGAAAAATTATTAAGAATGAAAAATGTTGACATCCAATGGGGAAACCATGACATTGTATTTTTAGGTGCCTCTTGTGGATCTAAGGTCATGATTGCAAATATGATTCGGATGGCCGCAAGGTATAACAATTTAGATACATTTGAAGATGGTTATGGTATTAATTTATTACCCCTTGCTAGGTTGGCAGATAAATACTATCGAAATGACCCCTGTAAACTTTTTTACCCTAAAGATAGCGCCAACATCAATAGACTAGAGGATTTATCATTTATAGCACGGATTCATAAAGCCATTTCAATCATCCAATTTAAATTGGAGGCAGAAGTCATAGAGAGAAATCCAAATTTTCATTTAGACGACCGTTGTTTATTGGATAAGATTGACTATAAGCAGAATAAAATTAATCTTGATGGACAAACTTATGACTTGTTGGATGGACATTTTCCGACCATTAATCCAGAAAATCCTTATCAGCTCAATAAAGACGAAGAAGATGTTATCTTACATTTGAGACAACTTTTATTGCATAATGAAATGATTCAGTCACATGCCAGATATTTAATTGAAAAAGGCAGTATGTATTTGATTTATGATTATAATTTATTATTTCATGCGGCTATTCCTTTTGATTTAGAAGATGAATTTGCAAGTGTGATGATTGACAATCAGTCATTCGCTGGAAAAGCTTTGCTGGACAAATTTGATAAAATTGTTAGGAGCGCTTACTATAACCGCTATGACAACCATGATTATCACAAAGATTACTTTATGTATTTATGGCAAGGCAAGTATTCACCACTATTTGCAAAATCTACCATGAAAACCTTTGAACGGTATTTTTTAAAAGAAAAATCCTTGCATAAAGAATATAAGAACTCATATTTTAGATTGAGAGTGAAAGAAAATATATTGAAAAAAATCTATGATGAATTTTCTTTGAATGCCCAAAAGTCAAAAATTATTAATGGTCATGTGCCTTTGGATGTTACAAGAGGTGATGAGGTTGTTTTGGCCAACAAACGTATATACACCATTGATGGTGGTATGAGCAAACAATACAGTGATAAAACTGATATTGGAGGTTATAGTTTAATTTCAGATTCCTATGCATATTTTTTAGTATCACATGAACGATTTGATACTTATAAACAATTAATTGAAGAGGAAAAAGATATTATATCCATCACTCGTTCTGAAGAAATAAACCCAAGAAGAACTTATATTTATGACACAAAAAAAGGTCAAGAACTCAAATCAACCATTAATGATTTGATGGAATTGCTTAATGCTTATAGGTCAGGTGAAATTCAAGTTAGAAAAGATTTATAAAAACAAAACCCCTTTATGTGAATAAAGGGGTTTTATCTGATTTTGATTCAATGAAAAAATTTTACAGGTATGATATAATTATATAGATGATTCATAGAATTTTGATGAACTAGAAGTTTTCTAGCGGAATGCCAATGGTTTAAAGATTGGTTGGATAATAGGCTTGATTTGATCAACCATATATAGGCCAATAATCATTATCAAGTTAAAATGGAAATAGATTTTTAATATTAAAGGAGAATCCAATGGAAGCAGTATTATCAATTAAGGAAATGAGAGAGATTGAAGCACTGACATTAAAAGAATTGAAGATGTCAGACAATGATTTAATGCAACATGCCGGCCAAGAATTAACCAAGGATTTTATTGAAAGAGCCAAACCTGAGATCCGTGATGTAATCACGGTGGTATCAAGTGTTGGCAATAATGGTGGCGATGGCTTGGTTATGTTTTTAGAATTATTAAAATTAGGCTATAAACCAAAAATGCTTGTTATAGGAAGTGTAGACAATGCATCGAAAAGCTTTAATCATTATTTTCATCAAGTGACACAAGAAACCAAAGTGATTTTTCATACCAAAGATAATGACTTGGATGTTCAGAGGCTGCTTATTTCATCAAAATACATTGTTGATGGTATTTTTGGAGCTGGTTTATCTAGACCTGTCGAAGGTAAATATTTAGATTTAATACGCTATATCAATGGTTTGGAAAAAATCATATATTCCATCGATATTCCTAGTGGTATTCACCCTGGAAACGGCTTATTGTTTAATGAAGCCATTAAAGCGAGTTATACAGGTGTTATTGGTTTTTATAAGTATGGTAACATTCTCAATGATGCCTTAGATTATCATGGGGACATAAAGGTTTTGGACATAGGCCTTGTTAAAAAGCAAGACACAGTGGTCAAATTGATTCAAGATAGTGATTTTTCAATAGAACCAAAAAAACGAATCCACAATTCTTATAAATACCAATATGGACTCGGCTATTTTATAGGTGGTTCTAAGACCATGCCTGGTTCGATAAACTTGTCTGTTTTAGCGGCTTTAAGATCTGGACAGGGTATAGGATATGTTTTTCAAGAAAACCCTGTGGCTAAGCATTTAGAAGTCATCTATGAAGATATTCATCAAGACATTGACTTCTCAAGACCTGATTCAATCGTTTTTGGACCAGGGCTCACACCCAACAATGAACATTACCAAAAATTATATGACAAGATTAATGAGTCTGATATCAAGACAGTCATTGATGCTGGTGGTTTAAAATATTTTGATTTAGAACATGTAAAAAACCCTAATCTGATTTTAACACCCCATGAAAAAGAGTTCAGTGATTTGTTTTCAGTAAAGGTGAATGAAGTTGAACAGGACCTATTTGCTTATGTCAAACAAATTGTTGATAAAGGCATCACCTTGATTTTAAAAGGTCAAACCAATGTGATTGCCAATAAAAAACATATTTATTTGTATCAAGCAAAAAACCCTGGTTTGGCAACTGCAGGCAGTGGTGATGTTTTAACGGGTATCATATCAAGTTATCTCATTGATAATTCTCCATTAAGTGCAAGCATCAAAGGTGTATTGTTACATTCAAAGGCTGCTAAAGCTGCTAGAGAAACCTATGGAGAAGTTTCAATGATTGCAAGTGATATTATCAATCATATTTATAAAGTATTGAAAGGTGGTTCAAATGAAATATCTAGATAAGAAACCGAGTTTACATGAAACAGTTAAAAATATTGGTGGAAACATCATAGGAGATTGTCTATTAGAAAAAGATTGCAATGTGTGGTTTAATGCAACCTTACGTGGGGACATGGAAAAAATTCATATTAAAGAAGGTACAAATATTCAAGATGGAGTTGTTGTTCATACCGATACCAATGCACCAACGACTATTGGTAAGCATGTGACTGTCGGACATTCTGCAATTATTCATGCATGTACTGTTAAGGATTATGCCTTAATCGGTATGGGTTCAATTATTTTAAACCACGCTGAAATTGGAGAATATGCAATGGTGGCGGCAGGTTGTGTTGTACCACCAGGTAAAAAAGTACCCGCAAAAACTTTGGTCATGGGTAATCCAATGAAAATAGTAAGAGAGCTTACAGAAGAAGAAATCCAAGCCAATTTGGATAATGCCAAACATTATGTAAATCTTTCTAAAAAATATCATGAGTAAGGAGTCAATATGAAAGAATATAGTTTAAAGGCATTACAAAAGGCCTTGAGTGAAGGTAAGATGACATCAGTAGAATTATTAGATATGTACTTGGAAAGAATTTATCAATACGATTTGTCAGGTCCGAAAATAAATTCGATTGCTGAAATCAATCCGGATGCTTATCAAATCGCGAGAAATTTAGATGAAGAAAGAAAAATCCAAGGACCAAGATCTAAATTCCATGGAATCCCAATTCTTGTTAAGGACAATATATTAACAAAGGATAAAATGCATACATCAGCCTCTTCAATAGTTTTTGAAGACTATTATGGCACTGAAGATGCTTATATCATCAAAAAATTAAGGCAAGCAGGCGCAATTATCTTAGGAAAAGCAAACCTATCTGAGTTTGCATATTTTATGAGTTTTGATGATATGCCTTCTGGCTATGGCGGACGTTTTGGTCAAGTGAAAAGTCCCTATAGTAAGAACATAGATCCTTTAGGTTCATCCACAGGTTCAGCTGTTTCAGTCGCTTGTAATTTTATACCAGTATCTATTGGTACAGAAACCAATGGCTCTTTAACAGCCCCGGCCTTAATGAATTCAATTCAAACATTGAAGCCAACCATGGGTTTGGTTTCTAGAACCGGTATCATACCTATATCACATCACCAAGACATTGCTGGCCCTATGGCAAGGACGGTTGAAGATCTAGCATTTTTAATGGAATTTATCTATGGTTATGACGACCAAGACTTATCAACTTTTTCGATAAAGAATAAAAAAATTGATTTTTTAAATGCCACAAAATTGTCTGTGGAAAATAAAAAAGTTGGCTTTGTGAAGTTTACAAACGCTAAATATTCTGATGAAGAGAATGATATAGAAGAAGAAGCTAAAACTGTCTTAAAAGCAAAAGGTATAGAGATTGTTGAATTAGAAGTCAAGTCTGAGAATATGTCAAATTTTGACACATTAATCCACGATTTTAAAATTGATTTGAATCATTTTATGGACCAATATATGAAGGACTATAAGGTCCATAGTTTAAAAGAAATCATCGAGTTTAATAAAGAAGAACCAGATAAACGAATGAAGTTTAAACAATCGATATTTGAAGCAGCCGAAGAAACATCAGGAGCTTTAAGGGAAAAAAGTTACCATGATACTTTTAAAGATAATTATAAAAAAGCAAGCCTGATGTCTGAGTTAATTGAAGAAAATGATTTGGATGCAATTGCTTCAGTCAAAAGAACACAATATGCACCAATTGCTGGTAACCCTGTTGTGGGCGTTGTGGCTAAAGCATTAACAGATGATCAACCAAGAAGCATGTTCTTCATCGGTCCTCACTTTAAGGATGATCTTTTATTGAGCATTGCCAATGTCTATGAAGTTTCAACCAATAAAAGAATTGCTCCAGATTTGGAGAAGATTAAATAATTTTGGAAAATTTTTTTATATATGTATGCAAGAAGTGGTGATTAAATGAAACGTTTAATAATAGAAAAATTAATGTTAATGATGATATTTATGGTCTTTTATTTCATCGTTGAGATGATTACTTTTGAATGGTTAGGATTGAATTTTCTACCCAATTTTTTCTATATTGATTTTCTAGTTGTTCTCATGTTGTCTTCACTTGCCCTTCTATTTAAATCAAATCGATTATCCATTGCCTATTTATCTTTTTTATTGATGATTATTCTAGTGCTTTCCTTTACCAACCAAACCATGAATTTAGAATTAAATGGTGAAATATTTACTTTGACACATTTCATGTATGTTGATGAAGCAACCAATGTATTTTTGATTGAATTTGTTCATTTTGACGCTTTAGTAGTAATCTTATCCATCGGTGTGGTTTATGCCATGACTGTCTTTTACTTTTCTAAGGTATTTTTCCATAAGTACTTATATCAAGGAACATATTACAAACAAGCAATTGCTTTATTTGCAATCATTCTGATAAGCTTTATCACACTTTTTAATGTTGGTATTCCAACTTTTAAAAATTATAGTCGAATTGCTAATATCAATCTTTTTAAAAAAAATACCATAGAAGAATATGGGCTAATTGGTTTTTATTACAAAGATGTGGACATTATGTTTTTTGATGGTGGGCTTAATCATAATCAATTGGATGAAGTAGAAGATGATTTAATCTATCACCATCCCAATCCAGCTGATGAAACAAATTTAGATATACCTTATAGTGGATTGCTTGAGGGAAAAAATATTATTTCGATAATGGTTGAAAGTGGTCAAAGTTTTGCCATTAATGAGTATTTAACCCCTCATTTATATAGGTTGTCAAAAGAAGGTTTGTTTTTCCCCAACCATCATAGTGAAAATAGCACTTCTGTTGCTGAAATTTTGGGCATACTAGGTTATTACCCTAGCAATGGATTCCAAATAGATAAGTATGACTATGATTTTCAATATTCTCTACCCAATATGTTAAATAAAGTGGGTTATCATACTGCTTATTTTCATGAAAATTTAGGGTCTTTCTATGAACGTTCTAAAACCATGCCGGCCTTTGGTTTTGAAGATGTTTATTTACATGAGGAGTTATTTCCTGATGAACCTATTTATGGATGGGGAGGAGATTATACATTAGATTCTAGAACCATGGACAGAATGCTTGATTTCATGTTTAAGGATGAAGGGCCTTTTTATTATTTTTGGTCGACCTTAGTCAGTCATGGTCCTTATGATACAAATTATCCCAGTTCAAGAGGGGAAAATAATTTAAAAAAATTCAGTGATTTAGGATATTTTAATCTAATTGATTTGGCTGAATCTAGAGGTGATTGGATAAACCTATTGGCTGATAGTGAAGATGAAAAGGATCCCGGTAGATTTAGGTTTTATCAGGCTGCCATGATGGATTATGACCGTGCCATTGGTAAGTTATTGAATCGATTAGAAGAAAAAGATTTATTAGAAGATACAGTAATACTCATGTATGGGGACCATAAGCTTTATTACCATCAAATGCATTTGCCTTTAAATGATATCGAAGAAGGAGACATCCATCATACAGACACATACAAAACCATGTTTATGATCTATAATCCAACTTTGACCAATGCATATTTAACCAATGAAGACACCTTAAATACAAGTCTTGATAAGTTTATTACACCTTATGATATTTTACCGACTTTTTACCACTTGCTTGGAATCCCTCATTATAAGAATTTCCTTTTGGGGGAAAGCATCTTAAGTGAAGAAGCAACAGTTTTTTATTCACATAAAATTTCAGCCTTCTTTAATGATGACTTTTTTTCCTATAATAATGATTCTATATATTACCCAAAAGACATAGACCCGAATGATAACACAGAAGCTATGGAATTTATTTTAAAATCAAAAGATTTAAGTGAAAAACTGGTGTGGATAGATTTATGGGTTGGGCTTTCTAAATCAAGAAAATAAGTATCAAAAAGGCCAAGGAAAAGTTTTGTCTTTTATTGGAGATATTTTTCTTGTAAAATTAAAAAAAACTAGTATAATCTATTGAGTATGAAATAAATTGAGGTGATTAAAATGTGGGAAAGTATTTGGGCGTTTTTAGGAACAGTTCCTTTATGGGAAATGATGTTAATATTAGTGGTCAAAGTGATTGAAGTATCTGTCAGTACTTTGAGAATTATATTTATTGGAAAGGGCCTTCGTAAACCAGGTGCTCTTTTGGCTTTGGTTGAAATATTACTTTGGGTTTTTATGGCATCAAGCGTTATTACTGGTATTGCAGAAACGCCTTTAAAAGGTGTTTATTATAGTATTGGTTTTGCTTTAGGTGTTTATTTAGGGTCAATTATAGAAGATCGCATTGGTGTTGGTAAAATCCTTATTCAAGCCATTATTATGAAAGAAGAAGCTAAGAATGTCACCAACGCTTTAAGGGACGCTGGCTATGCAGTGACTTCGATTGATGCTCATGGTAAGTATAAAGAAAGAGTTGTTTTAATGATTTTTGCAAATCGTAAGAATAAATACAGTATTATAGATATTATTAATAACACAGACGATGATGCTTTGGTTGTAACTAATGATGTTTCTATGGTCAGTGGTGGTTTTGTGAGCCCTTGGAGACGCCTAATCAAATAATAAAGTTTTTGATAAATAATGGTTGAAAAAAACATTAAAATATTATACAATATTATGTGCATGTAAAAATGCACATGCAGGTGTAGTTTAATGGTAAAACTTCTGCTTGCCATGCAGAGAATGGGGGTTCGATTCCCCTCGCTTGCTCCATTTATAAA